>JBEBRQ010000012.1:0-60528 GCA_040394755.1 Castellaniella defragrans | reverse complement strand
TTGCCATGCCACCGTAGAGATTTTCGTTCAGAGTGACGCCCTGACCGATTTCGACAGCATTTTGGTTAGCGGTAGCGATGGCGGCGTCGGCGTCGGCGTCAGCGTCGGCGTCGGCTTCGGCTTCGACGGCGGCGCCGGCGCCGTTGGTGGTGGAGGTGGAGGTGGAGGTGGTGTCGGCAGCAGTAGCATCACCCGCACGAGCGGAAATGCTTGCCATGCCACCATAGAGATTTTTGTTCAGAGTGACGCCCTGACCGATTTCGACCTTATTTTGGTTAGCGTCGGCGGTGGCGTGGACGGTGGCGTTGGAGTTGGCGTTGGCGTAGGCTTCGGCTTCGGCGTCTTCGATCTCGACGGGGCCAGCACTGGCTGCGCCAGTCTGCACATGAACCAACGCGGCGCCGCCATATATCCTGCCGGTTACCGTATTGTCCTTTTCCACGATGACCGTATGGGAAACTGCTGCTGCTTGTCCATCTGTCAAATAGAATTCCGTCTCTGCCGAACCGGTGCCCGCGGAATTGTCGACACCTTTAGTAATCTCTGTCCGGTGCGACAAACCCCCGATGACCGGACCATCAATCTTGCCTTGTTTGATGGTGACCGTGTTGCTACTCAGCGCCTCGCCGCTGGCGGAATACCCGCCAATGACGAACGCCGGTGTGGTGGCCGTGACGTAATCAACGGTCAGATTGGCGCCAGAAAGCGTCCCGCCAGGGGCGCCATGCAGCAGCCCCCTGGCATCATCCGGCAAACCCAACCATGCAGGCAGACCAAGAAACGAGGCCGTTTCTAGTCCGACTGACGATGGGCTATCATCATAAGTTTCATCGCCAGCCCGCACCACGGCGGGAGCGCTGATCAGGCCACCGGCAACCAGCAGCGCCAGCGCTGCCGCCAGAGGCCGGCGGCGCGCCAGATGGACATGATTGACTCTGCTTGCTGGCATTCTGTCTCCCTATCGAAAACGTGAACAATAAGAATTTTTAATTCGGCGCTTGCACTATCGCCACTGGAATATTCTGAAAATGACACGGCGCCCGCCGTGGCGGATTCATCGCTGCTAGATATTCGACGCGGGCCGAGGACTGCCCGCAGAAATGAACCATAACGAAACCCCGATTGCCGCTACCATGGCTGGCGTGGATATCGGCGGATCTTGCGTATCGCCCTAGTTTCAGGATAATTTCAATACGTTAATATTTTAACTAATTTTTTGTCGTATGGAATAAATTAAAATAAATAAATCAGCCTATTATTCACATCGTAACCATTTTCATGTTTCGTGAATTTAAGTTTCTTTTCTATGATTAAAACGCAATGAGTGAGTATTTTGCTGTTTATTACCCCACCCTACCCTGCACCACCCTCACATACCCCTGCATCCCGTTCCCTAGTTTGCTGCCAATACAGTGTCACTGAGACAGGAATATCGTGAAAATAAATGCGGCCTCCCGCGCACCATGCGTTGCCATGACTTGAACCCTGATCGCCGCAATATTTCCACGGCAATACCCCACAGCGCCCTCAGCTACTGCACAGCCTCGCCACTGTCTCATTGCGTTCCAACACCGGCCATACAGCGCACGGGATTGGCGCAGCGACTGCAAGCCCATACCGCTGCTGCTACCCCTAAAATCCCGACCTCCCGTTAAACTCTACTTCATCGACCTTGCTCTGGCGGATCGCCCCGGCATCCTCATGAACCATACCGACACTCTCCCGCACAATTGGCGCGCCGTATGGCTGGCGCAGGCGCAGGCCCGCCCGCTGGTGACCGTGGGCCTGGTGGCCGCGACGCTGGCGGTGCTGGGACTGCTGGCCTCGGGCCTGTACTATGGCCTGACCGGGGTCGAGCCTGTCTACATTCGCTATGCCCTGCTGGGCGGCACGGCCGGCTTCGCGGCCACGGCGCTGGGCGCGCTGGCCGCCATCAGCCTGCGTTCCATCCAGGCACGCACACAAGACATCATGCTGGGCTTCGCAGCCGGCATGATGCTGGCCGCGAGCGCTTTCTCACTGATCCTGCCCGGACTGGCCGCCGCGCAACGGCTGGTGGGCAATGGCCCGGCGGCCGCCGGGATAGTGGTGCTGGGGCTGGCCCTGGGCGTGTTGCTGATGCTTGGGCTCGATACCTTCACGCCGCACGAGCACGACAGCACCGGGCCTTGCGGGCCGGATGCCGAACGCGTCAGCAGGGTCTGGCTGTTCGTGCTGGCGATCACTCTGCACAACCTGCCCGAAGGCATGGCGATCGGCGTGGGATTCGCCAATGGCGACATGCGTGTCGGCATTCCGCTGGCCGCGGCCATCTCCATTCAGGATATCCCCGAGGGGCTGGCAGTGGCGATGGCCCTGCGAGCCACCGGCCTGTCGCCCATGCGCGCGGCGCTGGTGGCGGTTGCCTCGGGTCTGATGGAGCCACTGGGGGCGCTGGTGGGGCTGGGCATGTCCAGCGGTCTGGCGCTCGCCTACCCGGTCAGCCTGGGCCTGGCCGCCGGCGCAATGATTTTCGTAGTGTCGCACGAGGTGATTCCGGAAACCCACCGCAACGGCCATCAGACGCCGGCCACGGTCGGCCTGATGGCGGGCTTTGCGGTCATGATGTTCCTGGATACGGCGCTGGGCTGACGGGGATACTGCCCGACGTTCAGCTGGCGGTCGATGCGCGCATGGCGCGAAAACGGTCGCGCAGATAGAGGCCAGCGCCCACCGGCCACATCAGACAGACCAGCAGCCTGGAGCCCAGATGGGTCAAGCGCCTGCCGTGCGGACGCGCCTGGCCACGAGCCCGCAGATGCAGGGCAAAGCGCGTGTAGCGCGCGGCGGCGAGAAAGAACGCGCCCGGCTGATAGCGGAACCAGGCCAGACAGCTCTCGACCGTATCGTGGGCCAACAGCCACAGGCCCAGGGCATGGCGCGCGCTGTCCGCGCCACGCCCTTGGCGCGAAAGGCTATCGCCGCTGTCGTGATACACGCGGAATACTTGATTGACGAAGCGCGTCAGGTAACCCGCGCGGGCGATGGCGCGCCAGACGAGACTCTCGGGCACGAAACCGGGGATGTCCTCGGGAAAAGGAAACTGCCGCAGAACGTCGGTGCGCAGGCAGCCGAATTTCTCGCCGCGCACATGGTATCGGAACGTCATGTCGAGCGAGGTCACATCCAGCGTATTCTCGGGATACATGTCGCCCACGATACGGCCGTCCGGATAGGCGCACAGGCCGGTGATCGCCACATAGCGGTTGCGCTGCACCTGGGGAATATCGTCCCACACCCGCGCCATGTTGTAGAGCGCGTTCGGGGCCAGGGCATCATCGCTGTCCAGCGCCACCAGCCACTCGCCGCGCGCGTGGCGCACCCCGTTGTTGAAGGCAGTCTTTTTGTGCTGGTTGGTCTGCCACACATAGTGGATCGGAAAACCAGCCTCCTGCTGCCAGCCCTGGACGAGGTCGCGCGTTCCGTCAGTGGAGCCATCATCCACCACCACCCATTCGAAATCCTGGAAGGACTGTTCGCGCAACGACTGGTACACCCGATCCAGAGTATGCGCGCGATTGAAAGTGGGTGTCACAACGGAAAACAAATGACGCCAGCCAACCATAGCGGAAAAGTTCCCCCTGGAGCCGATCACACGATCGCCACAAAGAAAAAACACGGGCTGGTAGCCCGTGTCCTTTTGCCGCCGGGCCGCCCCAAGGCAGAAAGCGCCCCCTCGTGGGATGAACCCGGACACGGAACAGTCCTTGAGGACTGTTCCGTGCCTGACGAATCCGAGCGGCTTGCAAGCCGCGAGGTGGACAGCAAGCCGAAGGCGCAGCGTGGGGGCATCTTTCCCGTGTTCAATTGTACGGAAACGAAACGCTCAGACGCGTTTGACCTTTTCCAGCATTTTGAAAACACCTTTGGGCGCGCGCACGAAAAGGCGCTTGAAAGCCTTGCCGAGGCACCGGCGCTCGAGGGTGTTGCGGCGTGTGCGTTTGATTTCTGCCATGAGAATCTCCTGAATTTGAATGCCGGCGCGAAAGTTGCGGGCCTGAAAGCAAAACGCGTCATTTTAGCAAAAAAGCAACCCGCAACATGCGCAAGCCTCTATTGGCGTACGGCTTCGATCTGGATGACCAGGCGCACGGCGTCCGGGATGCCGGGCAGGCCGAAATTCATTCCCCACTGGCTGCGCTGGATCTCGGTCGAGAAATCCCCACCGCAGATCTCACGGTCGATCCGCTCATTCTGATAGCAGTTGAAGTTGTCGGTGCGCAGTTCGACGTCATGGGTCGCGCCCAGCAAAGTCAAACGCCCCTGGACGGTGGCGAGACGGTTCCCATCGAAAACGAAGGCGGTGGACTGGAAACGGGCTTCGGGAAATTTTGCAATATTGAAGAAATCGGCACCGCGCAGATGTTCGTCGAACGGATCGGAGCCGCTGTCGACTGAAGCCGTGTCGATACGAATATCCGCCTTGCCCGTATGCGCGGCCTGATCCAGGGTCACCCGGCCCTCGATGTGATTGAAACGGCCACGGACGGTAGAAGTGCCGCGATGCTGCACCTCGAAAGTCACAAAGGTATGGTGCGGCTCAACCTCATAATCAGCGGCCAGGGCGGGCGGGAGGGCTGCGAGACCCAGCAGGAAAACGGCGAAACGGCGTACCATGACAAACCTCCAGACGACAGAACCCGGTCAACCCGGATTGACAACATAAAGCTTCAACCATACGGCCGGAACGCGGCATACGCAATCGCCATGACACTAATTGCTGACTTCGATCAAGAATATGGTCTGCGGCACGAGGGGCTGGCGCCCCATGAAACCGCCGAACAGGTCCGATGCTGGAGGCATCCGGAACGGATTATGATGATGTGATGAATGCTCCCATACGTATCGTCGGCGCGCGCCAGAACAATCTCAAGAATCTCGATGTCACCATCAACACAGGGGAATTGCTGGTCATCACCGGCGTATCCGGTTCGGGCAAAAGCTCCCTGGCTTTCGACACCCTCTACGCCGAGGGTCAACGCCGCTACGTAGAAACCTTCTCGCCTTACGCGCGGCAGTTCCTGGACCGGATGGACAAGCCGCAAGTCGAGCGCATCGACGGCATCCTGCCGGCGATCGCGATCGATCAGGTGAATCCGGTGCGCAATTCGCGCAGCACCGTGGGCACCATGACCGAGATCAACGACCACCTCAAGCTGCTCTACGCACGCGCGGGCCGCCTGTATTGCGCGGGCTGCGCGCGCCCGGTCGAGCACGATACGCCCGCCAGCATCGCCCGCCAGCTCGCCACCCGCTGCGCGGCCCGCGATCCGCGCCTGATCGTGACATTCCCGGTTTCGGTGCCGGCCAATTTCACTGACGAGGAGGTGCACGGCTTTCTCGAGCAGCAGGGCTACACGCGCATCCACCGCGCCGAGGCTCCCGCCGCCCCGGCGCCTGTGCCAGGCCGCAAGGCCGCGGGCAAGACCCAAAAGGCGATCGCGGCCAGGCGCATCCTGCACGTCGTCCAGGACCGGTTCCGCCTGAGCGGCGCCGAGCCCTCGCGCGTGGACGAGGCCCTGGAGACCGCGCTCGCGCAAGGCAATGGCCGCCTGACGGTGCATGCGCAGTTCGAGGACGCGGAGGAGGACTGGCGCTTCAGCTCGGGCCTGCACTGCGCCCACTGCGACATCGATTACAGCACGCCGCTGCCCAGCACCTTTTCCTTCAACTCGCCACTGGGCGCCTGCGAACACTGCCGGGGGTTCGGACGGGTGATGGGCATCGATTACGGCCTGGTGGTGCCGGACCCGTCGCGCAGCCTGCGCGGCGGCGCGATCAAACCCTGGCAGACCGCGAGCTACAAGGAATGCCAGGAGGAAATGGAACGCTATGCGCCGCGCGCCGGCATCCGCCTCGACGTGCCCTGGCGGGACCTGGAGCCCGCCGAGCGCGATTGGGTGATCGGCGGTGATCCCGATTGGAAAGGCGGCCCCTCGGCCTGGAAGCATCAATGGTATGGCGCCCAGCGCTTCTTCGACTGGCTCGAATCGCGGGCCTACAAGATGCACGTGCGCGTGTTGCTGTCCAAGTACCGCAGCTACACGCCCTGCCCCCATTGCCAGGGCTCGCGTCTGAAGCCCGACGCGACGCTCTGGCGGCTGGGGCGCGACACCGGCCCGCAGCCCGGCTACCCGCGCTTCATGCCGGTGCATGCGCGCTGGACGCCGGCGCAGCTCGACGCCCTGCCGGGCCTGGGCCTGCATGACCTGATGCGCCTGCCCATCGAGCGTGTGCGCGACTGCTTCGAACGCATCGAGTTCGGCCAGGCGGTCGACGAGGCCCTGGGCCAACTGCTCGACGAGATCCGCACACGCCTGCGTTTCCTCTGCGATGTGGGGCTGGGATACCTGTCGCTGGACCGGCAGAGCCGCACGCTGTCGGGCGGCGAGGTCCAGCGCATCAATCTGACGACGGCCCTGGGGACCTCGCTGGTGAACACGCTGTTCGTGCTGGACGAGCCCTCGATCGGCCTGCACCCGCGCGACATCCACCGCATCGTGCAGGTGATGCACCGGCTGCGCACTCACGGCAACACCCTGGTGGTGGTCGAACACGATCCGCAAGTGATGATCGCCGCCGACCGCATCCTGGACATCGGCCCCGGGCCGGGTGAGCGCGGCGGACGGATCATGTTCGACGGCACGCCCGAGGCGCTGGCGCGCTCCGGCACACTGACGGGCCGCTACCTCAGCGGCGAGGCGCGGATCGAGGCGCCGCGCCCCATGCCGGTGGCCGACGCCACGCCGCGCCTGGTGCTGCAAGGCGCCCGCGCCAACAATCTCAAGAATCTCTCGGTCGCCATTCCCCTCGGCCGCCTGGTCTGCCTGACCGGCGTGTCCGGGTCGGGCAAATCGACGCTGGTCCAGGATGTGCTGTACCCCGCGATGCTCAAGCATCTGGGCCGTCCGACCGAAGCGCCCGGCGAACACGACGCCCTGCTCGGCGCCGAGCAGCTCGCCGACATCGTGCTGGTGGACCAGACGCCGATCGGCAAGACGGCGCGCTCGAACCCGGCCAGCTATGTCGGCGCCTTCGATGCGATCCGCAAGCTGTTCGCCGCCGCCCCCATGGCGCGTGAACGCGGCTACACGGCGGGCACTTTCAGCTTCAACACGGGCGACGGCCGCTGCCCCGGCTGCGGCGGCACGGGTTTCGAACACGTCGAAATGCAGTTCCTGTCGGATGTGTATCTGCGCTGTCCGGACTGCGACGGCCGGCGCTTCCGGCCGCAGATCCTCGAGGTCCGCATCGAGCACATGGGCCGCGACGCCTCGATCGACGAGGTGCTGGACATGACGGTCAGCGAGGCGCTGGATTTCTTCAAGGGCCTGCGCGACGTGCAATGGGCGCTGGCGCCGCTGGCCGACGTGGGCCTGGAATACCTGCGCCTGGGCCAGCCCGTGCCGACCCTCTCGGGCGGCGAGGCCCAGCGCCTGAAACTCGCCGGCCACCTGGCCCAGGCCGCGCAGTCGCACACCGCCAGCCGGCGGCTGGCGACCAAAGGCAGCCTGTTCCTGTTCGACGAGCCGACGACGGGCCTGCATTTCGATGACATCGCGCGCCTGATGCGCGCATTCCGCAAGCTGCTGGCCGCTGGCCACTCGCTGCTGATCATCGAGCACAATCTGGACGTGATTCGCGCCGCCGACTGGCTGATCGACCTCGGCCCCGAGGGCGGCGACCAGGGCGGCCGGATCGTCGCCCAGGGCACGCCCGAGTCGCTGATGGCGCAGACCGATTCGCACACGGGGCGCGCGCTGGCGGATTATGTCCGCGGCCTCGAATCGCGCCGCACGCTCCTGACCGAGCCGCCCGCGGCCTACGCCCCGGCGGCGCGCCCGCAGGCGGCGCACGACATCCACATCGTCAACGCCCGCGAGCACAATCTCAAGGGCATCGACGTACACATCCCGCGCGATGCCTTCACCGTCATCACCGGCGTATCGGGCTCGGGCAAATCGACCCTGGCCTTCGACATCCTGTTCAATGAAGGCCAGCGCCGCTACCTCGAATCCCTCAACGCCTACGCCCGCGCCATCGTGCAGCCAGCGGGCAAGCCGGATGTGGACGCGATCTACGGCATCCCGCCCACGGTGGCGATCGAGCAGCGCACCAGCCGCGGCGGACGCAAATCGACCGTGGCGACGATGACCGAAATCCATCACTTCCTGCGCCTGCTGTACGTCAAGCTCGGCACCCAGATGTGCCCGGATTGCCAGATCCCCGTCGAGCCCCAGACCGCGGAGCAGATCGTCGCACAGCTGTTGCGCGACCATGCGGGCAAGCACGTCGGCCTGCTGGCGCCCCTGGTCGTGGCGCGCAAGGGTTACTACACCGATCTCGCCAAATGGGCCGCCGCGCACGGCCACACGCACCTGCGGGTCGATGGAAAATTCATCCCGGTCACCCCCTGGCCGCGTCTGGACCGCTACCAGGAACACACGATCGAACTGCCGGTGCGCGACCTGATCGTCGACGTGCGCGACGAGGGGACGCTGCGCGAGGCCGTGCGCGCCGCCCTGGCCCTCGGCCGGGGACGCTTCAGCCTGCTGGCCGGCCTGACCGCCGGCACCGGCAGCCTCGACACGCGCCGCGCGCAGGGCCTCGCCGCCCAGCCCGGGACCCAGACCTTCTCGGTCAAGCGCGCCTGCCCCAGTTGCGGCACGAGCTTTCCAGAGCCCGACCCCCGCTTGTTCTCGTACAACTCGCGCCACGGCTGGTGTCCGCACTGCTTCGGCACTGGCCTGCAGCTCCAGGGCTTCACCGAGGACCAGAGCGGCGAGGAGGCCACTTGGAACGAGTGGGCCGGCGACACCCTGGCGCCCTGCCCGCACTGCCACGGCCAACGCCTCAACCCCGTCGCCCTGGCCTTCCGCTGGCGCGACCGCTCGATTGCCGAGCTGGCCTCGATGGCGGTCAGCGATGCCCAGCGCTTTTTCCTCGGCATCGGCGGCCAGGGCCGCGAGGCCGAGATCGCACGCGACGTGCTGGCCGAAATCCGCAGCCGGCTCAATTTCATGGAATCCGTGGGGCTGGGTTACCTGACGCTGGACCGCGCCTCGCCGACGCTCTCGGGCGGCGAGGCGCAACGCATCCGCCTCGCCGCGCAACTGGGCTCGAACCTGCAAGGGGTGTGCTACGTGCTGGACGAGCCCACGATCGGCCTGCATCCGCGCGACAACCGCATCCTGCTCGATGCCCTGGCGCGCCTGGAGGGCAACGGCAATACCCTGGTGGTCGTCGAGCACGACGAAGACACGATCCGCCGGGCGGGCCACGTCATCGACATCGGACCGGGCGCGGGCGTGCGCGGCGGCATGGTGGTGGCGCAAGGCAGCGTCCAGGGCATCATGGACAACCCCGCCTCGCTCACGGGCCGTTATCTGCGCACGCCCCTGCGTCACCCGATGGCCGGACGCCGGGCGGTGGCGGCCAATACGCCGATGATCGAGATCGTGGATGCCGACCTGCACAACCTGCGACAGGTCTGCGCGCGCATTCCAGTGGGACGGCTCAGCGTCGTGACCGGGGTGTCGGGTTCGGGCAAATCGACCCTGGCGCGCGACGTGTTGCTGGACAATCTGGCGCGCGCAGTATCCGCCCGCAAGGCGCCCGCCTGGCGCGGCTGCGCATCGATCCAGGGATGGCAGGCCATCGACCGGGTCCTCGAAGTCGACCAGACGCCAATCGGCAAGACGCCCCGCTCCTGCCCGGCGACCTATGTGGGTTTCTGGGACGATGTGCGCAAGCTCTTTGCCGCCACCCGCGAGGCGCGCATGCGGGGCTGGACGAGTTCACGCTTCTCGTTCAACACGGGCGAGGGCCGCTGCCCGGAATGCGAAGGCCAGGGCATGCGCACGATCGAGATGAGTTTCCTGCCCGATGTCAAGGTGCCGTGCGATGCCTGCCACGGCGCGCGCTTCAACCAGGAAACCCTGGGGGTGCGCTGGCGCGAACGCAACGCGGGCGAGTTGCTGCGTATGGAGGTGGACGAGGCGGTCGGCCATTTCGCCGCGCATCGCAAGATCGCGCGCGCGCTGCAACTGATGCAGGATGTGGGGCTGGGCTACCTGACACTGGGGCAGCCATCGCCGACGCTCTCGGGCGGCGAAGCGCAGCGCATCAAACTCGTCACCGAACTCACCAAGGCGCATCTGGACGAGGGCCTGACGCGCACCGGCCGCGCCTCGCGCGCGCCGCATACGCTGTACGTGCTGGACGAGCCCACCGTGGGCCTGTCGACCGCCGATGTGGAAAAACTGATCCACGTGCTGCACCGGCTGGTGGACGCGGGCAATACCGTCGTGGTGATCGAGCACAATCTGGACGTCATCGCCGAGGCCGACTGGATCCTGGACCTGGGGCCCGAAGGCGGCGACGGCGGCGGCCGGCTGGTGGCCGAGGGCAGCCCCGAACAGCTCGCGACCGCCGCCACCCATACCGGCCATGTCCTGGCGGAATTCCTCGCCCGGCATGCAGCGCGTCCGGACACGCCCGCGAACTATCCCGGCGACCGGTCCGTGCGGTGATCGGCCAGGGCCAGCCCCTGGCGCAAGGCCCGGTCGGCCGCGGCCAGGCCCATGGTGGCGGTGACGGTAACGATCGAGCCGTAGCCGGCGCAGGACAGGCCCTGGGGGCTGGCCCCCTCGGGCGCTGCCCGCCAGGCCTCGGGCAAGACGACCGGCTGCTCGAACCACAGGCAGTCGACGCCCATGCGAGCGGGCCGGCGGCTGGCCTTGCCGCCCGCCGCGCCGCCCTTGGGATAGCCGTGGCGCTGCCGCAAGACCTGACGCACACGCCCCAACAGCGCATCATGCACGGCCAGCGACAAGTCGCCGGCCCGCAGAGCCAGCGGATCGGTCTTGCCGCCGGCCCCGCCACAGACAATCAGCGGCCAGCCCGCCGCGCGCGCCGCAAGAATCATCGCCACCTTGGCCGGCACCTGATCCGTGCAATCCACGAGAACGCCGGGCCCCGGCCCGGCCGACAGAATTGCGGCCACATTATCGGCATCGATGAAATCATCGACCAGATGCACAGCGCAGGCAGGATTGATGTCGCGCACGCGCCCGGCCATGGCCTCGATCTTGGAACAACCCAGGGTGCTGTCCAGGGCATGCGCCTGACGATTGATGTTGGATTCGGCGATATGGTCCAGATCGACCAGGGTCAGAGCGCCGACCCCGGAACGCGCCAGCGCTTCGACGCACCATGTGCCGACCCCGCCGATACCCGCGACCACCACCCGCAAGCCGGCCAGCGCCTCCAGGGCGCCAGCGCCATAGAGGCGGTCGATGCCGCCGAAACGCCGCGCGGGGTCGATCGGCACCGGTTCGGCGGAAGGCGGATCGGCGGGCGCACCGGGCGCCGGGCAAAGATCTGAAGTCATGAGGCTCGTCCGATAGGGCAACCATTTTACTGGACAAGTCCTCTACAATAAGGCTTCGATTCCGCATCCCCGAACCGCAAGCACCCGTGAACACCTTCCTGCCGTCCGCCCGCCGCCCGCCACCCTCCGTCCGGCGTTTCAGGCTGCTGGACGACGCGGAACGCCAGGCCTCGATCGATCACACACTGCGCAACTGGAACGGCCGCAACGACCTGTGGATATTCGGCTATGGCTCACTGGTCTGGCGCCCGGAATTCGATCACATCGAATCCCGCATGGCGCACATCCACGGCTACCATCGCGCCCTGTGCCTGTGGTCGCGCGTCAACCGGGGCACCCCCGAGGTCCCGGGACTGGTGTTCGGCCTGGATGTGGGCGGTTCGTGCCAGGGGCGAGCCTATCGGATCGCCGCCGATCAGGTGCCGCCCATCATGACCGCCCTGTGGCGCCGCGAAATGCCCAGCGGCGCATATATTCCGCGCTGGCTGGCCTGCCGCACCCCCGAGGGCCTCGTTCAGGCACTGGTCTTCACGATGGACCGCGCCGCCGACGGCTACGTCCCAGGCCTGTCACTGGAGCAGATCGTGCCCATCGTGCGCCAGGGCCACGGCCAATACGGCTCCTGTACCGAATACGTGCTGCAAACCGCCGAAGCCCTCGAGGCCGCCGGCATCCATGACCGCAGATTGCGCGCCATCGCGCGCGCCATCGCGATTGACCATTCACCCGTCGAGCGCCCGCGCTAGAGACACCGGAACCCACTGCCATGTCCATCGCCGATATCCGCCAGACCTACCAGAAATTCGAACTCCTGGAATCCTCCGCCGCCAGCGACCCCTACACCCAGTTCGGGCTCTGGCTCGATCAGGCCCTGCACAGCGAGGTCCTCGAGCCCACGGCGATGACCCTGGCAACGGCAACGTCCGGGGGCCGGCCTTCCGCGCGCATCGTGCTGCTCAAGGGCTACGATACCCAGGGTTTCGTGTTCTACACCAACTATGAATCCCGCAAGGGGCATGAGCTCGACGCCAATGCCTACGCCAGCCTGCTGTTCTTCTGGCCCGAACTCGAACGCCAGGTCCGCATCGACGGCTGCGTCACACGGGTTTCGTCCGAGGAATCCGACGCCTATTTCCATAGCCGCCCGCTGGGATCGCGCATCGGCGCCTGGGTCTCGCGGCAAAGCCAGCCGACGACCCGCGAGGCATTGACCACGCGCTCGCAGGAATTGGCCCAGTCCATGGGCGACGATCCTCCCCGCCCGCCGCACTGGGGCGGCTACCGGCTGGACCCGGAGTCCATCGAATTCTGGCAGGGCCGCCCTTCGCGGCTGCATGACCGCCTGGTCTACACGCGCCAGAACGGCGACTGGACGCTACAGCGCCTCGCGCCCTGACCTCCCCATGCCCTCCGCGCCGTCTCCTGCCGATTTTCCGGACCTGTACTTCCGGTCCGCCCTGGGCCGGTTTCCCAGCGGCGTGACCGTGGTCACGGCGGAGCACCCCGACACCCGCATTCCGCTGGGCCTGACCATCAGCTCGTTCAGTTCGGTTTCGCTGAACCCGCCCATGGTGCTGTGGTCGTTGACGCACACCGCCTCGTCCCTGCCCGCTTTCATGCGGATCGAACGCTACGTCGTCCATATCCTCTCGGCCACGCAGATCGACCTGGCGCGGCGGTTCTCGCGCGGACCACAACCCGAGCGTTTCGCCGGCCTGGATCTGGACCGCGCGCCCAACGGCACGCTGATGCTGGGCGATCCCCGCTGCGCCGCCTGGTTCGAATGCCACAACACGCAACAGCACCCGGCGGGCGACCACACCATCCTCGTCGGCCAGGTCGAGCACTGCCAGCGACGGCTCATCGCGCCCTTGATTTATCATGCCGGCGATTTCGACCTGACGCCCGCCAGCGAACCCTTGTCACGCAACTGAAACCCGGATACGGCGGCGCCCGCGCAGCTTCGACTCCGCCGCGAGCCTCCCGCAACCGCCTGGATCATCATGCACGAATATATTCTGACCCTCTCCTGTCCCGACCGCATGGGGATCGTCCACCATGTTTCGGGCTGGCTGCTGACGCGCCACGGCAACATCATCCACTCGCAACAATTCGGCGATCCGGATACCGAACGGTTCTTCCTGCGTATCCATTTTTCCTTGCCTGTGGCGACCGGTATCGATGAGCTGGCGCAGGATTTCGCGGGCGTCGCCGAGCGGTTCTCGATGCAGTTCCAGATCCACGACAAACAGCGCAAGGCCCGCCTGCTGATCCTGGTCAGCCGCCAGGGCCATTGCCTCAACGATCTGCTGTTTCGCACACAAAGCGGCCTGCTCCCGGTGGAGGTCGCGTGCGTGGTTTCCAACCACCCGGATTTCCAGCCGCTGGCCCAAGCCCACGGCGTGCCTTTCCATCACCTGCCCGTGACGCCAGAAACCCGCGCGGAACAGGAACGGCGCATCCTCGAACTGGCCGAGCGCGAAAACGTCGACCTCGTGGTGCTGGCGCGCTACATGCAGATCCTGTCCCAGGAGATGTGCCGCGCGCTGGCGGGCCGCGCCATCAACATCCACCACAGCTTCCTGCCGAGCTTCAAGGGCGCGCGCCCCTACTACCAGGCGCATGAGCGCGGGGTCAAGATCATCGGCGCGACGGCCCACTACGTCACCCAGGACCTGGACGAAGGGCCGATCATCGAGCAGGACATCGAGCGCGTCGATCATTCGATGGACGCCCAGGCCCTGACCCGGATCGGCAGCGACGTCGAGTCCCTGGTCCTCGCGCGCGCCGTGCGCTGGCACGTCGAGCACCGCATCCTGCTCAACGGTGCGCGGACCGTGGTGTTTCGCTGACGACGCCCCTGGAAAACGGGCAAGACCAACGCTCACCCGCCCAAGGCCAGCCCTTCACGGCGCGGATCGGCGCCGCCCGCCAGACGGCCATCGGGCAGGCGCTGGATGCCCTGCAGGCCGCTGGGGAACTCGCCGGTTTGAACCTCATGGCCCATGGCGCGCAAAGGCCCGACCAGCGCCTCGACCGGGGTGCCGGCCTCGATTTCGGTGGCGCGGTTGCGGCTGCCATAGTGCGGCAGATCGACCGCCGCCTGGATGTCCAGCCCCCAATCGAACACACCCAGCAGGGTCTGCGCCACATAATTGATGATGGCACTGCCACCCGGCGAGCCGATGACCAGCACTGGCCGCCCGTCGCGCAGCGCCAGCATGGGCGACATCGAACTGCGGGGCCGCTTGCCGGCTTCGACCCGGTTGGCGATCGGCCGGCCGCGCGCATCCCGCGCCAGGAATGAAAAGTCGGTCAGCTGATTGTTCAGCAGGAAGCCGCGCACGAAGATCTTGCTGCCGAAAGCGCCCTCGATCGAACTGGTCATCGACACCGCGCCGCCCCATGCGTCGACGATCGAGATCTGGGTGGTCGACGGCGGCTCCAGGCTGCGGTCCGCCGCCCGCCGCACCGGCCTCAGCGGCGGCTCGCCCGCCTCTGCGCGACCCATGCTCCGGTCGGGGCGGATCAACGCCGCGCGAGCGGCCAGGTAGGCGGGATCGAGCATTCCCGCCACCGGCACCTCGACGAAGGCGGGGTCGGCCACATAGGCATCGCGGTCGGCATACGCCAGGCGCCCGGCTTCGGCGAACAGGTGCACCGCCCGCAGGGACTCGGGCGCATCCTGCGCAATCGGCGTATGCGCCAGGATGCCGAGGATCTGCAGGACCGCCAGGGGCCCGGAACTCGGCGGCGGGGCGCCGCACAGGCGATAAACGCGATACGGCATGCACAGGGGATCGCGCGCCAGGGCGCGGTAGCCGCGCAAATCATCCAGCGACAAATCGCCCGGCACCTCGTGGGCCGCCACGGCCTCAACGATGTCGCGCGCGATCGGCCCCTCATAAAATGCGTCCGGGCCCTCACGCGCAATCAGCGCCAGTGTGTCGGCCAACTGGGAATTGCGCAGCACGTGTCCAACCGGCCAGGGCTGGCCATCGGCGTCGTAGAAATAACGGGCTGCCGCGGATTGCCGGCGCAAGCCCTGGTCGCCCGCCAGCAAGGCGTGCAGCCGCGGCGACACCGGGAACCCCGCGCGCGCCAGGCGGATCGCCGGCTCGAACAGATCGGCCCAGGGCAGGCGTCCCTGCGCATCATGCAGCAGACGCAGAGCCCGCAGCACACCCGGCACCCCCACGGACTGGCCGCTATTGACCGCCGCCTGGAAATCCAGCGCCTGCCCATCGCGCATGAAGCGCGTGGCCTGCGCACTGGCCGGGGCTGTCTCGCGGCCATCATAGCTGCGCACCTGCCCCTCGCGCGGATCGAAGGCGACGATGAAAGCGCCACCCCCGATTCCCGAGGACTGCGGCTCGACCAGATTGAGCACCATCTGCGCGGCGACCGCCGCATCGGCGGCCGAACCGCCGCGCGCCAGAATGTCGACCGCGGCGCGGGTCGCCCAGGGGTTGGCGGTGCTCGCCATGTAATGCTCGGCATACGCGGCGGTGCGCGCCGTGCGACCACTGGCAGCCTCGGGGTTGATGTCCTCGTGGCCGGCAGCGGACACGCCGGCGCAAAACAGGCCGCCGATCAGCAGGGCCGCAATGCTCCCGCTCATGCCATGCAAGAATGCCCTCATGCCCCCCTCACGTCGCCAAACAGCGCGCGCGGCGAATCCACGGACATGATACGGCTGAAGGCCAATCCGTATCAGGCGCCGACGTCCAGTTCGAACAAATTGGTGACATCGGCCTCGAATACCTGCACATCATCCTGGTTGTAGACTCGCCAGGTCCAGCGCAGGATGCCCAGATCATTCCGACTGGCGGACACCCGTTTGGAATCGATCGTCCCCTCGAACCGCAATTGGTCACCGGCACGCACAGGCGCGATCCAGCGCAGACGCTCGATTCCGGGCGAACCGAACGATTCGGAACCTTCGAGCGCAGCCTGCGTCGCCATGCGCATCGTCAACCCGCAGGTCATCCAGCCGCTGGCGATCAGGCCGTTCCAGCGGCCATTGCGCGCGCGCTCGGCATCGACATGGAACCACTGGGGATCATAGGCCTTGGCAAAAGCCAGCATTTCCGCCTCGTCGACCTCGACGGGGGGGTGGGTAATGACCATACCGACTTCGAAATCCTTGAATTTCATGGGAACAAACCTGAAAAATAAACGGGATGAGCGCGGTCCGTTCATGGGGCCGTCTCGCCTCATGCATTAAAATGCAAGTATTTGCTTAAAATCTATACTTACTATAAGAATTATATTGCAGTAGAATTCAAGATGCTTGTCTTTAGTATGCCATAGTCAAACCAATGCATTTACACCCCACCTCGGAAACCGATCCCCAACGCAACCCATTCCTCGCCGCCTTGGGCGAACGAGTCCGTGCTTTGCGGGCACGCCGGGGCTTGACTCGGAAAGCAACCGCCCAAGCCTCCCATGTCTCCGAACGGCACCTGGCAAATCTGGAATGCGGGGTCGGCAATCCATCGATCCTCGTATTGCTGCAAGTGGCGCAGGCATTGCGTTGCACACTGGCCGAGCTGATCGGCGATGTGACGACCTCATCACCCGAATGGCTGCTGATTCGCGAATTGCTCGAATCCAAGGACGAAGCAACCCTGCGCAACGTCCGAATTGCGATCGGCGAGTTGCTCGGCACAGGCGGTGAAAACGCGCTCCGGAGTTCCCGGATCGCCCTGGTCGGTTTGCGGGGCGCCGGCAAGACCACCCTGGGCAAAATGCTTGCCAACGAGCTGGGATTCGCATTCGTCGAGTTGGGCAAGGAAATAGAAAAGCTTGCGGGCTGCAGCGTTGCAGAAATCCAATCCCTGTACGGCATGAACGCTTATCGCCGCTATGAGCGCCGGGCACTCGAGGAAACGCTGCAGATCTACCCCGAAGCCGTCATCGCAACCCCGGGCGGCCTGGTATCCGAGGCATCGACCTTCAACCTGCTGTTATCCTACTGCACCACGATCTGGCTGAAAGCAAACCCGGAAGACCACATGAAACGGGTCATTGCCCAGGGCGACCTGCGGCCGATGTCAGCCAATCCAGAGGCCATGCAGGATTTGAAAAACATCCTGGCGGGACGCGCGGCCTTCTATTCCAAGGCCGATTTCTCGATCGATACCAGCGAACACGCCCTGCGTGCCACTTTCCAGCGCCTGCACAAGATGGTACGTCAAACCATCCTCCAGGAAGGCGGCGCCGCCATGACCAGACGGCCATCCGCCACCAATGGCCGGATCGCCGTCTGACGGATGGACGATGCCATGCCTGGATAAAAGGCGGCACCAAGCCATAGCCAACAACAATCAATAGGTTTCGAAATGCAGGCGGCCCTGAGTCTTCAGCGCGGCATGCACGACCTGCCAGTTCTGCCCCCCGGCCTCGACCACCTCTTTGAGCGCATCCAGCACACCACGTTCCATACCCTTGAGCCCACAGACATAAATGTAAGTATGCTCCTGCTGCAACAAGGCCCAGACATCCGCGGAATACTCGCGTATCAGATCCTGGACGTAGCGCTTGGGTTTGCCTGGCTCGCGCGATAGGGCCAGATTGACATCGATCAGATCCTTGGGCAAACGCATGAGGGGCCCGAAATAGGGTAGTTCACGTTGCGTGCGCGCGCCAAAAAACAGCATCAACCGGCCATCAAATTCATGCGTTTTTTTCAATCGGCGACAGCGCTCGGTCATGGCCCGCATCGGCGCCGCGCCAGTACCGGTACAGATCATCAACAAATTGGCCTGCTTGAGATTGGGCATGAGAAAAGTGCTGCCCAACGGGCCGATAAGCCTGACAGTATCCCCGCGCCGTAAATCGCACAGATAATTCGAACAAACCCCGACCACCGGATTACCATCGAAATCCTTGGTGACCCGCTTGACCGTAATGGACAAATTGTTATAGCCGGGCCTCTCGCCATCCCTGGGACTCGCAATCGAATACTGCCGCGCATGATGGGCCCGCCCATTCGCATCCAGCCCCGGAGGAAAAATGGCAAGCGACTGGCCCTCGAGCACAGGAAACGGGAGATTCCCAAAATCAAGAACGATGTGGTGGATATCGCTCTCTGTATCCTCCTCCGTGATCCGATGATTGCCAGCCACCGTGGCTATCGCAACCTGTTTGTGGGTATACAAGTTGACGAAAGGGTGCGCGGCCGACCAAGGGGGCACGCTCGAACCGGCCGCAGTATTAGGCTGCCCATCGAGCACATCCCCGTCCTGCCCGGTTTCGACGGTCAAAATATCCAGTTCCCCTGTACCGTCCTTTTCCTCGCCTCCGTCACCGGCCGCCGACTCAAGGGCCTTCAAATCAGGAGCCTCCTCGGGCAAAGAATTCCACGTGAACTGCTCCTCGATGGAATACGCCTCGGCAGACAGCACCCTGATCCAGTTATCGATGGCCCCTGTCGGGCATACAGGCACACACGCCATGTCGGTCCGGCATACATCAGGGCGCACCACGTAATTCTGCGCATCATGAGTAATGGCATTGATCGCGCAAGCCTCCTCGCAGGCTCCGCAACGAATGCAGATCTCAGGGTCAATCAGGTGTTGCTTCATGACCGCCGTGTTCTCCGCCTTTGTCATCGGAATGCTCCAAAAAACACCGTCCGCCGAGGCCCCTCTGCGCGAGCCCAGCGCACGCAAACGCGCGCAATACCCTCAGTTGAACCGCACGTACTCAAAATCAATCGGCTGGCGGTTGATGCCGATGACCGGGGGCGCAATCCAGTTCGCAAACCTGCCGGGCACGGTCACTCCTCCCATGAGGGACGCCACAAAAGCACGATCAGACTCCGACGGCAGCCAATCATTCTCATGCTTTTTCCATTGATCCTCAGTGAGGACATCACCTTCCGGCGACACACGCACGCTCGACAACGAACCGATCTTGCGATTGAACGCCTTATGGGGAATCTTCAGCCTGAACTCAATGCCGTGCTTTTCCAGAACCCTGTTCCAGCGAGCGACCCCGGCTGCAGAATCCACAATATAGTCATCGCGCAGAACCTCGTTGAGCGCGTTCAGCATCGGCACCTCGATTTCGCGGATCTGGCCGTTCGTCACATCAAGAATCCGATAACTATCGCTCTTGAGCTGATGATCATCGGTACGCTTGCCTTCCTCGAAACGTCCCTTCAGACCGCTGCTGTAATAGATTGCGGCATTCGAGGACTGATCGGCGCCGAACAAATCGATGGTCACGCTGAAATGGAAATTCAGGTACCGTTGAATAGTCGGCAGGTCGATGACGCCAGCAGCCCGCAAAGTGTCCGGACTATCGGTTTTGAGTTCATTCATGACCTCGGCCGTACGCTGGATAATGCGCGATACGCCGGACTCACCGACAAACATATGGTGAGCCTCCTCTGTCAGCATGAATCGCGTGGTTCGCGCCAACGGATCGAAACACGACTCCGCCAAGGCGCATAACTGATACTTTCCATCGCGATCCGTAAAATAGGTGAACATGTAGAATGCCAGCCAGTCAGGCGTTTTCTCATTGAAGGCGGCAAGAATCCGGGGATTGTCTGCACTGCCTGCATGACGCTGCAACAAGGCATCACCCTCCTCGCGGCCATCCCGTCCAAAATAGCGATGCAGCAGGTAAACCATCGCCCACAGGTGGCGGCCTTCCTCGACATTCACCTGAAACAGGTTGCGCAGGTCGTACAGAGAGGGGGCGGTGTAGCCAAGATGACGCTGCTGTTCGACCGATGCGGGCTCCGTGTCGCCTTGGGTCACGATGATTCTGCGCAGATTGGCCCGATGCTCGCCCGGAACGTCCTGCCAGACATCCTTGCCGATGTTCTCGCCGAAATGCATTTTTCGGCCAGCCTCCTGGGGGGTGACGAAAATACCCCAGCGATATTCCGGCATCTTGACGTAGCCAAAATTAGCCCAGCCGTCCGGCTGTACGCTGATAGCCGTACGCAAATAGACATCGGCGCTCTGGTAGTGCTCCGGCCCCATGTCCTGCCACCATTTCAGATAATTTGGCTGCCAATGCTCGAGCGCCCGCTGCAGAACCCTGTCCTCGGACAGATTGACGTTGTTTGGAATTTTTTCCATGTAATTGATGCTTGTCATGTTTGATGTCTCCTGTGAAAATCATCCGGATAAAGCGCCAGTCAGGACACTAGATTCGAACCCAATCGAAATCCGCCTTTTCCCCTTTTCCGTACAGCTTCAAGGCACCCTTGTCCCCCGAGGCGTTCGGGCGATAGAAAATCCAGTTCTGCCACGCGGTCAAGCGACCGAAGATTCTCGTTTCCATGGATTCCTTGCCGCCAAAACGCAGATTCGCCTCGAGCCCGGTCAGGGCATCGGGCGACAAGGCGATTCGTTCTTCGACCGCGATCCGGATTTCATCCTGCCAATCCAACTCATCCACGGCGACGGAAATGAGTCCCAGAGACTCGGCCTCGACGGCCGTCAGCATCTTGCCGACGGCATCGCGGGCGGCATCGACCAGGGGTTGTTCATCGTAAAAGCGGGCGGCAAGACGGCCGCGCCCGTTGACCATCGGATAGGCCCCGAAATTCAGGTCGCTCAGACCAATGGCGACTGGCTGTTCGGATTTCGCATCGTCCAGCATATAGCTTCGATCACATGCCAGGACAACCTCGAATAAGGTGCCGACAAAGCAGGAGCCCTGATCGATCAAGGCAAACATCGAGCGCGACGTGACATCCAGGCGGGCCAATGTGCGGCGCAGCATTCCCAGCGTTTCACGGACAAACCAATTGGACTGCGCCAAGCCATGCAGCACCTGATCCGCCCTGAGGACGGCGGCAGAGTCACCCTTGCTGCGGAATAGCCAGGTGCCGATTTCCGTTTCGTTGGTGCGCAATTGCAGGATTGCATCATCGAGCTCCCGCGCAAAGGCCAGCGGCCACCAATCCACGCCTTTTGCGAGGATGGTTTCGATATCATCGGCCATATCGAGCGCCGGCCCATGCAACGTCCAGGTGGCCACGCGCTGTTCGCGGTCTATCCGAATCTCGATATGCTCGTAAGTCAGACTGTCTGGACCATCGATGCGCTTGAGTGGCGTCAGCGGCACCCCGGCAACACCCGCCGGCCGATCGCTGCCGGCCGCCAGGGCCTGAGCATATTCCTTGACTTCTTCCTGGAATCGGGCGGGCTTGACCAATTCGTCGACCAAGCGCCAGGATTTGGCCTTCAGGCCGCGCACACCCTCGACGAGCGTACAAAAGATATCCGCCCGATCGCGGCGCACCTTGCGCTTGTCCGTTACCCGAGTCAAGCCGCCCGTCCCGGGGAGCACCCCCAGCAGCGGCACCTCAGGCAGCGAAACGGCCGATGACCTGTCATCAATCAACAAAATCCTGTCGCATGCCAGAGCCAGTTCATAGCCTCCGCCCGCACACGCGCCATTGAGAGCCGCCACAAACTTGAGGCCGCTGTAACGGCTGGAATCTTCGATCCCGTTGCGCGTCTCATTGGTGAATTTGCAGAAATTGACTTTCCAGGCATGCGTCGACACGCCCAGCATGAAAATATTGGCCCCGGAACAAAAAATCCTGTCCTTGAGGCTGGTAATCACGACCGAGCGCACCTCGGGATGCTCGAAGCGGATCCGCTGCAAAGCATCATGCAGCTCGATATCCACACCCAGATCGTAAGAATTGAGCTTGAGCCTGTACCCAGGCTTCAACCCGCCATCTTCCGCCACATCCATGGCAAGAGTAGCCACCTCGCCATCGAAGGAAAGCGCCCAATGGCGGTATTTCTGAGGGTCGGTCCGAAACTCGATGTGTGAGGGTACGCTGGTCATCTGAAGGTCTCCAAAGCCCTAGTGGACATGCACAATAATACATAATTTGATTGTCGGTTTTTTTGCATCATAGTGCATTTTTTTGTGATTGGTCAACATGAACTTTACGTTGAATCAATTTTTCACCTAGAAATAATACATATAGAAATATGTAGATTCTTTTTATTTCATCTATGGATAACCCTGAAATCTTGAAAATATGCACTATAGTGCTTGACACGGGATCGGGGACTAATTAACTTATAAGCAAATAGAACGCAGGGTGCTGGCATCCCGGCGGCATCCCGAAAGAATCCGTATGCACAGGCAATCATGGACATCGACACACTCCACCAACTCATGCAAACAGTGACCAGCGCCATACGCGGTCAAACACTCGACGAAGACTTGGGAAACACCCTGAACACCCTGTTTCCCGCCAACGGAGAGGTCTATGCGCAAATACTGGCCCTATGCCAGAAAGGGACCCGCGAACAATGGATTTGCCAAAAGGAACATGGCGGAATTCGCTACGGGCGAGTATTTGCGCCCGACGACTCGCTCGATGGGTTCTCGGTGGATATCGTGCTGATGAAAGATATCGTGGGTCCACGCCACACCCATCCAAAAGGCGAAATCGATCTGATCCTGCCACTCATCAATGGCGCATGTTTCGATGATCATCCCGCAGGCTGGCTGGTCTATGGTCCCCACACCACGCATCGGCCGACGGTCACGAACGGAGAGGCCTTCATTCTCTACCTGCTACCCGAAGGCTCGATCGAATTTCACTGATTGTCTGCAAGGAATCCGGACGGGCCTCCCCATCACCGGCTTCCAGGCTCCCCATCACCAGAGAACGTGCACAAACGAATAGCGCACAACGCGACCAGGACATGATGATTGAACTAACCAACTACCTTGGCGGAACATGGCAGCCGGTGACCGGTACCCCCACGATTCTGCTGGACCCCGTCACCGGCGCCCAACTCGCACAAGCGGGTGCGCAATCCGCCGACATGCGCGCATCCTATTCCTGGGCACGGGATCACGGCGGACGAGCGCTGCGCTCCATCAGCTATCGCCAGCGCGCGGAGCTGCTAACGAACATCGTCGATACCCTGCGAGCCCACCGCGAAAAATATCTCGAAATCTCGATGCTCAACTCCGGCACTGTCAGGAGTGACAGTGCAATCGATGTGGATGGGGCCATCCATACCATTGCCTACTACGCAAAGATTGGTGGCGCCTTGCCCAATTCCCATCATCTGGTCGACGGGGCCCCGGCCACGCTCAGTCGGGACGGCAGCTTCAGCAGCCAGCATGTTCTCGTCCCGGCACAAGGGCTCGCGCTCCTGATCAATGCGTTCAACTTCCCGGCCTGGGGCCTGTGGGAAAAGGCTGCGCCAGCCCTGCTGTCCGGAGTCCCCGTCATCGTCAAGCCCGCAACGGCCACCGCCTGGCTGACCCACCAAATGGTCAGGGACGTGATCGAGGCCAACATCCTGCCCCCTGGCGCATTGAATATCGTATGCGGCCGCCCAGCGGAATTGCTGGACGCCCTCGATCCGCTCGATCTGGTGTCATTCACTGGATCGGCGCAGACTGCCGCCTCGATCCGCCGGCATCCACGATTCCATCACGACGGGGTACGCCTGAACGCGGAAACCGATAGCGTCAACAGCGCCATCCTTTGTCCCGATGCCGACGACCAGATCATCGAAGCGCTGCTTTCCGAGGTCAAACGTGAGCTGACTGTCAAATCCGGACAGAAATGCACAGCGATACGCCGTATTCTCGTGCCGGCATCCAGCTACGGCGAAATCGCCGAAAGACTGGAAGCAGAATTCTCCGGAATCAGCGTCGGGGACCCCCGCAACCCGGATGTCCAGATGGGAAGCCTCGCCAGTCGCGCGCAAAAAAACGGGGTGCAGGCAGGCATCCGCAAACTGATGCAATCCAGCGAGGTGATCTTCGACGGAGCTCATCGGATCACGATCCAGGCGCCATCGGATAGCGCCTGTGTGGCCCCCATGATATTCGGGATTCCCAATCCCGACGAGCATCCCGACATCCACGAAACCGAGATTTTTGGTCCTGTCGCATCACTGATGCCCTACCGGGACCTGCCGCATGCCCATGCCCTCGCGCGCCAGGGAATGGGATCCCTGGTGGCGTCCCTGTACGGCACAGACCCCGCCATCCTGATGCAAGCCTCTCTGCAATTGGCCGAAAGCCATGGCCGTGTACATGTCATCAGCCCCGAGGTGCTCAAGACACACACTGGCCACGGAAACGTGATGCCGCAATCCAATCATGGCGGACCTGGTCGTGCCGGGGGCGGCGCCGAGCTGGGCGGTCTGCGCGCACTCATGTTCTTTCACCGATGCGCGGCGATCCAGGGCTTCCAGGCCCATCTCGCGACTTTGGCGCCCCCCTGAGCCGGACGCTTTACCGCTCATGCGCAGAATAAAACACATCAAAATCCCCGGAGACAATCAAATGAAAGCCTGCCCTGAATCATTGAATTTCGCAGCGCATGTCATTGCGATCAATGCCTGTCGCACAGACAAAACAGCATACGATGACGGCGTGCGGCAATTGAGCTATGGCCAACTGGCTCAACGCATCAGGCAATTTTCAAGTGTGCTGAATACTCTCGGCATACATCGCGAAGAACGTGTTCTGCTGTTCATGCATGACACCGTCGATTGGCCGGTCACCTTTCTGGGCGCACTGTCTGCCGGAGCAGTGCCGGTCGCCGTCAACACATTGCTGACGGCCGAAGACTACGCCTACATCATCGAAGACAGCCGTTGCCAGCTTGCCGTCATTTCCGCCCCGCTGCTCGGCGTCCTGCGGGAAGCCATGGCCATGGCCAAGCATGAAATCAAGTGGATCCTGATCTCAGAACCAGATCACGCCCTGGACGGCGAGCTCCTGGATTTCGAAAAACAGATCGAGCAGGCGCCAGAATCGCCAGCCATCGACACCAAGGCTGACGAGATCGCCTTCTGGCTTTACTCATCGGGTTCGACCGGAAGACCCAAAGGGGTCGTGCATACTCACGGAAATCTCTGGCATACGGCGGAACTCTACGGCAAACCCATTCTCGGAGTTCGCGAGGACGATACCGTTTTCTCGGCCGCCAAACTGTTTTTTGCCTACGGTCTCGGCAATGGCCTGACATTCCCGCTATCCGTCGGAGCGACGACCATTCTGATGCGCGACAGGCCGACCCCCGATTCTGTCTTTGAACGCCTCAAAAAATACCAACCGACCATCTACTGCGGAATCCCGACCCTGTACGCCAGCATGCTCGCCTCCAGGCATCTGCCATCCAGGGATGATGTGGCCCTGCGCATATGCGCGTCAGCAGGCGAGGCGCTACCCAAAGACCTGGGCGATCGCTTCACCCGGCATTTCGGCTGCCCGATACTCGACGGAATCGGATCGACGGAAATGTTGCACATCTTTCTCTCGAATCAGGTGGATGATCTACGCTACGGAACCACCGGCAAGCCGGTGCCCGGGTACGAGGTCGAGTTGCGCGACGATGCCGGCAAACCTGTGCCGCAGAACGTCATCGGCGACCTCTACATCAAGGGGCCAAGCGCTGCGCTGATGTACTGGAACAACCGGCACAAGACCACGGATGTCTTCCAGGGCCAATGGCTCAAGAGCGGCGACAAATACACCCGAGATGCGGATGGCTACTACATCTACGCGGGACGCAGCGACGACATGATCAAGGTCAGCGGCCAATATGTCTCTCCGGTGGAAGTGGAGAGCATCCTGACCCAACATCCATCCGTCCTCGAAGCCGCCGTCATCGGCGCGCCAGACGAGGAGGGATTGATCAAGACCATTGCTTATGTCGTGCCGCAGCCTGGGACCATTCCCGACGAGCAAATGGCCTCCGAGCTGAAAACCTTCGTCAAGAGCCGGCTTGCACCGTTCAAATATCCGAGAACCATCCACTTCGTGGACGAATTACCCAAAACGGCCACGGGCAAGATACAGCGGTTCCGACTACGACAATACTGCGAGGCCGCATGAATGACCACCGGACGCCTCCAACTCCATGCCGCCAATACCAGACCGTGCATATGGGAGGACGGGAGCTCAGTATCGAATATCAATATATCCCCGGGCCGGACGCAGGGTCCGACCTGCTGGTGTTTCTTCACGAGGGGCTTGGATCGGTCGGCATGTGGAAAGACTGGCCCAGGCGGCTATGCGAGGCCATGCAATGCAGGGGGCTGGTTTTCTCCCGCTATGGATACGGTGCCAGCACTCAGAGGGCGGATGGAGAAAAATGGCCGGTCGAATTCATGCACAGCCAGGCGCATGAGGCCCTGCCCACGCTATTGGCCAGCCTGGGGTTCGAAAACGAGCGGCCGATCCTGTATGGCCATAGCGATGGCGGCTCAATCGCGCTGCTGTATGCCGCCATGCATCCTGATCGAATCAAGGCCATCATCGTAGCCGCCCCTCACATCTTTGTGGAGGACATCACGATTGCCAATATCGAGCAGGCGCGAACCGCCTATCAGACCACCGACCTGCCGCATAAGCTGGCGCGCTATCACCAGAACCCGGACTCGGCATTCTGGGGCTGGAACGACATGTGGCTGAATCCCGAGTTCCGACACTGGAACATAGAACCATACCTCCCGGAGATTACCTGTCCGGTCCTGGCGATACAAGGAACAGAGGATGAATATGGCACGCTGGAACAGATATACGGAATCCAGCAAAAAGCCGCGCAAACCAGGCTATGCATTCTGGATCGCTGCGGGCATCACGCGCACAAAGACCAGCCGCAAGCCGTCATTGCGGCAATCCTGGAGTTCACCGAGGACTTTTCGATTTCTCAGCCAAAGCCTCAAAAAACACTACACGGAGCAGACATATGAAAAAGCTGATCATCGGCACGACGCTGACCGCCATGCTGGGCGCCTGGACGAGCAACGCAAGCGCCACCGTCAAGATAGGATTCTTACTGCCCTATAGCGGAACCTATGCCGCCCTGGGAAAAGCCATTGAAAACGGTTTCAAACTATATGTAAACGAACAAGGCGGCAAATTGGAGGGCCAGGATATCGAGTACTTCACAGTGGACGACGAATCAAACCCATCCAAGGCCACCGAGAATGCCAACCGCCTGATCAAACGCGATCAAGTAGACATCCTGATAGGCACTGTGCATTCAGGCGTCGCCATGGCCCTCGCCAAGGCAGCGAATGAATCCGATACGACGCTGATCATCCCAAATGCGGGCGCCGGCGCGATCACTGGCCCGCTGTGCAGCAAGGCTGTCTTCAGAACCTCATTCACGAACTGGCAACCCGGCTACGCCATGGGAGTCGTCGCCGCGCAGCATGGCTACAAGAATGCCGTGACGATTACCTGGAAGTATGCCGCAGGCATCGAGGCCACCGACGGTTTCAAGGAGGGTTTCGAGGAAAACCAGGGCAAGGTGATCAAGCAGTTGACACTGCCATTCCCCAACGTGGAATTCCAACCCCTGCTGACCGAGATCGCTGCCCTCAAGCCCGATGCGGTCTTCACATTTTTCGCGGGAGGCGGCGCCGTGAAATTCGTCAAGGATTACGCGGCGGCCGGACTGCACGACTCCATCCCCCTGCTGGGCAGCGGCTTTCTGACTGACGGCACCCTCAAAGCTCAAGGCGATAGCGCGCAGGGACTGCTCACGACCTTGCATTACGCGGATGGCCTGGACAACCCGAAGGACCTGCAATTTCGGGCAGCCTACACCAAGGCCTATCCCGACATGGCGCCGGATGTCTATGCGGTCCAGGGCTACGACGCAGCCCAGTTGCTGGCGATCGGCCTGAAGGCCAGCAACGGGAACCCCCAGCAAAAAGATGCCCTCCGCCAGGCCATGAGCAGCGCGACCATCGACAGCCCCCGGGGGAGCTTCACCCTGTCGAAAGCCGGCAACCCCATCCAGGATATCTACCTGCGTGAGGTCCAGGGTGACAAGAACCAGGTCATCGGCAAAGCCACCGAAAAACTGGCCGATCCCGCACGCGGCTGCAATCTGCTCTAGAGGTGAATGCATCGTATGGATCCGATCACATTCCTGATCCAGTGCCTGAACGCTGTGCAATACGGCCTCCTGCTATTCCTGGTCGCCAGCGGGCTGACCTTGATCTTCGGCATCATGGGCATCATCAATCTGGCACATGGCAGCTTCTATATGATCGGAGCCTACATCGCCTTTGCACTGCAGCCTCTGGTCAGCCTATACCTGGGGGCAGGCTTCCTGACCGCCGTCATGCTCTGCGTGGCCCTGGCAGCACTGCTCGGCTACTTCCTGGAATGGGCATTCTTCAGCTACCTGTACCAGCGCGATCACTTACAGCAGGTCCTGATGACATACGGCCTGATACTGGTCTTCGAGGAATTACGCAGCATTCTGATTGGCAACGATGTGCACGGCATCAGCCCGCCAGGCTGGCTGGACGGAACGATTCCCCTGGGCGGACTCATGACGTATCCAGTCTATCGCCTGTTCATCTCGACCATCTGCCTGATCGTCGCGGGTCTCCTCTACTGGATACTGCGCCATACGCGCCTGGGCATGACGATCAGGGCAGGCGCGAGCAATCGCGAAATGATCAATTCGTTGGGGATCAACATTGATCGCCTTTTCCGCATCGTATTCGCCCTGGGAGTCGCACTGGCCGCGCTGGCCGGCGCCATTGCCGCACCGGTGACATCGATCTACCCCGGCATGGGGCACGGGGTCCTGATCATCAGTTTCGTCATCGTCGTGATCGGCGGCATCGGTTCGATCCGCGGCGCATTCCTGGCTGCCATGCTGGTCGGATTCGTGGAAACGTTCGGACAGGTGTTCTTCCCCGAGGCCGCCGGCATGTTGATCTACATAGTGATGGCATTGATTCTTCTATTCAAACCCGAGGGTATCTTCAAGCAAGGTTAGGCATGCACTCAATGAAAAGCTCTGCTTTGGGGCTCGCGTTATTTTGCGCCGCCGCCATCCTGCCATGGATGCTGGATGGCTACTATACCGGGCTCATGATCAAAATCATGATATATGCAATCTTTGCGCTGAGCCTGCAATTGCTGGTTGGCGGCGTCGGCTTGATCAGCCTCGGACATGCCGCATTCTTTGGAATCGGCGCGTATGCCACCGCACTGCTCTCTCCCGAATCGGGTGCCGGCAATTTCTTCATTCTGATACCGCTCGTGCTGCTTTTCTCGATGTCATACGCGGCAGTCACCGGCGTGCCGGCCCTGCGCACACGCGGCATCTACTTCATCATGATCACACTGGCATTCGCGCAGATGGCCTATTACGTCTGTCACGACACACCGCTCGGCGGAGGCAGCGACGGAATCTACCTTTACTTTCGCCCGGAGTGGAGAATCAACGGACTCACACTCCTGAACATCGACACGCCCAACAGATTTTATTTTTTCGTGCTGTCAATGCTCGCACTGACCTGGCTATTTCTGACCGCGCTCATGCGATCACGGTTCGGGGCTGCGCTGACCGGTATCCGGCTCAATGAACAACGCATGTGCGCGGCCGGATACTCGACCTTGACCTACAAGTTCGCCGCGTACCTGCTGGCTGCCGCGCTGGCTGGCCTCGCCGGGATGCTGTACGCGGTCAAGGACGGTTTCGTCAATCCCGAGTTGCTGGCCTGGGAACAGTCCGGATTGGTTCTCCTGATGGTCATTCTGGGCGGTATGAGCCGCGCCTGGGGGGCAATAGCGGGAGCGTTTGCCCTGATTCTGCTGCAGGAAATCTTCCAATCAGAGAGGGTATTCGGCGTCCTGGCATCCCATTGGCAGCTGACTTTTGGCTTCAGCATCATCGTCCTGGTTGCATTACTGCCCAATGGGCTGGCCGGCATCGCCAGTATTTTGAAATTCAATGCGCAGTGGAAACGCCCCTCCCCCAACAGGTGACAACCCCAGGGATTGCAAGCATGAATCATGAAGTCATCCTATCCGCGAAGCACATTACCCGCCAGTTCGGCAGCCTCATCGCGGTCAACGACGTATCCCTCGATCTGCCACTGGGAGCCATCCATGCCGTCATTGGCACTAACGGCGCCGGCAAATCCACGCTCATCAGCATACTGGCCGGCGAGCTTGCGCCCAACAAAGGTGAGATTCACTTGAACAGGCAGGATGTTACGCGCTGGCCCCAGCCGCGCAGAGCTCGTGCGGGCATGGGCCGCAGCTACCAGAGAATCACCATTTTCCCCAGCCTTTCGGTGCACGAGAATTGCCGCATCATGGCACAGGCCAATGACCAGAAATTCTGGAGCTGGACCCCCGCGCACCGCTGCGCCAGGACCAATGAAATCGCTGATCGGGCCCTGGCGCAGACTGGTCTCGAAAACATGCGGGACAGTATCGCAGCTTCGCTATCGCATGGCGGAAAACGCCAGCTGGAGATTGCCATGAGTCTCGCCACCAAACCCAAGGTCCTGCTGCTGGACGAGCCACTGGCAGGCATGGGCCCAGAAGAAACCGAACGCATACTGGCACTACTGACATCATTGAAACCGGACCACGCAATCTTATTGATAGAACACGACATGGATGCGGTATTCAGGATATCCGATGTGATTACCGTCATGGTGAACGGCACCATCATCGCCCATGGAGATCCAGCCGCCATACGACGTAATCGCGACGTCCAGATCGCCTATCTGGGAGACTCTGCATGTTTCCAATAATCGAGGCTCACGACATACACACCCATTATGGCGAAAGCCACATTCTGCGCGGCGTGAGTCTCCGTATCCAGCCAGGGGAATCCGTGGGGCTGCTGGGCCGCAACGGAATGGGCAAGACCACACTGATCCGCACGCTGATGGGACACATCAGGCAAACATGTGGCACGATCACGATCCGCGGACGCACGGACACCCATAGGCAACCTCACAGGATATCCCGGATGGGTCTGGCTTATGTCCCCGAAGGGCGTGGAATTTTTCCCAATCTCACGGTGCGCGAAAACCTGCTGGTCGCCGCGCGTCCGGGATACTCGGGACAGATTCAATGGACATATGACCACGTTCTTGACCTGTTTCCACGCCTCGGCGAGCGGCTGACAAACCGTGGCGACCAGCTATCCGGTGGTGAGCAGCAAATGCTGGCGATCGGTCGCGCCCTGATGACCAATCCCAATTTACTGATCCTGGACGAGGCCACCGAGGGGCTCGCACCGCTTGTGGTTGCCGAGATATGGCGAGTCATCCACAGCATCCGCGACGCGGGAATCTCCACGCTCATCGTGGATCGGAACTATCACAAGGTCCTGGGCTGCACCGATCGTTGCATCGTCGTGCAAAAAGGCGTTACCGTCGCCGAGGATGACAGCGACCTACTGGCGAAACAGCCGACGGTACTGAGCAAGTACCTGGGAGTCTGACGCCATATAACCCTGGCCGAATCCACGGCGCAGGCCGGCGCCCCTCATTCAAACGCCGCCGCCGCCCGGCCGATGCGGTCATTGACGCCCTGCCAGGCCGGATCCCGCGGCGGGCGTTCCAGGACGATCAGCGCATGACCCGCAGCATCCAGCTCGCGCAGCAACGCATACAGACGTCGCGCATAGGCCACCGGGTCCACGGGCGCCACCACCCATTCGACGCCCGCAGGCGCGGCGCCCGGCGCGGCCCCCAGAACCACCGCCGCAATGGAACCCCCAGCAGCGCGCGCATCCAGCGACGACAACCCGGCCCGATCCAACAGGCGCAACGGCGTGCGCGGCGCATAGTGCGCCTTGAGTGAACCCGACACGCGGGGCGCGGCCCGGTCGGGACTGGCGGGCATGACGCCGAGGACCTCGGCCAGCCGTTGCGCGCCGATATGCCCGGGACGCAGCAGCACGGGGCCCGCGCCCGCATCCAGGCGCGACAGATCGAGAATCGTGGACTCGATTCCGACCTCGGAAGCCCCGCCCTCGAGAATCATCAGGGCCTGAGCGTCAAGTTCTGGAAACTCCTGGCGCACATGTTCGGCCCGCGTGGGCGACACCTGCCCGAATTTATTCGCCGAGGGCGCGGCAACCCCGCCGTGGCCATGCGCCTTGAGGGGGGCGAAGGCGCGCAGCAGGTCCTGGGCCACGGGATGCGAGGGGCAGCGCAGGCCAATGCTGGGCTGCCCGCCGCTGACGGCGTCGGGGATATGCGCGGCGCGCGGGAGGATCAGGGTCAAAGGCCCCGGCCAGAAGGCCTCCATGAGATGGCGCGCCTCGACGGGCACAGCAGCTGCCCAGTAACCCGGATCAGTCTCGGGCGCCAGATGGACGATGACTGGATGGTGCGTCGGCCTGCCTTTGGCGGCATACAGGGCGGCGAGCGCGGCGGGGTTCTCGGCATCGGCGCCCAGGCCATAGACCGTTTCGGTCGGGAATGCAACCAGACGACCCTCGGCCAGACGCCGCGCGGCCTCCAGAATCAGGGCCTCGCTGGCGGAGCCGGACTCACGCATCGGGCAGTCCCAATGCCGCGGCCACGCGCGCGATGCGTCCGCGCAGTTGGCAGGCATCGTCGCCAAGAATATTGACGTGCCCCATCTTGCGCGCCGGCCGGGGCTCGGTCTTGCCATACAGGTGCAGACGCACGCCCGGCACCGCCAGCACGGCGGCCCAATCGGGCTCGCGGTGCGCGCCATCCGGGCCGAACCACAGGTCGCCCAGGAGGTTGAGCATGGCGGCCGGACGCAGCAAATCCGTATTGCCGATCGGCAGGCCGGCCATGACCCGGGCCTGCTGCTCGAACTGACTCACCAGACACGCATCCTGCGTGTAGTGACCGCTGTTATGCGGCCGGGGCGCGATCTCGTTGACGATGATCCGGTCCCCGGCCAGCACGAAGAACTCGACGCACAGCACGCCTTGATAGTCCAACTGGCGCGCCAGCCGCACGGCATGCGTCCGGGCCTGGTCCGCCACGCGCGCATCGATCACGCCATCGACGAGGGACAATGCCAGGATGCCATCGCGGTGCGTATTGCGCGCCGGTGGAAACGTGACGACCGCATCATGGGCGTCGCGCACCACGACGACAGAAATTTCATAGTCGAGCGGTTGCAGCGCCTCGAGCACACAGGGCACGCCGCCCAGATCCCCAAACGCCGCCAGGGCCTGCGCGCGGTCGGCGACACGCGCCTGGCCCTTGCCGTCGTACCCCAGGCGCGCGGCCTTGAGAATGCCTGGAAACAGGTCCCCGGGCGCCCCAAGGATGTCGCCCTCGCCGCAAACTGCCGCATACGGCGCGACGGGCACGCCGGCCTCGCGGATGAAGGCCTTTTCCGCTATGCGATCCTGCGCCACGGCGACGGCATCGCCGCCTGGGGTGACGCGCACGCGCCGCGCCAGGCGGCGCAGGCTGTCGGCGGGAACATTCTCGAACTCGGTGCTGACCGCCGCGCACAAATCGGCCAGACGGTCGAGGGCATCGGGGTCGTCATAGGCGGCGCGCAGGTGGCAGTCGGCAACCATGCCGGCCGGACAGGTCTCGGCCGGATCGAGAACGGCGACCCGGTAGCCCAGCGCCTGGGCGGCATGGCAGAACATGCGGCCAAGCTGGCCGCCGCCCAGTATGCCCAGCCAGGCGCCCGGCGGCAGCGGCGCGATGGCCGGCGATCCAACGGCCGGCATCAGTTTTCCACGGGCGGGACGATCATGGCGCGCGCAGCCTCGGTCTGGCGAGCGCGCCAGGCCTGCAAGCGCTCGAGCAGCCCGGCATCGTGCATCGCAAGATTGGCGACCGCATGCAGAGCGGCGTTGGACGCCCCGGCCTCGCCGATGGCGAAAGTCGCCACAGGAACGCCGCGCGGCATCTGCACGATGGACAACAGGGAATCCTCACCGCGCAGGTAACGCGAGGGCACGGGCACGCCGAATACCGGCACCGGCGTCAGGGCTGCCATCATGCCTGGCAGGTGGGCGGCGCCGCCCGCCCCCGCGATGATGGCGCGCAGGCCGCGGCCATGCGCCTGGGCACCGTAGTCCACCATGTCGAGCGGCATGCGATGGGCGGACACGACACGGGATTCGTAGGCCACGCCGAAATCGTCGAGTACGGCGGCGGCATGACGCATGATGTCCCAGTCGCTGGACGAGCCCATGATCAGGCCGACGCGCGGCGCCACGACATCGGCTGCGCTCATGCGGCCTCCCGGGTCAGGCGATCGAGGGCCTCGGTATATTTGTCGGCCGTGCGCCGCAGGACCTCTGCGGGCAGCCTCGGCGCAGGCGGGGTCTTGTCCCAGTCCTGGGTTTCGAGCCAATCGCGCACGTATTGTTTATCGAAGGATGGCGGGCTGGTGCCCTCGGCATACTCGTCCTCGGGCCAGAACCGCGAGGAATCGGGCGTCAGGACCTCGTCCATGAGATGCAGGCGGCCAGCCGCGTCCAGACCGAACTCGAACTTGGTGTCGGCGATCAGGATGCCCCGCGTCCGCGCGTACTCGGTGGCCTCATGGTACAGATCGAGCGTCACGCGACGCAGTTCGGCGGCCAGTTCGCCGCCCACCTGGGCCACGACATAATCGAAGTCGACGTTCTCGTCGTGCATGCCGAACTCGGCCTTGGCCGCAGGCGTGAAGATCGGCCGCGGCAGGCGCTGGGCCTGGCGCAAACCGGACGGCAGGACGATCCCACAGACCGCGCCGGTGGCCTGATAGTCCTTCCAGCCCGAACCGATCAGATAGCCGCGCGCCACCGCCTCGACCAGGATCGGATCGAGGCGCTTGACCACCATGGCGCGGCCCGCGACCTGCTCGCGCTCGTGGGGCGCCACCACATCCTCGGGCGCAATGCCGGTGGCGTGATTGGGGACGATGTGCGCCAGCCGCCGCAACCAGAACTCGGTCAGAGCGGTCAGCACCCGGCCCTTGCCGGGCACCGGGTCGTCCAGAATCACGTCGAAGGCCGAGATCCGGTCCGTCGCCACGATGAGCAGTTTATCGTCGCCCACGGCGTACATGTCGCGGACCTTGCCGCGCCCGATCAGGGGCAGCGACTCGATGGTGGATTGATGCAGGGCCTTCATTCGGTTCCTGTTGGGATTGGAGGGCTGGTTTCGATCGCCTCGGGCGGGCCGTCTTATTGCACGACCTGTTTGAGCTCGCCAGCGGCGTAGCGGCGCGCCATCTCGTCCAAAGGCACGGCCTTGATCTTGGACGCGTTGCCGGCAGTGCCGAATTGCTCGTAGCGCGCCAGGCAGATTTTTTTGGCGGCCTCGCGCGCGGGCTTGAGGTAATCGCGCGGGTCGAACTTGGACGGATTCTCGGCCATGAAGCGGCGGATGGCGCCAGTCATCGACAAACGGATGTCGGTGTCGATATTGACCTTGCGCACACCATATTTGATGGCCTCCTGGAGCTCCTCGACGGGCACGCCGTAGGTTTCCTTCATGTCGCCGCCGAACTGGCGGATCTCGGCCAGCAGTTCCTGGGGCACGCTGGAGCTGCCATGCATGACCAGATGGGTATTGGGCAGGCGGGCGTGGATTTCCTTGATCCGCGCGATCGACAGGATGTCGCCGGTGGGCTTGCGGGTGAACTTGTAGGCGCCATGACTGGTGCCGATGGCGATGGCCAGCGCGTCGAGCTGGGTCTGCTTGACGAAGTCGGCGGCCTGCTCGGGATCGGTCAGGAGCTGGTCCATGGTCATCGTGCCTTCGGCGCCATGACCATCCTCTTTGTCGCCCTTCATGGTCTCGAGAGAGCCCAGGCAGCCGAGCTCGCCCTCGACAGTCACGCCGAGCTTGTGCGCCATCTCGACGACCTGGCGGGTGACGTCCATGTTGTATTCGTAAGAAGAAATGGTCTTGCCGTCAGCCATGAGGGAGCCATCCATCATGACGCTGGAGAATCCGAGGCCGATGGCGCCGCGGCAGACATCGGGCGACTGGCCGTGGTCCTGGTGCATGACCACGGGGATGTGGGGGTAGGACTCGACGGCGGCCTGGATGAGGTATTTGAGAAAGCCCTCGCCGGCGTACTTGCGAGCGCCAGCCGAGGCCTGCATGATCACCGGGCTGTCGGTCTGGGCAGCCGCCTCCATGATGGCCTGGACCTGCTCGAGGTTGTTGACGTTGAACGCGGGAATCCCGTAGCCGTGCTCGGCTGCGTGATCGAGGAGCTGACGCATGGAAACCAGAGCCATGAGGAGAACCTCCAAAATGAGAATGGATGAAAGAAAGCTGAATCTACTACTGAGATTTTAAGGCGGAACGTGAATTGATGCTGAACAAATCCGGACGGTTCGGGCCCGTGCCCGGGAAATGAAAAACCACCCGCGAGCGGACGGCGACCGCCCTGCCCATCAACGCCGCGCGGACTTGGGCCGGAACGCCTCGACGACCGTTCCATGCGTTTCGACATAGGGCCCCCCAATCAGATCCAGGCAGTACGGCACCGCGGCAAACACCCCCGGCACCTGCACCGATCCGTCCGCGCCGCGCAGGCCTTCGAGGGTTTCCCGGATGGCCTTGGGCTGCCCCGGCAGATTGATGATCAGGGCCGCATGGTCGGCCAGCTCGCGAATGACCGCGACCTGGCGCGACAGAATGGCGGTCGGGACGAAACGCAGACTGACCTGGCGCATCTGCTCGGCAAAGCCGGGCATTTCGCGGCTGGCGACATCGAGGGTGGCCTCGGGCGTGACGTCGCGGCGGGTGGGGCCGGTGCCGCCTGTGGTCAACACCAGATCGCAGCGGGCCTCGTCGACGAGCTCGCGCAGTGTGGCGGCGATCCGCTCGCGCTCGTCGGGAATCAGGCGCGCGACGACCTGCGGCGCGCGCGTGAGAGCGCCGCGCAACCAGTCCTCCAGCGCGGGAATGCCCTGGTCCTGATAGGCTCCCGAAGATGCGCGATCAGAAACAGAGACGAGGCCGACCAGCAACTCGTCGGGATGACTGCGCCGCAAGGGAAACCTGTCGAACATGATGGACTCCAGGGGCCAATGAAGAAACGGCGAGGCGCCGACGCTACGCGGCCGCCCGCTCACGCAACGCCGCCACCGCGGGCAGCGACTTGCCTTCGAGGAACTCCAGGAAGGCGCCGCCACCCGTCGAGATATAACCGACCCGGTCGGCGATACCAAATTTTGCGATGGCCGCCAGAGTATCCCCGCCGCCCGCGATCGAGAACCCATCCGACGCTGCGATGGCCTCGGCGATCGCCTGGGTGCCGCCGGCGAAAGCGTCGAACTCGAACACACCCACCGGCCCGTTCCAGACGATGGTGCCCGCCGCCCGCAGCTGCGCGGCCAGACGCGCCGCGGTGCGCGGCCCGATGTCCAGGATCAGGTCCTCGGCGCCGACATCGGCCGCATTCTTGACCGTCGCCGGCGCATCCGCCGAAAAGGCCTGGGCGACCACGACGTCCTCGGGAATCGGCACCTCGACGCCACGCGCCCGCATGGCATCGATGACCGCACGCGCCTGGTCGACCTGATCGGGTTCGGCCAGAGACTTGCCGATGGGCAGTCCGGCAGCCAGCATGAATGTATTGGCGATGCCACCGCCGACGATCAGTTGATCGACACGCTCGGCCAGGGATTGCAGGATGGACAGTTTGGTCGAGACCTTGGAACCGCCGACGATGGCCACCATCGGACGGCGCGGCGCCTCCAGGGCCTTGCCCAGCGCCGCCAGCTCGGCTTCGAGCAAGGGGCCGGCGCAGGCCACGGGGGCGAAACGCGCGATCCCCTCGGTGGTCGCCTCGGCGCGATGCGCCGTGCCGAAAGCATCGTTCACATACACATCGCACAGCGCGGCCATGCGGCGCGCCAGTCCGGGATCGTTCTTCTTTTCCCCGGGATTGACGCGGCAGTTCTCGAGCAGGACGACCTCGCCCGGCGCAACCTGCACGCCATCGACCCAATCCCGCGCCAGGCGCACGGACTGCCCGAGCAACTCGGCCAGGCGCCGGGCCACGGGTTCGAGCGAGTCCTCGGGATTCAGGATGCCTTCCTTGGGGCGCCCCAGGTGCGAAGTCACCATGACGGCCGCCCCGGCATCCAGAGCCATGCGGATGGCCGGCACCGAGGCGCGCACGCGCGTATCCTCGGTGATGCGCCCCTGGTCCAGAGGCACATTCAAATCGGATCGTATGAAAACCTTTTTGCCCGCCAGGGCCCCCGATTGCGCGAGGCCCGACAGGGTCAGAACAGAAAATGACATGGAGAGCTCCAGGACGAGGATACGACGAGGGCGGGTTGCCCCGCCCTCGTCCGGTTGCGCCGATCCTACTTGGCAGCCATCAGGGCGACAGTGGTGTCGAGCATGCGGTTGGAGAAGCCCCACTCATTGTCGTACCAGGAACCGACCTTGACCAGCGTGCCCTCGGACACCTTGGTCAGGCCCGCATCCACCGTGCTGGAGACCGCGGTATGGTTGAAATCGACCGACACCAGCGGCTCGGTGGTGTAGGCGAGGATGCCTTTCAGGGGGCCATTGGCGGCCGCCTCGAGGATGCCGTTCACCTCCTCGACGGTCGTCGCGCGCGCAGCGACGAAGGTCAGGTCGACGATGGACACGTTGATCGTCGGCACGCGGATGGCGTAGCCGTCGAGCTTGCCGTTGAGCTCGGGCAGCACCAGACCGACGGCGGAGGCCGCGCCGGTCTTGGTCGGGATCATGCTTTGCGTGGCGGAACGCGCGCGGCGCAGGTCCGAGTGGTAGACGTCGGTCAGCACCTGGTCGTTGGTATAGGCATGCACCGTGGTCATCAGGCCGTTGACCACGCCGAGTTCCTTGTTCAGCGCATAGACCAGCGGCGCGAGACAGTTGGTGGTGCAGGAGGCGTTCGAAATGACGGTGTCGGAGGCCTTCAGGACCTGCTGGTTGACGCCGTAGACAATGGTGGCATCGACGTCCTTGCCGCCGGGCGCCGAGATGATGACTTTCTTGGCGCCGCCCTTCAGATGGGCCGAGGCCTTTTCCTTGGAGGTGAAAAAGCCCGTGCATTCCAGCACCACGTCCACGCCGAGCTCGCCCCAGGGCAGCTTGGCCGGATCGCGTTCGGCGAGCACACGGATGGGGTCGCCATTGACCACCATCTTGTCGCCATCGACCTCGACGGTCCCCGGGAAGCGGCCATGGGCCGTGTCGTAGCGGGTGAGGTGGGCATTGGCCTTGGGGTCGCCCAGGTCGTTGATCGCCACGATCTGGATATCGTGCTGTTTGCCGTCCTCGTAGTGGGCCCGGAGGATGTTGCGGCCGATGCGGCCATAGCCATTGATCGCCACGCGTATGGTCATGATGGATCTCCTGTTTACAAAAGCTGCTCGACCGTGGCGGCAACGTGCGCGGCCGTCAGGTTGAAATGTTTGAACAATACACCCGCCGGGGCGGACTCGCCGTAGGTATCGATGCCGATGACGGCCCCCTGGGAACCGACATATTTGTACCAGGTGGCGGTGCCGCCGGCCTCGACGGCCACGCGCGGCAGGCCGGCGGGCAGCACGGCGGCGCGCCATTCGGCCGTCTGGGCGTCGAACACCTCGGTGCAGGGCATGGACACGACACGCGTGGCGACACCCTTGGCGGCCAGCAGGTCCTGGGCCTCGAGGGCTAGGCCGACCTCGGACCCGGTGGCGATGATCACCGCGCGGGCGCCCGGCGCATCGCGCAGCACGTAGCCGCCACGGGCGATGGCCGCGGTGGTCTGGACATCGCGCGCCACGAACGGGAGGTTCTGGCGCGACAGCAGCAGCGCCGAAGGGCCGCCCTCGCGCACCGCCATGCCCAGGCTGGCAGGACGCGCCAGCGCCGCCGTCCAGGCGGCCGCGGTCTCGGTCGTATCGCAGGGCCGCCAGATATGCAGATTGGGAATCAGGCGCAGACTGCCGGCATGCTCGATGGATTGGTGGGTGGGGCCGTCCTCGCCCAGGCCGATCGAATCGTGAGTGAAGACATGAATCACACGCTGGCGCATCAAGGCCGCCATGCGCAGGGCGTTGCGGGAATAATCCGAGAACGTCAGGAAGGTCCCGCCGAAAGGCAGGTAGCCGCCATGCAGCGCCATGCCGTTCATGATCGCCGCCATGCCGAACTCGCGCACGCCGTAATTGATGTGACGCCCGGCCTGAATGCCGCCCTCGCCGGCGCGCACCGGCGCGACGCCCTTCCAGTCGGTGAAGTTGGAACCGGTCAGGTCGGCCGAACCGCCCAGCATTTCCGGGAGGAAGGCGGCAAAAGCCTCGATGGTCTGCTGCGAGGATTTGCGCGAGGCGATGGATTCGCCCTTGTCCTGGGTCGCGCGCAGCACCTCGGCCGCGCGTTGCGCAAAATCGGCCGGCAGATCGCCAGCCATGCGGCGGCGCAACTCGGCTGCCTCGGCAGGGTAGGCCCCGGCATAGCGGACGAACAGCGCCTCCCAGTCGGCCTGGCGGCGAGCGCCCTGCTCGCGGCCGTCCCAATACTGGTAGACCTCGTCCGGAATCTCGAACGGACCGTGCGTCCAGCCCATGGCCTGACGCGCGGCGGCGATCTCGTCCGCGCCCAGAGGGGCGCCGTGAACTTTTTCGGTGCCGGCCTTGCTGGGCGCGCCCTTGCCGATGACCGTGCGGCAACACACCAGGGTCGGCCCCCGGCCCGCGGCGGCATTGGCCTGGGCCTGGACGATGGCGGACTCGATGGCAGCCATGTCGTGACCATCGACGCCGCGCAGGACCTGCCAGCCGTAGGCCTCGAAACGCGCCGGCGTATCGTCGGCGAACCAGTCGCGCACCTCGCCATCGATCGAGATGCCATTGTCGTCGTAGAACACGATCAGCCGCGACAAGCCCAGGGTCCCCGCCAGCGAACACGCCTCGTGCGAGATGCCCTCCATCAGGCAACCGTCGCCGACGAAGGCATAGGTATTGTGGCCGATGACGTCGTAGCCGGGCCGATTGAACTCGCGGGCCAGCAGCGCCTCGGCAAGCGCCATCCCCACGGCATTGGCCAGCCCCTGGCCCAGGGGGCCGGTCGTCGTTTCGACACCCGGAGTGATGCCGACCTCGGGATGGCCGGGCGTGCGGGAATGCAATTGGCGGAAACGCTGCAATTCCTCGATGGGCAGGTCGTAGCCGGTGAGGTGCAGCAAGGCATAGATCAGCATGGACCCATGACCGTTGGACAGCACGAAGCGATCGCGGTCGGCCCAGGCCGGATCGGCCGGATTATGGCGCAGATGCCGCGTCCACAGCACGTGGGCGATATCCGCCATCCCCATCGGCGCCCCCGGATGCCCGGAATTGGCTTGTTGGACGGCATCCATGGCCAATACGCGGATTACGTTGGCCATGCGGGGATCGGGGGCAGGGATGCTCATAGATGTCGGGGCGCGGCGCAAAAAAATGGGCTCGCTGAAAAAAGATTTTAAAGTTGTAAATATTACCACCCCCGGCGATCCGGTTTATAGTCCGACAAGGCACCGTCCGGCGCCTATTCAGTCCATTCACGTGCAAATCCCGGCATGTCCGCACCCCGTTTCCACTGCCCGACACCGCTGGCGCCCCAGGCCCGCATCGAACTGCCCGACGCGCTCGCCCACCATGCCTTGCGGGTGCTGCGCCTACGGCCGGGTACACCGGTTGTCCTGTTCGACGGCAGCGGCGGTGAATATTCCGCCACCCTGCAATCCGACGGCGCAAGCACCTGGGCAGAAACCGGCGCGCACGCCCCCATCGAGCGCGAGTTGCCCGGACGCATCACTTTGCTGCAGGGCCTGGCCAGCGGCGACAAGATGGACTGGATCGTCGAGAAAGCGGTCGAGGCCGGGGCCGCGCATCTGGTCCCGATCGCCGCCGAACGCAGCGTCCTGCGCCTGACCGGCTCCCGCCAGGACAAGCGCCTGGCGCATTGGCGCGCCATCGCCCGCGCCGCCAGCGAGCAATGCGGCAGGAACCGCCTGATGACCATCGCCGCCCCTCTGCCTCTCGCCGAGGCGTTGCGCCTGCTGACACCCGCGGATGGCCCGGCGCTGTTCTGTCATCCCGAGGGCGCCATGCCCCTGGCGCAAGCGCTCGAACCTGTGCGAGATCAACTGAGCCTGCTGGTCGGCCCGGAAGGCGGCTGGTCCGAGGCCGAACAGGCAATGGCGAGGGCTGCGGAACTGGTTCCGGTCACTCTGGGTCCCCGGGTGCTGCGCACCGAAACCGCGGGACTGGTCCTGATCGCCGCGACGACAGCCCTGCTGGGCTGGTAAAAACAGCAGGCTACCTCAATCGTGGTCGTCTTCGCGATGGCCGGAATACGGGGTGGGCTCGACGCCGGGTTCAGGATCGGGGTGCCGGCCCGCATGTTGGATGGCGAAAGCGAAGCGGCGGTCATTGTTGTGGGCGAACTCGATCGCATCCTCGCAAACCGCCTCGATGGCGGCGGCCTCCTCAGCCAGGGCTGGATCGCCGGAGTGCAGGTGCCGGAACCACAGGAACAGCCCTTCTTTTTGATCGAGCATGGTGTCGCACAGGCAGTCGTAGAGCGCATCGAGGCTGCCGCCGAAGTACTCGGGAAAATCCACCGCCTTGACGACCGCCCGCAACACCGCCGAACGGCTGCGGGCCCTGTCACAGTCGACCACGAACGCCGCCAGCCCCGTTTCGCGCGCGGCCGCCACGGCCTCGTCCTCGGACACCGCCTTGGCGTCGACGATGCCGGTCTTCAGCATCTTTTTTAACTGGGCCTGACTCATTCGGACCACTCCTTGAAAAAAGCCTCTACTTCCCCAGCACGGCTCATGCTATCAGCCCTTCCCAACGCGATCAGGTCTTGCGTATAACCCGCTTCGAACAATAGATAGGACACCAACGATCCACTCCCTACCCGGGCCTGACGGGGGGACACGCCAAGCACGCGAAACAAAGTGCGCGCGGCTCGCGGCAGCTCCTGGAGGTGCGTCATCGCCAGATCGTCCAGGGGCCGGCTGGGCGCGATCATCAGGCTGCGGATGGGACGCAATGACTCGCTTTTTAATCCATTTGGAGGGCATCGTGCAAGCAACTCATTGATGCGCGCCATGCGCTCCATATCCATGGATACACCGTCGAGGAAAATATTCGACAGCGTATGGCCAGCGATCTGCGCGAGATTGGGGTAGGCGGGGTTCAATTCATGGACGCTGGGATAGATTTCATCGTGGTAATTCGTGCCGACGACGAAGATTCTCTCGGCCCCCAGGTGGATCGCGGAGCTCATGGGCGCCAGCTGACGCATCGAGCCATCGCCGCACCACAGCGTCGAATCGCCCACGAGAACGGCGCGCGCCGGAAAGACGAAGGGGATGGCGCTGGAGGCCAGAAGGTGGTCCACCCCGAGCGGACAGGCCACGGCGCGGCGCAAGGAACGCGTCCAGGGTTTGATGGTCTCATGGGACTGGTAGAACGTCAGGTGCTCCCCGGTGGTATAGGCCGTGGCCGTCACGGCAATGGCCGAGAGATGCCCCCGGGCCAGATTGAGCCTGAGCCGCTCGAAATTCACGGTGCGGGCCAGCAGGTCGGCCAGCGGCGAGTTGTCCAGCAGCGAATGCGGCGCATACACGTTCAGGCGCGGCGCGATCCAGCCCAGGCCGAGCATACCCAGCCATTGCAAACCAGTGCGCAGCAGACGGGGCGCATCGGCATAGTAGACATTGTGCGTCCGCAGGCTGCTCCAGAGCGCGGTCAGGTGGTCGACGGCCCGGTGGGGCTGGTGCGCGCGGCTGGCGAGGGCCGTTGCGTTGATCGCACCGGCCGACGTCCCCGTGATGATCGGGAATGGGCTGCGAAAACCGGGCCGGCGCTGCGGATCGAGAATGTCCATCACGCCCGAGAGCACGCCCGCCTGATAGGCGGCGCGCGCGCCGCCCCCAGTCAGGACCAGCCCGATCGCCGGGCGCTCAGACGCTGCGCGGCTTGTTGGCATCGACCACGGTCAAAGCGGTCATATTGACGATCCGGCGCACCGTCGAGCTGGAGGTCAGGATGTGCACCGGTGCATTGGCGCCCAGCAGGAACGGACCCACGGCCACATTGCCGCCCACGGCGGTCTTGAGCAGGTTATAGGCAATGTTGCCCGCATCCACGTTCGGGCAGATCAACAGATTGGCCTCGCCATGCAGCGTGGTGGACGGCAGGATACGCTCGCGCAGCGAGGGATCCAAGGCGCAATCGCCATGCATTTCGCCGTCGATTTCGAGCGCCGGATTGCGGGCGCGCACCAGTTCGAGGGCCTCGCGCATCTTGGTCCCCGACGAGGAACTGCCTGTGCCGAAATTCGAACGCGACAGCAGCGCGACCTTGGGCTCCATATTGAGGCGCCGCATTTCCTCGGCAGCCATCAGGGTGATCTCGGCGATCTGGGCGGCATCCGGATTGTCGTTGACATGCGTATCGGCCAGCACGAGGGTGCGCTCGTTGAGCAACAGGAGGTTCATGGCCGCATAAGTCTGGACACCCGGCTGGCGGCCGATGACCTCGTCGATGAACTGCAAATGATTGCCGTAGGCGCCCACCGTGCCGCAGATCATGCCATCGGCATCGCCCAGATGGACCATCATGGCGCCGATCAGCGTCAGGCGGCGGCGCATCTCGACGCGCGCCATTTCCTTGGTGATGCCCTTGCGGCACATCTTTTCCCAGTAGGCGGTCCAGTAGCGGTGAAAGCGCTCATCGTGTTCGGGATTGGTGACCTCGACGTCCTCGCCCAGGCGCAGACGCAGGCCGTATTGCTGGATGCGGGAGGCCAGCACGGCGGGGCGGCCAATCAGGATCGGGCGCGCCAGATGCTCGTCGACCACGATCTGGACGGCGCGCAGCACGCGCTCGTCCTCGCCCTCGGCGAATACGATGCGGGACTTGCCGCCCTCGCGCACCATGCCGCGGGCAATCGAGAACAGCGGCTTCATGAAGGCGCCGGAATGGTAGACGAACTGCTGGAGCTGCTCGGCATAGCCTTCGAGGTCCGCCAGCGGCCGGGTGGCCACGCCATCCTCCATGGCGGCCTTGGCCACGGCCGGGGAAATCCGCACGATCAGGCGTGGATCAAAGGGTTTGGGGATGAAGTAGCTGGGCCCGAAGGACACGTCGTACAGGCCGTAGGCAGCGGCCACCACATCGTTCTGCTCCTCGCGCGCCAACTTGCAGATCGCCATGACGGCTGCCTTTTCCATGCCGCGCGTGATAGTGGTGGCGCCCACATCCAGGGCGCCGCGGAAAATGTACGGGAAACACAGGACATTATTGACCTGGTTTGGAAAATCCGAACGGCCGGTCGCCATCACCACATCGTCGCGCACCGCGAAAGCGTCGGCGGGCAGGATCTCGGGATTGGGATTGGCCAGGGCCAGGACCAGCGGCTGCGCCGCCATTTTGCGCACCATGTCGGGCTTGAGCACCCCGCCGGCCGACAGCCCCAGGAACACATCAGCGCCGGCGATGATGTCATCCAGGGTCCGCGCATCGGTTTCCTGCGCGAAACGCACCTTTTTCTCGTCCATCAGCACGGTGCGGCCCTTGTAGACCACGCCCTCGATGTCCGATACCCAGACATGCTCGGGAGGCAGGCCCATGTCGATCATGAGCTCCAGGCATCCCAGGGCCGCCGCCCCGGCGCCCGAGACCACGACCTTGACCTGGGCGATGTCCTTGCCCACGACCTCGAGGCCGTTGATGAAGGCGGCGGTGACGCAGATGGCGGTGCCATGCTGGTCGTCATGAAAGACCGGGATCTTCATGCGCTCGCGCAGCTTGCGCTCGACCTCGAAACACTCGGGCGCCTTGATGTCCTCGAGATTGATGCCGCCGAACGTCGGCTCGAGGCCGGCGATGATATCGACGAGCTTGTCAGGGTCCAGTTCGTTGATCTCGATGTCGAAGACATCCAGGCCGGAGAATTTCTTGAACAGGACGGCCTTGCCCTCCATCACCGGCTTGGAGGCCAGCGCGCCGATATTGCCCAGACCCAGCACGGCGGTGCCATTGGTGATCACGCCCACCAGATTGCCGCGCGCCGTATAGCGGAAGGCATTGTGCGCATCGGCAACGATTTCCTCGCAGGCAGCCGCAACACCCGGCGAATATGCCAGAGCCAGATCGCGCTGGTTCGACAACTGCTTGGTCGGGGTGACGGAAATTTTTCCGGGACGACCGTGCTCGTGATATTCGAGCGCGGCGGCGCGTAAGGAGTCTTCCATGGTGGGGCAGCCTATATAGAGGTGATCGCTTGATCATGCATGATGGTCGGCACACGCGGTTGCACCGCGCGTGCGAATCATTCTAGCCCTTGACGGGAGATCGAGCATCAGGGCTGCTGGCCCGGATCGGGGAACAGGCGCGCGGCATCGAACAGGCCCTTGACCGCGCGGTCCAGGGCGCTCGCGCCACTGGCGGACGCCCGCTTGAAATAGCGTTCATCATAAGGCCGCTGCCGGGCCGCCGGCGCCCGCTCATCGAGCACCACCCACTCGACCCAGCCCAGGTCGCCCCCATGGCCCAGCAGGAGATGCGCCAGATTGATGTCCGCATCCCCGGCGGGCCGCAAGGCATCGAGCCGATAACGCGCATCCCAGAACGGCCCAGAGCCCGCCTGCGCCGCGTCCGCCCCGCCAGTCAGCTCGAACAGACGCGGAATCATCTGCTGCACCCGGATATTGTCCAGAGGTTTCTGATTCTCAGTGCCGAAGGCGCCCAGATTCGCCTGGGTGCCGTCGCCCAGCAGCACCAAGGCATGCACCAGCCCCGAATCGGCGGTACGCCCCGCATCCCAATCGCACCATTCGCGATCGGCCAGCCAGGCGGCCACCGTGAGATGCGGCGGCAGGTCGCGAAACTGCGCCAGGCCCGCCGCCTCGAGATCGCCGATCAGGCAGCCCGGCTGAACGAACCAGCGCGGATCGCCCGCACTCATGCGCTCGAAGCGCGCCATGGCGGCGCCCGGCTCGACCCAGAGCACCGGCCCCGCATCCAGACGCGCCGCATGCGGCACCCCATCGAGCGCCAGCACGATGCCATGTTCGGCGCAGAGACTGCGCGCATAGTAGACGTCGGCCATCCCAGCTGGCACCAGCCGCGCGCTGCCCAGAGGGGTGGCAAAGTCGAACACCTTGCCCTCGACCGCGCGCCGCAAGCGGCCGAGAAAAGTTTCCCAGGGGGTCTGCGCCCTGCGGCGTCCCGTCAGAAACGCACGGCGCGCGGGGGATTCCATATCGTGAAGCTCCTGTATGAGCGGACTACAATGATTGCTTTTCCTGGAAGTTCGTCATGCCTCGTCTCGCCGCCCGAACCGATCATACGGTGCCATTCTACGCCGTGGAAGTCTTCAAACAGGCGCAGGCGCTCATGGCGCAGGGACACGACGTCATCAGCCTGGGAATCGGGGAGCCCGATTTCACCGCCCCGCCCCAGGTCCTGGAAACCCTGAACCGCGCGGCGAGCGCGGGCCTGAGCGGCTATACGCCGCCGGCCGGCATCCCCGCCCTGCGCGAGGCCATCGCCCACTACTACCATGAGCAATTCCAAGCCAAGGTCGATCCCGCGCGCGTGCTGATCACCTCGGGCGCATCGGGCGCGCTGCTGCTGGCGGCGATGGCCCTGATCAATCCTGGCGACGAAATCCTGATGCCGGATCCCTCATACCCGGCGAACCAGAACTTCATCACGGCGGCCGGCGGCATCACACGGCTGGTCCCTTGCACGGCAGACAACCGCTACCAGCTCAGCGCCGAGGATGTGGCCGCCCACTGGGGGCCGGCCACGCGCGGCGTCCTGATCGCCTCCCCCAGCAATCCCACGGGCACCTCGATCGAACGCGAGGCCCTGCGCGCGCTGATCGCGCAGGTCAGGCAGCGCGGCGGCTTCGTGATCATGGACGAAATCTATCTCGGCCTGTACTACGGGGACGCCCCCCTGAGCGCGCTGACGCTGGACGACGACATCATCGTCATCAACAGTTTTTCCAAATACTTCCATATGACGGGCTGGCGCCTGGGCTGGCTGATCGCCCCGCCCTCGATGATGCCCGCCCTCGAACGGCTGGCCGCCAGCCTGGCGATCTGCGCCCCCTCGCTGGCGCAGCACGCGGCACTCACCTGCTTCGTCCCGGAGGTCATGCACATCTACGAAGCCCGCCGCCTGTCCTTCAAGGAACGGCGCGACTATCTGCTGCCCGAGTTCGCCCGCCTGGGCCTGGCGGTGCCAGTGGCGCCCGACGGCGCGTTCTACATCTTTACCGACATCTCGGCCCACAGCGGCGACAGCACCGATTTCGCCCGGCGTCTGCTCAACGAAGCGCTGGTGGCGGCCGTCCCCGGAATCGATTTCGGCCGGGCGCACGCTGCCCGCACACTGCGGTTCTCCTACGCGACCGGCCTGGAGCGGCTGCACGAGGCGGTCGAGCGGATGGGCCGTTTCCTCGGCGTTTGAGGGGCTTTGCGCCTCCGGATGTCGCCCGACCGGCCTGAATACTGGACGCAAGCATCGAGCCGGCGGCAGGGTCAGTGTAGTGTTCGACGCTAATGCTGGCTGGGCGCGATCCCCGAGGCCAGGGCGATGCGCCGCAGTTCGGCCAGCACCCGGGCGCCATACCCGCCGTCGCTGGGGCCTGTGGCGCCCACATAGCAGGCCAGACCGCCGCTGACCGACCCCCGGCGCTGGATGCAGTCGGACAGAATCTGGGCGCCGACATTGATGTTCACCACGGGATTGAACACCGCGACCTGACCGCCGCCCACGCTTTGCAGCTTGTCATGATGCACGCGCGCCATCACCTGCATCAGGCCCTGCGCGCCCACCGCGCTCTCGGCAAAAGGGTTGTAGCGCGACTCGATGGCAATGACCGCCAGCAGCAATTGCGGATCGAGCTCATGTTCCGCGCCGACCGCGAAAGCAATATGCACCAGGGCACCGGCGACGTTGTTGGCGATCTTGTACTTGCGCGCGATGTAGCTGCGCAAAGCCTGCGCCTGCGCCTGGCTGACACCGGGAATCGCCTGACCGCGCATCGCGGCATCCAAGGCAATCGAAAAACTGCCCAGCCGGATATCGGTCGGCTCCAAACCCGCCGGGGCCTCGCCTGCCGGCGCGGTCGCGGCGTCCGCCGCCGCCCCCGAGGATGGGGGAGCCGCCGCGGCAGAGGTGGAGCCGGCGGGCATCGACCAGTCGACCGCCCCGAGGTCGGCCAACGGCTCATCGGCCCCGGAATCGCCTTCGCCAACGGCCTGGAACATCGCCAGCACGACTTCGTGGAGTTGCTGGGACTGCTGACGCATGGACGGCAGCACCAGACTCAGGCTGAACGTGGTCAGGACGGCGATACCCAGGTAGATGGCGCTGACGTGGATGAATTCACCGACCGGCCGCACGACCGTCATCAGCCCACCCAGCAGGCGCTCACCAGTCATGGCAAGGGGCATGGGGGCTCCGCACAAAACGAGGGTTGTCAATGGTAATCTGTGGCACGATCCTCACTGTAACCTGATGACGGAATTCTGTGAAATACCGCGACCTCCGAGACTTCATCGCCCAGCTCGAACGCCAGGGCCAGCTCAAACGTATCACCCACCCGGTCTCGACCAGCCTCGAAATCACCGAAATCAGCGACCGCGTCCTGCGCGCCGGGGGGCCGGCGCTGCTGTTCGAACGGCCCGTGCATGGCGGCAAGGACAGCGCCATCCCGATTCTGACAAACCTATTCGGAACGCCGCAGCGCGTCGCCTGGGGCATGGGCGCGGAATCCGTCGCGGCGCTGCGCGACACGGGCGAGCTGCTGGCCTCCCTGCGTGAACCCACTCCGCCGCAAGGCATGCGCGATGCGCTGTCCAAGGCCTCGATGCTGAAATCCGCCCTATGGGACATGAACCCGCGCACGCTGCGCGCCGCCCCCTGCCAGGAGGTCGTCGTCACCGGCGATGACGTGGACCTCGGCACCCTCCCCTTACAGACCTGCTGGCCCGGGGACGCGGCCCCGCTGCTGACCTGGGGCCTGGTCGTGACCCGCGGGCCGAACGCGCGGCGCCAGAACATCGGCATCTACCGCCAGCAGCTCATCGGCCGCAACAAGCTCATCATGCGCTGGCTGTCGCACCGCGGCGGCGCGCTGGATTTCCGCGACCACGCCCTCGCCCACCCCGGCCGGCCCTTCCCCATCGTCGTTGCCCTGGGCACGGACCCGGCGACGCTGCTCGCCGCCGTCACCCCGATCCCCGACTCTCTGTCGGAATACCAATTCGCCGGCCTGCTGCGCGGCGCGCGCACCGAGGTCGCCCAGGCGCTGGGCAGCACCCTGTCGGTGCCCGCCCATGCCGAGATCATCCTCGAGGGCCATATCCTGCCCGCCTCCGATCCCCGCGCACTGGCTCCAGACGGCATGCCCGCAACCCGGGACACCGGCTATGAAATGGCGCTGGAGGGGCCCTACGGGGATCACACGGGCTACTACAACGAGCAGGACTGGTTCCCGGTGTTCACGGTCGAGCGCATCACGCACCGGCGCCAGCCCATCTATCACAGCACCTACACGGGCAAGCCGCCCGATGAGCCGGCGGTGCTGGGCGTGGCCCTCAACGAGGTCTTCGTGCCGCTGCTCAAGCGCCAGTTCCCCGAGATCGTCGATTTCTACCTGCCGCCCGAGGGCTGCAGCTACCGCCTGGCGGTGGTCTCGATCCGCAAGCAGTACGCCGGCCACGCCAAGCGCATCATGTTCGGCCTGTGGAGCGTGCTGCGCCAGTTCATGTACACCAAGTTCATCGTGGTCGTGGACGAGGATATCGACCCGCGCCGCTGGACCGAGGTGGTCTGGGCCATGACGACGCGCATGGACCCGGTGCGCGATACCGTACTGGTCGAGAACACGCCGATCGACTACCTGGATTTCGCCTCGCCGGTGTCGGGGCTGGGGGGCAAGATGGGCATGGACGCCACCAACAAATGGCCTGGTGAGACCAGCCGCGAATGGGGCCGTCCGATCCAGATGGATGCCGAGGTCAAGGCGCGCGTGGACGCCATGTGGGATCGGCTGGGGCTATAGCCGGCGAACGCGGCGCAGCACACGCCAGGCAAGCAGCGCCGCCACGCCCAGGCGGGCATACGGACTGCCGTGGCGCGCCCCCGAAACCACCGCCGACGCCAGCGACAGAATCATGGGATAGCGCCCCATGGCCTGCACCGCGCTCGCCAGCCAGCCCATGCCCGCGGCGCGCAGGCCGGCCGAAGCGCCCGACGCCAGGGCCTCGGGCCGCATGCCCTCCAGCGCGTCACAGGCTGCCCGCTGCAACAGCAGGCGCTCGTACTGAGCGCGAGCGCGCAGCAGCTCGATGCGCGCCCGACGATCCTCTCGGGTCATCACGAAGCCTCCTCGGAGGTCCCCGGCTCGGGCGCGGGAACTCGCGCCGGCTCGCGGCGCAGGGCCTGCGCATCCTCGCCAAGCACCTCGGCCAGCGCGGCAAACGGCGCGGCGCCATGCGCCAGACTCGTGTACAGACGCCAGGCGAGGATTCCCCCGATCACCGCATAACCCAGGGCCAACAGCCCCAGAGCCAGATTCCGGTATTCAGTCGGCCAGAAATACAATACGACGCCCAGTGTCGCCACCAGCAGCGCCATGAACAGGCAGGCCGCCGCCACCAGGGCCAATGCCAGATGGCGAAACAGGGCCGAACGCGCCTCGGCGGCCTCGAGCGAGAACAGCTCGAAACGCGTATGTGCCATGGCCGCCGCATGGGCGGCCAGATCGAGCAATGCGCGGCGCAGCGACACGGGCGATCAGCGGCGCGACAGCAAGGCGCCCAGCAACAGACCCGCCACACCCGCGATCCCGACGGCCTTCCAGGGATTGGCCTGAACATATTCGTCGGTATCCTGCACCACCTTGCGGCCCTGCGCCAGCAGGTTTTCCTGGGTTTCCGAAAGCGCCGCGCGCCCCTGATCGACCGCCTTGAGGGCGCGCTCGCGCAGATCGACGGCCTTGTCCCCGGTCGCCTCGGCCGCCTCGCGCAACAGCTTTTCGGCCTGATCGAGACTGGTTTTCAAATCCTCGATCAACATGTCCCCGGCCGATTGCGTCGCGATGGTTTTGCGTGTGACCATGGATTCCTCCCGATGAACGATGATGAATACGTTCATCCTACCTGATTGCCGACGCGAAAGCGTATCCGAATCTTTCGGTGCCTGCGCTGAATCAGAGATTTCTCAATCGACTTTCTGGCGCGTGCCGAAGATCCGGTCGCCGGCATCGCCCAGGCCGGGAACGATGTAGCCGTTTTCATCCAGATGGCTGTCGATGGAAGCCGTGTAGATCTCGACGTCGGGGTGAGCGCGCTCGACGGCCGCGATACCGACCGGCGCGGCCACGAGGACCAGGGCGCGGATATTGCGGCCACCCGCCTGCTTGAGCATATCGATGGTGGCCACCATCGAGCCGCCCGTGGCCAGCATCGGATCGACGATCAGCGCCAGGCGCTGATCGAGCTGGCCGACGAGCTTTTCCAGATAGGTCCGGGCCTGGAGGGTTTCCTCATTGCGGGCAATCCCCACCGCGCTGACCTTGGCCCCCGGCACCAGGCTGAGGACGCCGTCGAGCATACCGATGCCAGCGCGCAGGATGGGCACCACGGTGATTTTCTTGCCCGCGAGCTTTTCGACCTCGAGTTCGCCGCACCAGCCCGTGATTCGCTCAGACTCCAGCGGCAGGTCCTTGGTGGCCTCGTAAGTCAGCAAAGCGGCAATTTCCTGAGCCATCTCGCGAAAATTCTTGGTGCTGAGATCGGCACGCCGCATCAGGCCGAGCTTGTGGCGGATCAGGGGATGGCGGACTTCGCGGATAGGCATGGCGGGTCGGTTTCCAGAAAGGATCGTGGGATGCAGTTTAACCGCCCCGGAGCATCCTCCGAAATGGCTGGCCAACCATCCCGCCTGGATCTCGATCCCCGCATGATCGGCTCGAAACCCCTACCGGGCGGCCAGCCAGCGGACCAGCGCATCATCGAAGGCGCTCACCCCCAGGGCATTGGCATCATTGACCAGACTCACCAAAATGTAGCGCTTGCCGCTGGCGCCGCGCACATAGCCGGCCAACGAACGCGCATTGCGCAGCGTGCCGGTCTTGAGGTGGGCCTGCCCGCGGGTTTCATCGTCGCGCAGGCGGCGGCGCACCGTGCCATCGACCCCCGAGATCGCCAGCGAGGACATGAACTCAGGCATCAGCGGCGAACGCCAGGCATAGTCCAGCATCTGGGCTAAACCGCGGGCGGTGATCCGGCCTTCGCGCGACAGGCCCGAGCCGTTGTCGAACACCCAACCGGTCGTATCGACGCCCTGGTTGCGCAGCAACTGGGCGACGGCGCGCCCGCCGCTGGCCGGGGTCGCCCCCGGCCCGCCCTGCTCGGCCCCCAGGGTCAGCAGCAACATCCGCGCCATCACATTGTTGCTGTGCTTGTTGATCTGGCGGATGATGTCCGACAGGGTCGGCGAATCATGCCAGACCAGCGGTGCCGCCGAGGCCGGCACGGCGCCCTGGCGGATATCGCGCGCCAGGGTACCCCCCAGCTCCTTCCAGAGCATGCGGAACAGGGCCTCGAAATACGCCGGCTGGTCGGCCACCAGCCGGTACACGCTGAACTCACCGCAGGATCCAACGGCCCGGCCGCGCACCTGGATGACCGTCGATCCATCCTGGTGCAGGACATCGGTCGCCACGGACGGCGACCCCGGGCAACGGCCGTCGGCCCACTCGATCTGGCCGCTGACCCGCACATCGCGGATTGGCGGATCCACAATGGCGATCCATTTGCGGGCGGCGGAGTCCGGCTGGAACAGGAGCCGCGTGGCGCCGAAATTGACCATCATCGCATCCGGACTGGCGTTATAGGGCCTGTCGGGCGAATCGTCAAAATCGCCCGGATCGATGGCCACCTTGCCAAAGAGCCCGCGATCGACGATGACCTCGGACAGGTTCTTGACGCCGCGCAGGCGCAACTGGCGCAGCAGATCCCACAGATTCTCGACGGTAAAGAACGGATCGCCCGCGGCCTGCACATACAGAGGCCCCTTGAGGGTGCCCTGGCCATCGATCTGCGCACCGCGCGCGGTCAGCAGGCGGGTACGCCAGACATAATCCGGGCCCAGACCGGAAAGCCCCGACCAGGTGGTGACCATTTTCATCACCGAGGCCGGATTGCGGGGCTCGCTCGCCTGGATGGACATCAGGACCGGACCGCCAGCCTCGCGAACCTCGAGGGACAGGGCGGACAGCGGGATGCGAGTGGCCTTCCAGGCCTCCTGCAAGTCCGGCGGCAGGCCCTGCGCCAGGACGCCCGCGGCCGCGAACCACAAGACAAAACCTGCCAGGCCGCGGCCCACGCCGCATGCCCACCGCCCAAGACCAGCCCGCATCACGCCAACTCCCGCAGGTTCATGCCCGCATCCACATGCAAAAAACATCAGCATAATCCAAACCGGGAGGACTCCTGAAGCGCCCGGGCGCCGGACAGCTTAAAATACGGCCCTGCCCATCACCCCGGCCCGGCCGGCGCGCGCTTCATCCCCGTGGAACACGAACTCGACCTCAGCCAGTTCGATTACGAACTGCCCCCAGAACTCATCGCCCAGGCACCGGCCGCGCAACGCAACGCGAGCCGCCTGCTGCGCCTGGACGCCACCGGCGGCCTGCACGACCTGCGGTTCCTGGATCTGCCCACCCTGCTGCGCGCCGGCGACCTGCTGGTATTCAACGACACGCGCGTCATCAAGGCCCGGCTGCATGGCCACAAGGCCAGCGGGGGCAAAGTCGAGGTCCTGGTCGAACGCATCACCGGGCCGCAACAAGCCCTGGCCCACGTGCGTGCCAGCAAATCACCCAAGCCGGGAACACGCCTGGTTCTGGCCGATGGGGCATTCGAGGCCGAGGTGGCCGGCCGCGCAGGCGAGCTCTTTGATCTGCGCTTCCCCGAACGGGTGCTGGACCTGCTCGAACGCCACGGCGCGGTGCCCCTGCCGCCCTACATTACCCATGCGGCGGATGCGGGCGACGAGGCCCGCTACCAGACCATCTACGCAAAACAACCCGGCGCGGTGGCCGCGCCCACGGCCGGCCTGCACTTCGACCAGGCCATGCTCGAACACCTGGATGCGCAAGGCATCGGGCGCGCCTGCGTCACCCTGCACGTAGGCGCCGGAACCTTCCAGCCCGTGCGTGCCGCGCGGCTGCGCGACCACGTCATGCACGCGGAACACTACGCCGTCGCGGCCGACACCCTGCGCCGGGTGCAGGAAACGCGGGCGGCCGGCGGCCGCGTCATCGCAGTGGGAACCACCAGCGTGCGCGCCCTGGAGGCGGCGACCGCCCAGAATGGCGACGAGGACTCGCCGCGCGAGGGCGACACCCGACTGTTCATCACGCCGGGCTACACCTTCGCCTGCATCGACGCCTTGATCACCAATTTCCACCTGCCGCAATCGACCCTGCTGATGCTGGTCTCGGCCCTCGCGGGTATGGAACCCATCCGCCGCGCCTACGCGCACGCCGTGCGATCCCGCTATCGTTTCTTCAGCTATGGCGATGCCATGTTCATCGAGGCCGCCCAGGGCCTCGCCACCACGGACCAGCGCCAGACCCAGACCCCATGACCGGATTCCGATTCGAACTGCTGCGCACCGATGGCGCCGCCCGCCGCGGCCGCCTGACGCTGAACCACGGCGAAGTGCAGACGCCGATCTTCATGCCCGTGGGCACCTACGGCAGCGTCAAGGCCATGCTGCCTCACGAGCTCGAGGACATCGGCGCCCAGATCGTGCTCGGCAATACCTTCCACCTGTGGCTGCGCCCCGGCACCGAGATTCTCGACCGGCATGGCGGCCTGCACGGCTTCATGCAATGGCACCGCCCCATCCTCACCGACTCCGGCGGCTTCCAGGTCTTCAGTCTGGACGGCCTGCGCAAGATCACCGAGGAAGGCGTGCGCTTCGCCTCACCGATCGACGGCGCGCGGCTGTTCCTCACGCCCGAGGAATCCATGCGCATCCAGCATTCGCTCAATTCCGACATCGCCATGGTGTTCGACGAATGCACGCCCTACCGGATCGACGGACGGCCTGCGACCCATGAGGAAGCCGCGGCCTCGATGCGCATGTCCCTGCGCTGGGCCCAGCGCTCGCGCCAGGCTTTTCTGGAACTGGGCAATCCCAATGCCCTATTCGGCATCATCCAGGGCGGCATGTACGAGGACCTGCGCGACGAGTCGCTGGCCGGGCTGGCCGAGATCGGCTTCGAAGGCTACGCCATCGGCGGCCTGTCGGTGGGCGAGCCCAAAGAGGACATGATGCGCGTGCTGGCCCACGTGGCGCCGCGCATGCCCGCCCATGCGCCGCGCTACCTCATGGGCGTCGGCACCCCCGAGGACCTGGTCGAAGGGGTCCGGCTGGGCGTGGACATGTTCGACTGCGTGATGCCCACGCGCAATGCCCGCAACGGCTGGCTGTTCACGCGTCATGGCGACCTCAAGATCCGCAACGCCCGCTACCGCGACGATACCCGCCCCCTGGACCCCGATTGCCGCTGCCACACCTGTCGGCACTTTTCGCGCGCCTACCTGCATCACCTGCAGCGCGCCGGTGAAATTTCGGGTGCGCGCCTGAACACGCTGCACAATCTTCATTTCTACCTGAACCTGATGGACGAAATGCGCGGCGCGATCGAACAGGGCCGCTTCGAGGCCTGGCGCGAAGCTTTCGCCCGGGACCGGGCCCGGGGCATCGAATGAGGTCCGACGCCTACAGGCTGCCCAATATGCCGCTACAATAAAGAGTTAAGCCCGGAAAGACCGCTCAGAAAGAGCGGACTTTGCGGGGCCATCCAAAAATCCGATCCGCCATAAATCACAACAGGAGCCTTCATGTCCCTCGCCGACACCCTGACCCTCATCACCGCCCAGGCCGCCGCAGGTGGCGAGAACGCCTTGTTGGGCATGGCGCCCATCATCCTGATGTTCGTGGTCCTGTATTTCCTCATGATCCGCCCGCAGATGAAGCGCCAGAAGGAACACCGCAACATGGTGTCCGCGCTCACCAAGGGCGACGAGGTCATCACCTCGGGCGGCCTCCTGGGCAAGGTCACCAAGGTCGGCGACAACTACCTGACCCTCGAGGTCGGCCAGGTCGGCGACAAGGCGATCGAATCCATTATCCAGCGCACCGCCGTCACCTCCGTCCTGCCCAAGGGCACCATCAAGTCGCTCTGATCCGACGCCGGGGCGCCGAGCGCCCCGTCTCCCGCCCTCCGCCTCCCGATCGACCATGAACCGCTACCCACTCTGGAAATATCTGACCGTGCTGGCCGCCCTGATCATCGGGCTGATCTACACGCTACCCAATTTCTACGGCGAATCGCCCGCCGTCCAGATCGCCGGGGCCAAAACATCGACCAAGGTGGACTTCGGGACCCTGACGCACGCCGAGCAGATCCTCTCACAGGCGAGCATCCAGCCCACAGGTTCGTCCTTCGAGATGAACGGTCCGGTCGGCACGGTGCGGCTGCGCTTCGACTCCACCGACACCCAACTCAAGGCCAAGGATCTGATCGAGAAAACGCTCAATCCAGACCCCCAGAATCCTGATTACACGGTGGCCCTGAACCTGATGCCGGCCTCGCCGAACTGGCTCACGGCCCTGGGTGCGCACCCCATGTACCTGGGCCTGGACCTGCGCGGCGGCGTGCACTTCCTGCTGCAGGTCGACATGCAGGGCGCGCTGACCAGCCGCTACGACTCCATGGCCGGCGAGGCGCGCACGGCGCTGCGGGACGCCAAGCTCAAATACGAGGACGTCGAACGCAACCAACTCTCCGTGCGCGCCACCTTCGCCACGGCCGAGGCGCGCGACGCCGCAGCCGACGCGCTGCGCCGCGCCATGCCTGAAATCACCTTCACCCCCAGCATGGCGGGCGATGCCTTTGCCCTGGACGGCGCATTGAGCGCCACGGCCATCACCCAGGTCCAGAACAACGCGCTCAAGCAGAACATCACCACCCTGCACAACCGGATCAACGAGCTGGGCGTGGCCGAGCCAGTGATCCAGCAGCAAGGCGCCGACCGCATCGTGGTACAGCTGCCGGGCGTGCAGGACGTGGCCAAGGCCAAGGAAATCCTCGGACGCACCGCCACCCTCCAGATTCACATGGTGGACGACTCGCCCACCGCGACGGCCGCCCTGGCCTCGGGCACGGTCCCCTTCGGTCTGGTCCGCTACAACGACCGCGACGGGCGCCCGCTCCTGCTGCGCCGCCAGGTGATTCTGACCGGCGAAAACCTGCAGGACGCCCAGCCGGGCCGTGACCCGCAAACCCAGCAGCCCACCGTCAACCTGACCCTGGATTCCAAGGGCGCGCGGATCTTCCGCGACGTCACGCGCGACAACATCGGCAAGCGCATGGCCATCGTGCTGTTCGAAAACGGCAAGGGCGAGGTCGTGACCGCGCCGGTGATCCGCGGCGAAATCCCCGGCGGCCAGGTGCAGATTTCCGGCAGCATGACCGCCCAGGAGGCCGCCGACGTCTCGCTGCTGCTGCGCGCCGGCTCGCTGGCGGCGCCGATGCACATCATCGAGGAACGCACCATCGGCCCCAGCCTGGGCGCCGCCAACATCCGGCAGGGCTTCGATTCGACACTGTACGGCTTCGCGGCCATCGCAGTGTTCATCATCCTGTACTACCACCTGTTCGGCGTATTCTCGACGCTGGGCCTGAGCTTCAACGTGCTGCTGCTGCTGGCCGTACTGTCGATGCTGCAAGCCACGCTGACCCTGCCGGGCATCGCGGCCATTGCCCTGACGCTGGGCATGGCCATCGACGCCAACGTGCTGATCAACGAACGCATCCGCGAGGAACTGCGGGCAGGCCTGCCGCCGCAACAGGCAATCCACCTGGGCTTCGACCGCGCCTGGGCGACCATCCTGGACTCGAACCTGACCAGCCTCATCGTCGGCGTGGCGCTGCTGACCTTCGGCACCGGCCCGGTCCGCGGCTTCGCGGTGGTGCACTGCATCGGCATCCTGACCTCGATGTTCTCGTCGGTGGTTGGCGTGCGCGCACTGGCCAACCTGTGGTATGGCCGCCAGCGCAAACTCAAGACGATCTCGATCGGCCAGATCTGGAAACCCAAACAGGATTAATGCAGGACTCATCATGGAATTCTTCCGCATCCATCGCACTATCCCGTTCATGCGGCATGCGCTGATCCTGAACCTGATCAGCCTGCTGACATTCATCGCCGCCGTATTCTTCATCGCCACACGAGGCTTTCACCTGTCGATCGAATTCACCGGCGGCACGGTGATCGAGGTCCACTACACACAAAGCGCACCCGTGGGCGAGATCCGCTCGGCCCTCGAGGGCCTGGGCTACAGCGACTTCCAGGTCCAGAATTTCGGCACCTCGCAGGACGTCATGATCCGCCTGCCGATCCGCGCAGGCGAGGATTCCGCCAAACAGAGCGAAACCGTGATGGCGGCGCTGCAGGCTCAGGACGCCGGCGTGGAGCTGCGACGCGTCGAATTCGTCGGCCCGCAGGTGGGCCAGGAACTGCTGCACAACGGCCTGATGGCGCTGCTGTTCGTCGTGGCAGGCATCATGATCTACCTGGCGATCCGCTTTGAATGGAAACTCGCGGCCTCCTGCGCGCTGGCCAACCTGCACGACGTGGTGATCATCCTGGGATTCTTCGCGTTCTTCCAGTGGGAGTTCTCGCTCTCGGTGCTGGCGGGGGTCCTGGCGGTCCTGGGCTATTCGGTCAACGAATCCGTGGTGGTGATGGACCGGATCCGCGAAAATTTCCGCAAGCTGCGCAAGGCGCCGGTAACCGAGATCATCAACACGTCGATCACGCAAAACATCTCGCGCACGATCATCACCCACGGCTCGACCCAGATGATGGTGCTGTCGATGTTCTTCTTCGGCGGCCCCACCCTGCATAACTTCTCGCTCGCCCTGACGATCGGGATCTGGTTCGGGATCTATTCCTCGGTATTCGTGGCGGCGGCCCTGGCCATGTGGATGGGGATCAAGCGCGAGGACCTGGTCAAGCCGGTCAAAAAGGACGGACCCGAGGTCGAACTGGGGTAGGCTTCCGATCCTTTTCCGCCTGACCTAAGGGCCGGCATCGTTGGATGGCCGGCCCTTTGTTATTCCGTGGGTTGGCTGGTTTTGTGCCGGATGGGGGATTGTTGAGTTCTTGAGCCGCGTCTGGTGGGAAAGCCCTTTTTCTCCGCCCCTCCGGACGGTCCGGCCTGCGGCCGGACTTCCCGGATCTGC
>JBEBRQ010000011.1:0-63084 GCA_040394755.1 Castellaniella defragrans | reverse complement strand
GGCCTGAACTTCCTGCTCAACGAGCAGCCCGACCGGGCCATCGACGCCTTCGTCGAGGTCGCCAAGCTCGACTCGGAAACGACCGAGCTGCATTTCGCCCTGGGCAGCCTGTTCCGGCGGCGCGGCGAGATGGAGCGCGCCATCCGTGTGCACCAGAGCCTGCTGGCGCGCCAGGACCTGCCCATGCCCGATCGCGAGAACGCCCAGTTCGAGCTGGCCCAGGATTTCCTCAAGGCCGGGATGCTGGATCGGGCCGAGCAAGGGTTCCAGGCGGTGATGCACATGCGCCACGCGCTGGAGGCGGTTCGCGCGCTCATCCGTATCTATGAATCCGAGCACGATTGGCCGCGCGCCATCGAAGCCGTGCGCCATCTCCACAAGCTGGTGGACGAGCCTGTGCCCCAGCTCGTGCATTACCAATGCGAGCTTGCCAGCGGTATGCTGGCAGCCCGGACCCCGGACCTGGACGGTGCCGCCCAGGCGCTCGAAGCCGCCGACAATGCCATGCGCAAGACCGGCACCAGCACGGCGGCGGAAACCCGGGTGCGGATGCTACGGGCGCAATGGGCGGCGGCCAGCGGCGATACCGAAGGCCAGCGCGCATACCTGCGGGATGTCCTGGCCGAGGCGCCGGACTACGCCGGGCTGGTCGCCGAGCCCTTGCTGGCCTGCTACGAGGCCCTGGGGCGCTTTGACGAGGGCCTGGATCTGTTGCATGCCCATTATCTGCGGGTGCCGACTCTCGATCTGTTCAATGTCGTTTTCCGGGCGCTGCGGGCGCGGCGGGGCTCCCTGCCTGCCTGGGCCTTCGCGCGCGAGGCGCTGCGGGCGCATCCGTCGCTCCTCGGCCTCGATCGCCTGCTCGAGGTCGAGCTCGCGCACGCCAAGGACGGCGCCGCCGCCGAACAGATGATTCCCGGCGCCGATCTCGGCCTGTTGCGTGCGATGATTCACAAGCACACCCAGCGTCTGGACCGCTATGCGTGCAGCCATTGCGGCTTCGAGGCGCAGCGCTTCTATTGGCAGTGTCCGGGATGCAATACATGGGAATCCTACGCGCCACGCCGTCTGGAGGAGCTGAAATGAGCCCATTCCCGATCGCGCTGCGTCCGGTTCATATCAGAGGATGCTGCGGCGCAGCATAAACAAATGATGCCATTTCCTGCACAGGCGGCCCATGCCGCCAAGATCCTGGTGGTCGGCGATGTCATGCTGGACCGCTACTGGTTCGGCGAGGTCGATCGCATTTCGCCCGAGGCGCCCGTGCCCGTGGTGCGCGTGGCGCGCCGCGAGGACCGCCTGGGCGGGGCCGCGAATGTGGCGCGCAATATCGCCGCGCTCGGCGCCCGGGCGATTCTGGTCGGCGTGGTCGGCGCCGACGAGGCGGGCGCCCGCGTCGGCGCGCTGGCCGACGAGGCGGGCATCGAGTGCCACCTGGTCGAGGATACGGATGGCATGGACACGACGCTCAAGATGCGCGTTCTGGGCCGTCAGCAGCAGTTGCTGCGGGTGGATTTCGAGCATGCCCCGGGCGAGCGCGCGCTCGATGGCGTGGATACCCGGGTGACGGTTGCGCTCGCCGGCTGTGACCTGCTGGTGCTCTCCGATTATGCCAAGGGGACGCTGGCGCGGGTCGAGGGCCTGATCCAGGCGGCGCGCGCCGCCGGTGTGCCCGTGCTGGTCGATCCCAAGGGGCACCGGTATCGCCGCTATTACGGCGCCAGCATCATCACGCCCAATCGCGGCGAGATGCAGGAGGCGGTCGGGCGCTGGGACTCCGAGGACGACCTGACCCAGCGCGCCCAGACCTTGCGTACCGAACTGGGGCTCGAGGCGTTGCTGATCACGCGCTCCGAACAGGGCATGACGCTGTTCACCGGGCAGGGGCGCCAGCACGCCGCCGCCCAGGCGCACGAGGTGTTCGACGTGTCGGGGGCGGGCGATACGGTGCTGGCGACGCTGGCGGTTGCCCGCGCTGCCGGCCTGGACTGGCACGACGCGATGTTTTGGGCAAACCGGGCGGGCGGTATCGTAGTCGGTAAGCTGGGTACATCCGTCGTCAGTTTGGAGGAACTCTCATGATCATCGTGACCGGCGCCGCTGGCTTCATCGGCAGCAATCTCGTGCGGGGCCTCAATCAGCGGGGCATCGACGATATTCTGGTGGTCGACGACCTGCGGGACGGCGACAAATTCCTGAACATGGTCGATCTGCGGATCAGCGACTATCTGCACAAGGACGAATTCCGGCAATTGGTGCGCTCGGGCGAGCTGCCCCGGCCCGAGGCGGTGCTGCATCAGGGCGCGTGCTCGGACACCACCGAGCGCGACGGCCATTACATGATGGACAACAATTACCGGGTGACGCTCGAATTGTTCGAGTATTGCCAGGCGCGCGAGGTGCCCCTGCTGTACGCATCGTCGGCGGCGGTGTACGGCGCGGGTCCGCGCTACGTCGAGGACCCGGCCTTCGAGGCGCCGCTGAATGTCTATGGCTATTCCAAGCTGCTGTTCGATCAGGTGCTGCGCCGGCGGGCAGACAACCTCACCGCGCCGGTGGTGGGCCTGCGGTATTTCAACGTCTATGGCCCCAGCGAGCAGCACAAGGGGCGCATGGCGTCCGTGGCTTTCCACAATATGAACCAGTACGTCGCCGAAGGGCACGTGCGGCTGTTCGGCGGCTGGGACGGTTATCCCGATGGCGGCCAGCAGCGGGATTTCATCTACGTCGATGATGTCGTCAAGGTCAATCTGTTCTTCCTGGATCACCCGGAAATCTCGGGGATCTTCAATTGCGGCACGGGCCGCGCCCAGCCGTTCAACGACGTGGCGCAGACCGTGGTGAACACCCTGAGGGTCCATGAAGGCCGGCTGGCGCTGCCCCTCGAGGAACTCGTGGCCCGGCAGTCCCTGCGCTACGTCCCGTTCCCCGATGATCTCAAGGGCCGTTATCAGAGCCACACCCAGGCCGACTTGACCCAACTGCGCGCGGCGGGCTACGAGGGCGCCTTCTGCGACGTGCAGACCGGCGTATCGGCCTATGTCCAGCGGCTGATCGAGCAGGGGCGTTTGCCTTAGGATCCTTCGAATAAGCTCGGCGCCGCAGGCGCAGCGTAACGGGCGATCTGCGGTGTTGCCTATTCTCGCGGCAGCCTCCGCCATCGCCGCGTCCTGCGATCATTTTGCGGCTTGCGGTTTGTCCGCATGGCTATTGAGTATCCCAGGGCCTGCCCGCGGCGCGCGGCTCGAGCCATCATGGCGGAACCTTCACCACACAAGGAGTCCGTCATGAATCCTTTCCTGCATTCCATGGTTGCCCAGCCTCTGTGCCCGGGCAAGACCCGGTGCCCGGCGGTCGCGGCGACCGGACGCCGCGCATTCCGTAGGCCGCGCCTGGCGCGCGTCCTGGGCGCTGCCGGGCTAGCGGCGCTCGCCTGGTCGGGCGGCGCATTGGCCCTGGATATCAATACCGCGACTGCCGAGCAGTTGCAGGGTATTCGCGGAATCGGCGCCAAGACCGCGCAGATCATCTACCAAGAGCGCGAGCGCGGCGGCCGCTATACCTCGTTCGAGGATTTGTCCGACAGGGTGCGCGGCATCGGCTTGAAGCGAGCCGATGCCCTGCGTGCGGCTGGCCTGACCATCGACGGCGATCCGGCGGCGCGGCCCGTTGGCGCGTCGGGTGAGGGGGGCGCCAGGGCTTCGGGACAGGCCGCGCCGCCCCGGCGTTAGCAAGCCTGACTGAAGCAACCCCTGCGCCGCAGGCGCGCCATGGCAGGCGACCTGCGGTATTGCCTGTTCTCGCGACGCTTCCGGTGATCGTCACCCTGGCGCCGTGTCCGGTTTGCGAGCGCCCCTGTGGTTCCCGGGTGTATGATTCCTGGCATGAAAACATACCCCACGATAGAAGACATCATCGGCGCCACTCCTCTGGTGCGCCTGCAGCGCGTTCCGGGCGATCTTGGCGATGCGCGCGGCAATGTGATCCTGGCCAAACTCGAGGGCAATAATCCTGCGGGTTCGGTCAAGGACCGGGCCGCCATATTCATGATCCAGGGCGCCGAACGGCGCGGGGAAATCGCCCCGGGCGATACCCTGATCGAGGCGACCAGCGGCAACACCGGCATCGCCCTGGCGATGGTCGCCGCTGTACGCGGCTATCGCATGATCCTGATCATGCCCGACAATTCATCCCAGGAGCGTTGCGCGGCGATGAGGGCATACGGGGCCGAGCTCATCCTGACGCCTGCCGCGAGCGGCGGCATGGAGTATGCGCGCGATCTGGCGTTGCAGATGCAGGCCGAGGGCAAGGGCAAGGTCCTGGACCAGTTCGCCAGCCCGGACAATCCCAGAGCCCACGTCGAAACCACTGGCCCCGAGATCTGGGACCAGACCGAGGGGCGCGTCACCCATTTCGTCAGCGCCATGGGGACGACCGGCACCATCATGGGGGTCGGCGCCTACCTGCGCAGCCGCAATCCCGCAGTGCGGGTGATCGGCGCGCAGCCGGCCGAGGGCGCGCAGATCCCGGGCATCCGCAAATGGCCCGAGGCCTACCAGCCGGCGATCTATGATCCGGCAGGCGTCGATGCCTTCGAGCCGATCTTGCAGGATGAGGCTGAGTCCATGGCACGCCGCCTGGCGGCCGAGGAGGGGATCTTTGGCGGCATCTCGTCGGCGGGCGCCGCGGTGGCCGCACTGCGCGTGGCCGCCACGGTGCGCGATGCAACCATCGTCTTCGTCGTCTGCGATCGCGGCGACCGCTATCTGTCGACCGGCGTGTTCGGCTGAAAAGTCCGAACGAGATTCCGCGCCGCGTTTGCGGCATGCCAGCCACAAAGCCCGCAGGCGCCATCGACCGGCGGGCGGGCCAGGCAGGATGCTACGGATCCAGCCGATCAGGGTCGCCATAGCCGACCCGGTCGGCGATCTCGTGCGCCAGATCGGCCACGGAGGCGGCGTAGAAATAGCTGCGGTTGTAATGGGTCAGCGCAAAGAAATTCGGAGTCGCGCTGCGATATTCGTTGACGCCGCGCACCTCGTCGCGCAGGTCGATCACCCCCAGCGGCACGGCTTGCCACCTGGTTTCGCCATTGTCTGATGTGCGGGCGCCCGCGGCGCGCAGGCGCGGCCAGTCGGTGGTCGGCGTCAGCCCGTCCTGCACGAGAGCCTCCGGCTGCGCCGGCAGGATCACCGGGGCAAAGACCGGGACCCCTGGGAGCCAGCCGTGCTGCTGGAGGAAATTGCCGACCGAGGCGATGGCATCGGCGGTGCTGCCGGCCAAGTCGATGCGGCCGTCGCCGTCGCCATCGACCGCGTAGCGCATCAGGCTGCCGGGCATGAATTGGGGTAGCCCAAGTGCGCCGGCAAACGAGCCCTGGACCTGACGCGCGTCGATCAGGCCCTGGTGATCCAGCACGATCAGATCCTCGAGCTGCTGGCGAAACATCTTTGCGCGTTCGGGGCGGCTGGAGTCGGGGTAGCGAAAGCCCAATGTCGTCAGCGTATCCAGCACCCGGTATGTGCCGGTGTAGCGGCCGTAGACGGTCTCGATTCCGATGATGGCGACGATGATGGACGGCGGCACGCCGTATTGCCGGCTGGCCCGGTCCAGGTCGCTGCGGTAGGTCTTCCAGAAAGCCACGCCATCGCGGATCCGGATCGGGTCCACATGCCGCTTGCGGTAGCTGAGCCAGGCGCGTTTGAGGCGCTTGCCCGATGGGGTCATCAGGTGGACGGCGTCGGCCTCGTAGCGGGCCTCGAACAGCAGCGCCTCGACCAGGGGGAGGGGAATATCGTGTTCTGCGGCTGTCTGGCGGGCGAAATCGGCGATATCGGGTTCGAGCGAGCCGTTGGCGGTGACGAAGTCTCCGCGCGCGGGGGCAAGGGCCGTTGTGCCCTGATCCGGACGGGGATTCGACACAACCGTGTGGTTTGTGCTTGAATGGGCGGCGCCGGATGCGTTTTGGTCTGCGGTGCCGCTCGCGGCGCAGCCAGACAGAAAAAGTGACGCAACGGCAACTTGAAAAAAGCGGACGGGTCTGAACATAATCGCCTTTATGGATACTCTCTATATTACCCATCCCGAGTGTCGGCTGCATGAGATGGGCGCCTGGCATCCGGAATGCCCCGAACGGCTGGATGCGATTTCCGATCAATTGCTGGCTCACGGCCTGATGGATTTCCTGACGCAGCGCACGGCGCGGCTGGCGGGGGACGAGGACGTGCTGCGCGTGCATCGGGCGGAATATCTGGCGGAACTGCGCCGGCACGCGCCGAGCGAGGGCTATTTCCCGGTCGATCCGGATACTCTGATGAACCCGTATACGCTCGAGGCGGCGCGGGCGGCGGCCGGGGCGGGTCTGACGGCGGTCGATGCCATCATGGGCGGCGAGGCCCACACGGCCTTTTGCGCGGTCCGCCCGCCTGGGCATCACGCGCGTTGCGCACAGGCGATGGGATTCTGTTTTTTCAACAACATCGCCGTGGCCGCCGCCTATGCGCTCGAACACCACGGCTTGAAACGCGTGGCGATCGTCGATTTCGACGTGCATCATGGCAATGGCACCGAGGAGGCTTTCCTGCGCGACGACCGCGTCCTGATGTGCAGTTTCTATCAGCATTCCCTGTTCCCGGATACCTGCGCGGCCGATCCCGGACCCAATATGGTCAATGTTCCCGTGCCGCCGTATGCCGAAGCATCGGTCTGCCGTGATATCGTGTCGGATCGCTGGTTGCCGGCATTGCGGGCGTTCAAGCCCGAATTGATCCTGGTCTCCGCGGGTTTCGATGGTCATCGCGAGGACGAAATGGGCCAGCTCAAGCTGACCGAGGCCGATTACGCCTGGATTACCCAGCAAATCGTCGAGATTGCGCATGAATCGGCCCAGGGGCGGATCGTGAGTTTCCTGGAAGGGGGCTACAACCTCTCTGCCCTGGGACGCAGTGCCGCCGTGCATATCCGTGCATTGGGCGAACTATGAACGCATTCCAGCGCATGGCTCGACAAAATCTAGCGCATTGCCCGGCAAGGCCGGCGGTGCGCGCATTATTTTTTTCTATGGAGATAGCTCGATGAAGGTCCTGGTACCCGTCAAGCGCGTCGTTGACTACAACGTCAAAGTGCGCGTGAAATCCGATCAAAGCGGCGTGGACATCGCCAATGTCAAGATGTCGATGAATCCGTTCGATGAAATCGCCATCGAGGAGGCGACCCGTCTCAAGGAAAAGGGCGCAGCCCAAGAAATCGTGGCCGTGTCCTGCGGCGTGGCCCAGTGCCAGGAAACATTGCGCACGGCAATGGCGATCGGCGCCGACCGGGGCCTGCTGGTGCAGACCGACGCCGAACTGCAGCCGCTGGCCGTGGCCAAGCTGCTCGCCGCGCTGGTCGCCAAGGAACAGCCCTCGCTGGTCGTCCTGGGCAAGCAGGCCATCGACGACGATGCCAGCCAGACCGGCCAGATGCTGGCCGCCCTGCTGGGCTGGCCGCAGGCGACCAACGCCAGCAAGGTCGAGATCGAGGGCGATCGGGTCCAGGTCACCCGCGAGGTCGATGGCGGCCTCGAAACCCTGAGCCTGGCGCTGCCGGCCGTGATCACCACGGACCTGCGCCTGAACGAGCCGCGTTATGTGACGCTGCCCAACATCATGAAGGCCAAAAAGAAACCCCTGGATACTTTCTCGCCCGAGGATCTGGGTGTGGACGTTGCTCCGCGCCTCAAGACCCTCAAGGTTGCCGAGCCGGCCGCGCGCGCGGCCGGGATCATGGTGCCCGATGTTGCCACCCTGGTGGACAAACTCAAGAACGAAGCGAAGGTGGTGTAAATGAGCATTCTCGTCATTGCGGAACATGACAACGTCCAACTCAATGCCGCGACCCTGAACGTCGTGGCTGCTGCCGCCCGTATGGGTGGCGATATTCATGTGCTGGTCGCGGGCTCGGGCGCGCGCGCCGTGGCCGAGCAGGCTGCTCAGGCGCAGTCCGTTGCCAAGGTGCTGCTGGCCGACGGCCCGGCGCTGGCCGACGGCCTGGCCGAAAATCTGTCGGCGCAGGTCCTGGCCCTGGCCAGCGGCTACAGCCACATCCTGTTCGCGGCTACCGCTTCGGGCAAGAACGTCGCCCCGCGCGTGGCGGCCAAGCTCGATGTCGCCCAGATCTCTGAGATCACCGCGGTCGAATCCGCCGATACGTTCGTGCGTCCGATCTATGCCGGCAATGCCCTGGCCACCGTGCAGTCGGCCGACGCCGTCAAGGTCGTCACGGTGCGGGCCACGGGTTTCGATCCTGTCGCTGCGCAGGGCGGCAGCGCCGCCATCGACACTGTCGAGGCGGTGGGCGATTCGGGCAAGTCCACCTTCGTTGGCCGCGCGCTGGCCAAGAGCGACCGGCCCGACCTGGCGTCGGCCTCGGTGGTGGTCTCTGGCGGCCGCGGGCTGGGCAGCGCCGAGAATTTCAAGATCCTCGATGCGCTCGCCGACAAGCTCGGCGCGGCCCTGGGGGCATCCCGGGCCGCCGTGGACGCGGGCTATGCGCCCAATGACTGGCAGGTCGGGCAGACCGGCAAGATCGTCGCGCCCCAGCTCTATATCGCGGTGGGCATCTCCGGTGCCATCCAGCACCTGGCTGGCATGAAGGACTCCAAGGTCATCGTTGCCATCAACAAGGACGCCGAGGCGCCGATCTTCGGTGTGGCCGATTATGGTCTGGTGGCCGACCTGTTCGAGGCGGTGCCCGAGCTGGTCAAGGCACTCTAGGCCCACAGGCGGTTCATATGTCCACAGTGGCGGGCCCCCTTGGCGGGGCCCGCCATCGTCTTGCTACAGGAGCTATACATGGCTTATCAGGCCCCCATCCAGGATATTCGTTTCATTCTCCGCGAACTCGCCGACCTGCAAGGTGTCCTGGCGCTGCCCGGTTTCGAGGAAATCTCCGCAGATCTCGTGGATGCGGTCCTTGATGAGAATGCGCGTTTCGTAGAGCAAGAGGTCGCTCCCCTGAATATCGAGGGCGATCGCCATCCCGCCGTCTGGCATGATGGCGAGGTCCGTACATCCCCGGGTTTCAAGGCCGCTTTCCAGGCCTTTGCTCAAGGGGGATGGCAGGGCTTGCAGCATGAGTCCAAGGTTGGCGGCCAGGGCCTGCCCCGGCTCGTCGGCGCGCCTGCCACCGAGAATCTCAACGCCGCCAGCTTGGCGTTCTCGCTGTGTCCCTTGCTGACCGATGGGGTGATCGAGGCCCTGTCGCTGGCGGGGACGCCCGAGCAGCAGGCGTGCTACCTGCCGTCCCTGGTCGAGGGCAAGTGGACCGGCACCATGAACCTCACCGAGCCGCAGGCGGGCTCGGACCTGGCCTTGCTGAAATCCCGCGCTCTGCGCCAGGCTGACGGCAGCTACCGCATCACTGGCCAAAAGATCTTCATCACCTATGGGGATCACGACATGGCCGAGAACATCATTCATCTCGTCCTCGCGCGCACGCCGCAGGCGCCCAAGGGCGTCAAGGGGATTTCGCTGTTCATCGTTCCCAAGTGCCTGGTGAACGAGGACGGTTCCCTGGGCCCGCGCAACGATATCTATTGCGCGTCGCTCGAGCACAAGCTTGGCATCCATGGCAGCCCCACCGCGGTCCTGCTCTATGGGTCGGGCAAGGGCGAGGTGGGCGAGGGTGGCGCCGTGGGTTACCTGATCGGCGAGGAAAATCGTGGCCTGGAATACATGTTCATCATGATGAATGCCGCGCGTTATGCGGTGGGCCTGCAGGGTGTCGCAGTGTCCGAGCGCGCCTTGCAGCACGCCATGGCCTATGCCGGCGAGCGCATCCAGGGCCAGGCGCTCGAAGGCTCGGACGGTCCGGTGCCGATCGCCCGCCATCCGGATGTGCAGCGCATGTTGGGCGTGATGCGCGGCCTCACCGAGGGCGCGCGCGCCGTGGCCTATGTTGCCGCCTCGCATCGCGACAAGGCGGCCGGTGCGGTCGATCCGCAAGAGCGCGCCCGTCACAAGGCCATCTACGAATATTTCGTGCCCATCGTCAAGGGGTTTTCGACCGAGTCCTCGGTCGAGGTGGCCTCCCTGGGCGTGCAGGTGCACGGGGGCATGGGCTTCATCGAGGAAACGGGCGCGGCCCAGTATTACCGGGACGCGCGCATCCTGCCGATCTACGAAGGAACCACGGCCATTCAGGCCAATGATTTCATCGGCCGCAAGCTCCTGCGTGATGGTGGCGCGGTCGCCAAGGCGCAAATCGCCGGGATGCTCGAAACTGTGGCTCTGCTGCGCGCCCAGGGCGGACCCGATGCCGAGGGGCTGGGCCTGATCGCCGATCGCCTGGAGGCCGCGGCCCGGGCGTATGGCGGATCGGTCGATCAGGTTCTCGCCCAGGCGGCGGCCGCGCAGGTTCGCGGCGCGTTCATGGGCAGTGTCCCGTGCCTGATCCAGGCCGGCACCGTGCATGCCGGCTGGCTGCTCGCGCGCTCGGCGCTGGCGGCGGCGCGCGCGATCCGCGAGGGATCGTCGGATGACTTCTATCCTGCCAAGATCGCCACGGCGGTGGTCTATGCCGCGCATGTCTTGCCACGCGCCAATGCGCTGGCCGATGCGGTCGCGGCCGGCCCTCTGGCCGACCGTTATGCCAACCGGGCCTGGATATAAATATAAATAAAAATTATTTGAAGCCGCGATCTATATTTTGTGAGAATATGAAGTGTCAACTTTCTTTCCCGCCCGGCCTGGCCGGGCGGCCGACACGATCAGTCCGCAAAATAGGAGTATTCGATGGCCACACTACGCCTGGGCGACACCGCCCCTGATTTCGAGCAGGATTCCTCTCTCGGCAAGATCAAGTTTCACGAGTTCCTGGGCAATGGCTGGGGCGTGTTGTTCTCGCATCCGGCCGATTTCACGCCGGTATGCACCACCGAGCTGGGTTATACCGCGATCCTCTCGGGCGAGTTCGCCAAGCGCGGCGCCAAGGTGCTTGCCGTCTCGGTCGACGGCAAGCAGTCCCACCTCGACTGGATCAAGGATATCAACGAGACGCAGAATACGCGGGTCGAGTATCCGATCCTCGCCGATGAGGATCGCAAGGTGGCGACGCTCTACGACATGATCCACCCCAACGCCAGCACCACCGCCACGGTGCGCTCGGTCTTCGTGATCGATCCGGCCAAGAAGATTCGCCTGATCCTCACGTACCCCGCCAGCACGGGCCGCAATTTCGATGAGATCCTGCGCGCGCTGGATTCCTTGCAGCTCACCGACAATTACAGCGTCGCCACGCCGGTGAACTGGAAACAGGGTGAGGACGTCATCATCGTGCCGTCGATCAAGGACCCCGAGGTCCTGAAGGAAAAATTTCCCAAAGGGTACAAAGAGGTGCGCCCGTACCTGCGGATCACCCCGCAGCCGGACCGCTGATTTTTTCCGTTGCCGCATCGAAGCCTGGGCCTGTGCCCAGGCTTTTTGCCGCCGGGCCGCCCCAAGGCAAAAAGCGCCCCCTTGGGGGGCAGCAAGCCGTAGGCGCAGCGTGGGGGCCTTTTTCTGCCGCCGGGCCGCCCCAAGGCAAAAAGCGCCCCCTTGGGGGGGGCAGCAAGCCGTAGGCGCAGTGTGGGGGCTTTTTTTGCCGCCGGGCCGCCCCAAGGCAAAAAGCGCCCCCCTTGGGGGGCAGCAAGCCGTAGGCGCAGCGTGGGGGCCTTTTCTGGTTGCCATCGCGCATGAATGGCTTGCGCTCGATGCTGTTTTTTTGTACAGTAGACAAAACTGTATGAAACAACAGTATCCGGTCTTGGCCTGCCAGGCCAAACCGGATTCACGAGACGAGGTGGCAGCATGACGGCAACAGTTTATTCTCAATGGCAGATTCCCCTGGGATCTGGTGGGCGGCGTATCGATCGGCTGCCGGTCAGGTCCGCACCGACCGTAGCCGGGCGGCCCTTCCAGGCGCGGCCCAGGGGGTGTGACGCGGCGGGTTCGCGTGCGCCCGGTCGCACGGTGCATGCCATCCCGGTGGGCCAGGTGTGTCCGCCATCGGTGGCGGGCATGGGTTTCTCGCGTGCGCGGCGGGCCGTCCGGCTGCGCCGCTTGGCCCTGGCGGCCGGTGATGTGGTCATGGTGCTCGCGTGGGCGGGGATGATTCCCGGCCTGATGTGGCTGGGGTCGGCGGCGGGGTTCTGATTCGGGTCCGTTCCGGGCTCTGGCCGCAGGCCGGACCGTCCGGAGGGGCGGAGAAAAATGGTTTTCCCGCCAGACGCGGCTCAAGAACCCAACAGCCCCCGAGCTTTTGTATTCCTGTATAATGCCCTGTTTCACCAACTCATCCTCTGGCGCGGCGCACCAATTCCGATCAATGGCCGCGTGAATGATGCCTCGGAGCTTTACCGTGAATCTCATCGAAACCCTCGAACAAGAAGAAATCGCGCGCCTGACCGCAGGCCGTGAATTGCCCCAGTTCGGCCCTGGCGATACCGTCGTGGTCAACGTGAACGTCGTCGAAGGCACGCGCAAGCGCGTCCAGGCCTATGAAGGCGTTGTGATTGCGCGCCGCAACCGCGGCCTGAATTCCGCTTTCACCGTGCGCAAGATCTCCTCGGGTGAGGCCGTCGAGCGGACCTTCCAGCTTTATTCCCCGCAAATCGCCTCCATCGAGGTCAAGCGCCGGGGCGATGTGCGCCGTGCTAAACTGTACTATCTGCGTAGCCGTACGGGTAAGGCCGCCCGCATCAAGGAAAAGCTGGTTCGCAAGGCTGCCAACTGATCGCGCTGCCGCCGGCTTTTACAAAGGCACCCGTCCGGGTGCCTTTGTCATTTCCAGGATTTCATGTCTGACTCTGACCGGATATCGTCCCCGGATACTGCGCGTGGCGTCGGCTTCGATCCCACCGCACAGCCGCTGCTCCAGTGCGAGGCACTGCCGGGCCTGCCCGCCGAATGCCTGCGGCTGGACTACATCCGCAGCGCATTCCAGCGGCCCGTCAGCTGGCAGGTCGAGCCCCTGTTCACCGATTCGTTCTCGCCCGGCATGCCCGGCCTTTCCGATGCGCGGCAGGCCGCGGTCCTGATGCCGCTGGTGCAGCGCGAGCAGGGACTGCACGTGGTTTTTACCCGGCGCGCGGAACATCTGCACGATCATGCGGGCCAGATCAGTTTTCCGGGTGGGCGGATCGAGGCCGGCGACCGTGATCCGATCGCGGCCGCCCTGCGCGAGACCCAGGAGGAAATCGGCGTCAATGGGCAGTTCGTGCGGGTCATCGGCGTCCAGCCCAGCTTCCTGACCGTCACCCGTTTCGTGATGACGCCGATCATCGGCGAGCTGTTGCCGGGCTTTACCATCCAGACCGACAGGCGGGAGGTGGCCGAGGTGTTCGAGGTGCCCCTGGAGGTGCTGCTGGATCCGGCGCGGCATCGCCTGCATGCGCTTCATTTGCCGGGCGATGCGGGCGCGCGCTGCTATTTTTCCATCACCTGGCAGTCCTATTTCATCTGGGGCGCCACGGCGGTCCTGATTCGCAATTTCTATCACTACCTGGCGGCCGCGCATCTCGGTGAGTAGCACCACCCCTGTGGCACTGGGCTTCAGAGGTGTCCTAATACCGCTGGCCCGCCTCGTTTTCCTCGAGGATGCGTCGGTAGAGCTCATGGCGGGCCGGTGTGATCCTGCCGTGCGCGATGGCGTCGAGGACGCCGCAGCCGGGTTCGTGCCGGTGGGTGCAGTTGTAAAAGCGGCAGTGCGCGATGGCCTCGGTGAATTCGGGGAATCCCTGGACGATGTCGTCGACACCGAGGTGTTGCAGGCCGAAGGCCTGGAAGCCCGGCGAGTCGATGAGCTCGCCCCCCCCGGGCAGCGCGTACAGGCGTGTGTTGGTGGTGGTGTGCCGGCCGGTACCCAAGGCGTCGGAATGCGCCTGGGTGGCGGCGCGGGCGGTCGGCACCAGGACATTGAGCAGGGTGGACTTGCCCATCCCGCTCTGGCCCAGCAGCAGACTGCGGCGATTCCTCAGGATCGGGTCCAGCGTCTGGTGGACCTGGCCGGCGTCCAGGGCGGACAAGGCGATGATGCGCACCCCCAGATCGGCCAGGGGTCGCAGGCGGGTGTTGGCGCGCTCGAGGGCTGGCGTGAGATCGGCTTTGTTCAGGATGATGATGGGTTCGATTCCGGCGCTCCAGGCGGCGACGAGGGCGCGGCCAGTGAGGTCGTCGGAGAATTCGGGCTCGGGGGCGAGCACGATCAGTAATTGGTCCAGGTTGGCGGCGAACTGCTTGCTGCGCAGGGCATCGGAGCGGTAGAGCAGGTTGCGCCTGGGTTCGATCCCGATGATGACGCCTTCCTGATCGCCTTCGGGCCGGATGACGACCCGGTCGCCGACGGCGGGGCCGGATTTCTTGCCGCGGGTGTAGCACTGGCGCGGGGCGCCGTCATCCAGCGCGACCACGTAATGCCGGCCATGCGATGCGATGATGAGCCCGCCGGCCTGGCTCTCAGTGCTCATGCTGCAGGTGCTGGATACGGATGGTGGCGGGCGGATGGCTGTCGTACCAGGCCGAGTGCAGCGGGTCGGGCGTCAGGGTCGCGGCGTTGTCGTCGTAGAGCTTGACCAGCGCGCTGGCCAGCGGTTCGGCGCCGCATTGCGCCACGGCATAGCGATCAGCCTGGAATTCATCGCGCCGGGACAGCAGGCTGGCCAGTGGCGCCATCCAGAATGTGAATACCGGTATGGTGAGAAAGAACAGCACCAGCGCCAGGCCATCGTTGGGGCGGCCCAGCTGCGGGATCACGCCCAGGCCGGTATAGAACCAGAGCTGTGTGGACAGCCAGGCCAGGAGCAGCAGGAGCAGCAACGCACTGGCGAAGCTGACGATCATGCGCTTGAGGATGTGTTTGTGCGCGAAATGCCCGAGCTCGTGGGCGAGCACGGCCTCGACCTCGGTGGCGTTCAGGCGCGCGAGCAGCGTGTCGAAGAAAACGATGCGGCGATGCCGGCCAAAGCCGGTGAAATAGGCATTGCCATGCGCCGAGCGCCGCGAGCCGTCCATCACATACAGGCTGGACAGGCCGAAATGGCAGCGCTGGGCCAGAGCATGGATGCGCGCGCTCAGTTCGGGGTCGTCCAGCGGCGTGAAGCGGTTGAACAGCGGCGCGATGAAGCTGGGATACAGCCACAGCACCAGCAGGTTGAAGGCGACCCATAGGCCCCAGGCCCACCATGCCCAGGCGCTGCCGGTATGGGCCATGACCCAGAGGACGCCGGCCAGCAGCGGAGCCCCCAGGATGAGCGTGACGAGCAGAATCTTGAGGGTATCGAGCGCGAACAGCCGCGGGGTCATGCGGTTGAAGCCGAAGCGCGCCTCGAGCCTGAAGGTGCGCCAGATGGCGAAGGGCAGACCGACCGCCCCCAGGATGGCCAGCACCGCGCCGACCAGGACGAGCTGGCGCAGGATTTCGGATTCGATCAGGTGCCCGATCTGGATGTCGAGGAATTGCAGCCCGCCCAGCAAAGTAAGGGCGAGCAGCACGGCAGCCTCGGTCACTCGTTCGATCAGGAGCAGTTGCATGCGCCCGATGGTGTAGTCGGCGGCCCGTTGGTGGCTGTGCAGGCCGATGCGTGTGGCGAAGATCTCGGGAACCGTGTCGCGGTGGCGCAGCACGTGCCGGATCTGGCGCTGCGCGAGCCAGAATCGGATCAGGAGGTCGCCCAGCAGGCAGGCAATGAACAGCAGGGTAAACATATCCATCCGGCCATATGCGAAAATCATATTTTCTATCGAGGATTATAGGGTATGGCGGTTAATGATCAGCGCCTGATCTGGCTGGATATGGAAATGACCGGCCTCGATCCGGAAAAGGAACGCATCATCGAGATCGCGATGGTCGTCACCGAGCCGGACCTGACGCCCGTGGCCCAGGCCCCCGTGCTGGCCATTCACCAGAGCGACGCTTTGCTGCAGGCGATGGATAAATGGAACCAGTCCACCCATGGCAAGAGCGGTCTGATCGACCGGGTCCGGGCCTCGACCCTGACCGAGGTTCAGGCCGAGGATCTTTTGCTGGATTTCCTCGCCCCCCTGGTGCCCGAGGGCAAGTCGCCGATGTGTGGCAACACCATCGGCCAGGACCGGCGCTTCATGGTCAAGTACATGCCGCGCCTCGAGGCATATTTCCACTATCGCAATCTGGACGTCAGCACACTGAAAGAGCTGTCCCTGCGCTGGAAGCCCGAGGTCTATCGCAGCTTCACCAAGCAAAGCAAGCACGAGGCCCTGGCCGACATCCAGGAATCGATCGCGGAGCTCGCCCATTACCGCGAGCATTTCATCAAACTCTGAGGAAAGCCATGCTCACGCCGGGAATTGCCGGAATCGGCACCGATCTGCTGCGCATCGAGCGCATGGAGCGCGCCTATGTACGGCACGGCGAGCGCCTGCTCAAGCGCATCCTCGGGCCCGAAGAACAAGCCGTCTTTCGCCGGCGCGCGGCGCGCGACCCCCAGCGGGGCATCCGTTATCTGGCGACCCGTTTTGCCGCCAAAGAAGCCTTTTCCAAGGCGATCGGCCTGGGGATGCACATGCCTATGACCTGGTCGCGCATGCAAGTCGTCAACCTGCCGGGCGGGCGGCCCAGCGTGCGGCTGTCCGGTCCTTTGGCCGACTGGTATGGCGCGCGTTTCGGGCAGGCGCACATATCCCTGGCGGACGAACACGACATGGCGACGGCCTTCGTGGTCATCGAGGCCCTGCCCGCCAAAACCGAGATGAGGAAATCATGACGTTATTCATGGCGCCCGGTCCTGTCATGGTGGACGTGGCGGGGTTTGAACTGAGTTCGCACGAGCGCAAGCGGCTGCGTCATCCGCAGGTCGGGGGGGTGATCCTGTTCGCGCGCAATTTCTCGGACCGTGCCCAGCTCACGGCCCTGTGCAGTGCGATCCACGAGGCGCGCACCGAGCCCTTGCTGATCGCCGTCGATCACGAAGGCGGGCGCGTACAGCGCTTCCGGACGGATGGTTTCACGCCCCTGCCGTCCATGCGCCTGTTCGGGCGCTGGTTCGACGCCGATCCCCAGGAGGCCCTGCGCGGGGCGACTGAAACCGCCTTCGTGCTGGCCAGCGAGCTGCGCGCCTGCGGGGTGGATTTCAGCTTCACGCCGGTGCTGGATCTGGATTATGGGGTCAGTCAGGTGATCGGCGATCGCGCCTTTCATGATCGGCCCGAGGTGGTGGCCCTGCTGGCCCGCGCTTTGATCCAGGGGCTGCGCGAGGCCGGGATGGCCGCCTGTGGCAAGCATTTTCCTGGCCACGGGGCCGTCGCCGCGGACTCCCATCTCGAAATTCCGGTCGATTCCCGTCCGCTGCGCGAGATCCTCGATCGGGATGCGGCGCCCTATGCCTGGCTGGGTGATCTGGTGCTGCCGGCGGTGATGCCGGCCCACGTCATCTATCCCGAGGTGGCCCCCGAGCCCGCGGGATTTTCGCGGCGCTGGATCACCGAGATCCTGCGCGGCCAGATGGGCTATGACGGGGCGGTGTTTTCTGACGACCTCACCATGGAGGGCGCCTGCGTCGCGGGCGATATCCATGCGCGCGCACGCGCCGCCCTCGACGCCGGCTGCGACATGGTGCTGGTGTGCAACCGGCCAGACCTCGCCGACGAACTGCTCGCCGGTCTGGACCGTCCCCTGGACCCTCATTCCGTGACGCGTATCCGCCGCCTGATGCCCGCGCGCCCTGCGCCCGGCTGGACCGCGCTATTGGCGGATCCGAGGTATCTCCGTGCCCGAAGCCTTCGATCTCAAAACCTTTTTGGCTGAACTGCCGCGCCTCCCGGGCGTCTATCGGCATATCGATGCGAACGACGAGGTGCTGTACGTCGGCAAGGCGCGCGACCTCAAGCGCCGCGTCAGCTCGTATTTCCAGAAATCGGGCCACGGCCCGCGCATCACGCACATGCTGGCCCGCGTGGTCCGTACCGAAGTCACCGTGACCCGCAGCGAGGCCGAGGCGCTGATCCTGGAAAACAACCTGATCAAGCGCCTCAAGCCTCGCTACAACATCCTGTTCCGGGACGACAAATCCTATCCTTACCTGCACATCACCGCCCATGTCGCGCCGCGCATCGTCTATTATCGGGGCAGCACCCAGGGCAAGGGGCATTTCTTCGGCCCCTACCCAAATTCGTGGGCGGTGCGCGAAACGATCCAGATCCTGCAAAAGGTCTTTCGCCTGCGCACTTGCGAGGACAGCGTCTATGCCCATCGGACCCGGCCCTGTCTGCTCTACCAGATTGGCCGCTGTTCGGCGCCTTGCGTCGATCTGATATCGCCGCAGGCCTATCAGGCCGATGTGGATCGCGCGATCCATTTCCTCGAGGGCAGGGCGGGCGAGGTTCTCGGTGACATCGAGGCGCGGATGCTGCGCGCCGCCGAGGCCGAGGATTTCGAGCAGGCGGCCGCGCTGCGTGACCAGATGCGGGCCTTGGCCAATGTCCTGCAGCAGCAGACCATGGAGCAGGTCGGGGATGACAGCGTGGATGTGATCGCGCTGGCGAGCGCGGGCGGGCGGGTATGCGTCAACCTGGCGATGGTGCGCGCCGGTCGCCATCTTGGCGACAAGGCGCTGTTTCCCAGCCAGGCCCAGGACGAGGCGCCCGAGGAGGTCCTGTCGGCTTTCGTGGCCCAGCACTACGCCGACAATCCGCTGCCGCCAGTGCTGGTTTGTTCACACGCGCTCTCGGACCCCGCCCTGATCGATCTGATTGCCCAGCAGCATGGCCACAGGGCGCGCGTCCTGACGCGGCCGCAGGGCGCGCGCCGCGCCTGGCTGGAACAGGCCGTGCGCAATGCCCAGATGGCGCTGGCGCGCATGTTGGGCGAATCCAGCGCCCGCGCCGCACGGACGCTGGCGCTGGCGGTCGAGCTCGACCTGGATACCGACGCGACCGCGCTCGATGCCCTGCACATCGAGTGCTTCGACATCAGCCACACCGCGGGTGAGGCGACCCAGGCGTCCTGCGTGGTTTACCAGCATCACGCCATGCAGCCTTCGTTGTATCGGCGCTTCAATATCGCCGGCATCGAGCCGGGCGATGATTATGCGGCCATGCGGCAGGCGCTCTCGCGCCGTTTCGCGCGCGTGGCCGATGGCGAGGCGCCGATGCCCGACGTCGTCCTGATCGATGGCGGCAAGGGGCAGGTCGAGGTCGCGCGGCAGGTCTTCGTCGAGCTGGGCCTGGATGTCAGCGCCATCGTCGGCGTGGCCAAGGGGGAGGGGCGCAAGGTTGGGCTCGAGACGCTGGTGTTCGTCGATGGCCGCGCGCCTGTGGCCCTGGGCGTCGAGTCCGCGGCCTTGATGCTGGTGGCCCAGGTGCGCGACGAAGCTCACCGTTTCGCCATCACCGGGATGCGCGCCCGCCGAGCCAAGGCCCGCAATGTCTCGCGTCTGGAGGAGATCGAGGGCGTGGGCAAGCAGCGGCGCCAGAAGCTGCTGGCGCGCTTCGGCGGGTTTTCGGGGGTGGCCGATGCCAGTATCGACGATCTGTGCTCGGTCGAGGGGATTTCGAGCGAGCTTGCCGAGCGCATCTATCACGCCTTGCGCTGAAAACGTGCCTTGCGCCGGCGCCGCACCCACTGGCGCGGGCTTGTAGGGTAGTATTGCACCTATCATGCCGCTCAATATTCCTATCGCCCTGACTTGGCTGCGCATCGCCATGATCCCTCTGGTCGTGGGGTTGTTCTACATCCCCTCGGGTTGGGCCAGTCTGGATTTTCGCGATACGGTCGCCGCTGCGGCATTCATCATTGCCGCGGTCACCGATTGGCTGGATGGATGGCTTGCCAGGCGCTGGAATCAGACCTCGTCGTTCGGCGCTTTTCTCGATCCGGTGGCCGACAAGCTCATGGTCAGCGCCGCCCTGCTGGTGCTGCTGGATCTGAACCGCGTCGATTCCTTCATCGCCCTGGTGATCATCGGGCGCGAGATCACGATCTCGGCGTTGCGCGAGTGGATGGCCCAGATCGGCGCGAGCAGCAGTGTCGCCGTGCACCGGTTGGGCAAGTTCAAGACCGCTGCTCAGATGGTCGCCATTCCCTGCCTGCTGTATTGGCAGCCGCTCTATGGCGTATCCACGCGGATCGTCGGCTCGGTGCTGATCGTGATCGCCGCGATCCTGACGGTCTGGTCGATGTTCTATTATCTGCGCCGCGCCTGGCCGCAGATCCGGGCGCGCGGCTGAGCCTCTGGATCTGCGCTATTGGCGCAAGGTGCGGGCGTGGCTGATGGCGTCGGGCTGGTGGCTGGCGCGCCAGGGATTGATGTCCAGTCCGCCCCGGCGAGTGTAGCGCGCATAGACCAGCAGCTCTTGCGGCGCGCAGCGTCGCATGATTTCCCCATAGATTTTTTCCACGCAGAGTTCGTGGAACTCGTTGTGCCGCCGTAGCGAGACGATATAGGCCAGCAGGCCTTCGTGGTCGATGCGCGGACCCGCGTAGCGGATCTGCAGGCTCGCCCAGTCGGGCTGGCCGGTGACCGGGCAATTCGATTTCAGCAACTCCGAAACCAGGGTTTCGCGCACGAAGGGCGCAGGGTCGGTCAGGCGCAGCCGTTCGGGGGCGGGTTCGTAGGTGTCGATCGCGATGTCCTGGTCGTCGATACATTGGCCCGCTAAGGCCTGGCAACTGAGCTCGAAGGCGGGCCGCACCGGCAGGATCTCGACATGCACGGACTTGCCGCTGGCACGCGTCAGATCGGCCTGGATGCGCTGGCGCACCTGATCGGGATGCTCGCAGCGTTCCTCGTTGTATCCGTTCAGATAGAGCTTGAGAGATTTGGATTCGATCAGACGGGGACTGTCAGCGGGGAAGGTGAAGCGGCCCATGGCCACCAGCGGTTTCCCGCGCCTGTTCAGCCACGACAGTTCGTAGGCGTTCCAGATGTCGGCACCGTAGGCGGGCACCGGCAGGTCCATGCCGGCACGGGTATCGGCGCGGGCGATCGGGTAGAGCAGGCCGGGGTCGTATCCCGTGGGCTCGGGAACGCTGCGGCCCAGGGGGCTGCCGGTGTAGGGGGTGTGGGACATGGATAGGGCCTGGCGTATCGATCAGGGAATGATTCGATTGTAGCCCTGAGGATGAAATATTCCGGATGGTGACCAATGTATTTCACTATATGAAATTCTGAATGCTGCGATGCGGGCAGATTTTTTTCATCAAGAGAAAAAACTTTTCATAACATGAAAATATATTTTTAACTATCTGATTTTAATTGATAAAAAAAAATGTCTTATATAAGACATGGGGACTATGTGCGGCGCGTCATTGGCATAGACTGTTCCCCATCGTTTTCTTTTTTCTTTCATCAGGAGCATGACCATGAAAACACGTGAGAGCGCAGTTCGCGACCTGCAGCGCCAATGGGCCGAGGATCCGCGTTGGCAAGGGATCAAGCGGGGCTATGACGCCGACGAGGTGGTGCGCCTGCGTGGTTCCGTGGTCGTCGAGCATACCCTGGCCCGCCGCGGCGCGGAGCGCCTGTGGGAATCGCTCCACAAAGAGGACTTCGTCAATGCGCTGGGCGCGCTGACGGGCAATCAGGCCATGCAGCAGGTCAAGGCCGGTCTCAAGGCCATCTATCTGTCGGGCTGGCAGGTGGCGGGCGATGCGAACATCGCTGGCGAAATGTATCCCGACCAGTCCCTGTACCCTGCCAATTCGGTCCCCAATGTGGTGCGCCGGATCAACAATACGCTGACCCGCTGCGACCAAATCCAGTGGATGGAGGGGCGCAACCCGGGCGACGAAGGCTACATCGACTACTACGCGCCCATCGTGGCCGATGCCGAAGCCGGCTTCGGCGGTGTGCTCAACGCCTTCGAACTGATGAAGGCCATGATCGAGGCGGGCGCCGCCGGCGTGCACTTCGAGGACCAGCTGGCTTCGGTCAAGAAATGCGGCCACATGGGCGGCAAGGTGCTCGTGCCCACCCGCGAGGCGGTCGCCAAGCTGGTTTCGGCCCGTCTGGCCGCCGATGTGCTCGGCGTGCCCACGCTGCTGGTGGCGCGCACCGACGCCGAGGCGGCCGACCTGCTGACCAGCAACATCGATGACAACGATGCGCCGTTCGTCACGGGCGAGCGCACCATCGAGGGCTTCTACCGCACCCGCGCCGGCCTGGATCAGGCGATCTCGCGCGGCCTGGCCTATGCGCCTTATGCGGATCTGATCTGGTGCGAAACCTCGACGCCGAATCTGGACTACGCGCGCCGGTTCGCCGAGGCGGTCCACCGCCAGTTCCCCGGCAAGATGCTGGCCTACAACTGCTCGCCTTCGTTCAACTGGAAAAAGAACCTCGACGACGCGACGGTCGCCAAGTTCCAGCGCGAGCTGGGCGCGATGGGCTACAAGTTCCAGTTCATCACGCTGGCCGGCTTCCATGCCTTGAACTACAGCATGTTCGAACTGGCCCACGGCTATGCCCGCACTCAGATGAGCGCCTTCGTCGAACTGCAGCAAAAGGAATTCGCCGCTGCCGACAAGGGCTTCACGGCGGTCAAGCACCAGCGCGAGGTCGGGGTGGGCTATTTCGATGCCGTCACCCAGACCATCGAGGGCGGCCAGTCTTCGACCACCGCGCTCGCCGGTTCGACCGAGGAGGCCCAGTTCGACCAGGACAAGGCTCCGGTGGCTTGAGCCATCGCTGATCTGAGGATGGAGAAGTCGGGGGACTTCTCCAGAGTGAATTTTGGGAGGGCTTGGCCCTCCCGCTTTTTTTCCTGGCGGTGGCGATCTTGAAATGCCGGGTCGTTGCTGCGGCGGACCAATTCACTTCCATCTAAGCGATTGATTTGATATAAATCAAAGGCAAGGCGGATTCTGACCGATATAGTGCTTGGTATGCCTCGAGTATCCCTGTTTTCTCCACCTCCCGGCATGACCGGAGAGTTGCGTAGCGCACGCCGTCATATGCTGGCGCGTACCGGCCTGGCTTGGCTCGGCATGATGCAGATCATGATGCTGGCATTTCCAGGTTATCTACGCGGGGGCGTGCGCACCGCTGATTCCCAGGCGTCTCTCGAACAGGCCATCGTTCTCATGAACTGGATCAGCCTCGCGCTCTGTGTGCCGGTGGTGCTGTATTGCGCCTGGCCGGTGTGGCGTGGCGCCTGGCGCAGCCTGGCCCGGCTGCGCGTGGGCATGGATGTGCCTGTGGCCTTGGGCATCCTGGCCGCTTTCATCCCCAGTGTTCATGCCACCTGGATGGACACCGGGGAGGTCTATTTCGACTCGGTCTCGATGTTCGTCGCCTTTCTGTTGACGGCGCGCTATCTGGAAACCTGTGCGCGGCAGGCGGTTTCCGGGCAAACCGGGGCATTCGACGAGGTGCCGCTGCTGCGCTCGGCCGATCGCCTGGCCTTCTGGTTCGTCGTGCTCCAGATCCTGCTGGCTGGTCTCGTGGGCCTGTATTGGCTGCGGACCGCACCGGAACACGCTCTGGCCGTGACCGTTGCTTTGCTGGTCATGAGCTGTCCCTGTGCGATGTCGATGTCGGTGCCCACGGCCTTGTCCGCGCGGCGCGCCGTCCAGTTGCGCGAGGGCGGGGCGTTGAGTGATCAGGACGCGCGCGCGCTGGATCGCGCGACCGTGCGGATCGCGCATCAGAATCTTTACGGCTCGCTGGTCTGGCACCTGCTGATGACGCCGCTGGCAGCCCTGGGGTGGGTCCAGCCCTGGCTGGCAGCGATCACCATGCTGGCATCCTCGCTGGCGGTCGCGGCCAATGCCTGGCGGCTGACACGAATGGCATCCTCGACATCGGCACCGCTGGTGTCAGAGCTGGCCTCGAGCTGAAGCTTCATCATGAACATTCTGTTCCTCTTGCTGCCGATCTCCCTGCTGTTCATCGTGGGAATCGGCGCGGCCTTCTGGTGGGCGATTTTTTCCGGGCAGTTCGATGATACTCAAGACGCCGCTCGATCCATCTTTCTCGATGACGATCGGCCTCAGTCCTAGTCCATTTGATGCAGATCAATGTGTCCCTTATATTAGTAAGGGATTATTAATCTAATATCTTAACTTGTTCTGAGGGGAAAGCTTATGGGCATGTCCGTTACCGCAGGGACACACGCCGAAACCTTCAACTACGACATCGTCAGGAAGTTCACGATCGCGACCATCATCTGGGGCGTCGTGGGCATGGCGGTGGGGCTGTTGATTGCTTTGCAGTTGATGTGGCCGGCGCTCAATTTCGAGATACCGTGGTTGACCTACGGGCGCTTGCGCCCGCTGCATACCAATGCAGTGATCTTCGCCTTCGGCGGCAGCGCATTGTTCGCCACCTCGTACTATGTGGTGCAGCGGACCTGTCAGGCGCGGCTGTTCAGTGACAAGCTGGCGGCGTTCACGTTCTGGGGCTGGCAGACCATCATCCTGGGCGCGGTCATCACCTTGCCGCTGGGCTTTACGAGCAGCAAGGAATACGCCGAGCTCGAGTGGCCGATCGATGTCCTGATCACCCTGGTCTGGGTGGCCTACGCGATCGTGTTCTTTGGCACCATCGTCAAGCGCCGGGTCAAGCACATCTATGTGGCGAACTGGTTCTTCGGGTCCTACATCCTCACCATCGCCATCCTGCATATTTTCAATAATCTCGAGATTCCGGTGTCGTTCTGGAAGTCCTACTCCGCATACGGCGGGGTGCAGGATGCCATGGTCCAATGGTGGTACGGCCACAACGCCGTGGGCTTTTTCCTGACGACGAGCTTTCTGGGCATGATGTATTACTTCGTGCCCAAGCAGGCCGGCCGCCCCATCTATTCGTACCGCCTGTCGATCGTGCACTTCTGGGCGCTGGCGTTCACGTACATGTGGGCCGGTCCGCATCACCTGCTGTACACCTCGCTGCCCGACTGGACGCAATCCCTGGGCATGACCTTCTCGCTGATCCTGCTGGCGCCGTCGTGGGGCGGCATGGTCAACGGCATCATGACGCTCTCGGGCGCATGGTACAAGCTGCGCACCGATCCCATTCTCAAGTTCATGGTAGTGGCGCTGTCCTTTTACGGCATGTCGACCTTCGAGGGTTCGATGATGTCGATCCGCACGGTCAATGCGCTGTCGCACTACACCGACTGGACCGTCGGCCACGTTCACTCGGGCGCCCTGGGCTGGGTTGCGATGATCACCTTCGGCTCGCTGTACTACCTGATTCCGCGTTTGTACGGCCGCGAGTCGATGGCCCGCCCCGAGCTGATCAGCCTGCATTTCTGGCTGGCGACCCTGGGCGTGGTTCTCTACATTGCCGCGATGTGGATCGCGGGGGTGATGCAGGGACTGATGTGGCGCGCCACCGGTGCGGACGGCATGTTGACCTACAGTTTCGTTGAATCCGTGAAGTCAACCTACCCGTTCTACGCCATTCGCATCGTCGGCGGTCTGTGCTTCCTGGTCGGCATGTGCATCATGGCCTGGAATACCTGGTTGACTGTCGATGGGAAGGCGGGTGTCAATCCGCGCGTGCCGCTGGATCACGCCGAGGACGCCGCTGCCCCCAGTGCCGCCGTGCCCGCATCGGCTTAAGGAGCTTTACTCATGTCCAATACCAAAAAGCGTTTTTCGCATGAGCTGCTGGAGCGCAACGTCGGATTGCTGATCGTTTTCAGCATCCTGGTGGTGTCGTTCTCCGGACTGGTCCAGATCATTCCGCTGTACTTCCAGCACTCGACGACCACGGCGGTCGAGGGTGTGCGGCCCTACGAGGCCTTGAACCTGATCGGGCGCGACGTCTACATCCGTGAGGGTTGCGTCGGCTGCCACTCGCAGCAGGTCCGCATGTTGCAATCCGAGGTCCAGCGCTATGGCCCGTATTCCATCGCTGCCGAATCGGTGTATGACCACCCGTTCCTGTGGGGCTCCAAGCGCACCGGTCCGGACCTGGCGCGCGTGGGCGGGCGCTATTCCAATGAATGGCATCGGATCCACCTGCGCAATCCACGCGCGGTGGTCAAGGAATCGAACATGCCGGCGTATCCGTGGTTGCAGCGCCAATCGGTCGAGGGCGCCAATGTCCAGGACCGCATGCGCGCCCTGCGTGTCCTGGGGGTGCCCTATACCGACGAGCAGATCGCGGCGGCGCCCGCGCAGCTCGAGGGCAAGACCGAGGAAGACGCCGTCGTGGCCTATCTGCAGGGCCTGGGGGTCGGCGGGCGTGCCGCCGCCTCCGCGGCCATGGAAGCGGGGAGCCACTGACATGGTCGGCGTGATCAATGGAATCATGACGATCCTGGGGATGGTCACCTTCGCCGGGATCGTATGGTGGGCCTGGTCGGCGCACCGCGCCGAGGCGAACCGGCAGGCGTCGATGCTGCCGTTCGCGCTGCCCGAGGAATTTCAGCAGGACAAGAACGACGGGGATATCAATGAGTGACTTCATCAGCGGTTTCTGGGGCTATTACATCGCCGTCATCGCGCTGGGCGGCATCTTCTGGTGCATCTATCTGCTGTTCTCCCAGCGTGCCTGGCTCAAGCGTGATGTCGAGGTCGTCGAGGATACCGGCCATGTCTGGGACGGCGATCTGCGTGAGCTGAACCATCCCGTGCCGCGCTGGTGGACGGTGATGTACCTGGGCCTGTGTGCGTTCGCTTTGGGCTACCTGGCTCTGTATCCGGGGCTGGGGACCTACAAGGGGACGCTGGGCTTTACCGCAGGCAAGCAGGTCCGGCAGGAGCAAGAGGCCCTGAATGCACGGATCCAGCCCATCTATGCGCGTTTCACGGCCATGTCGATTCCCGAGATTGCCCACGACGAGGGCGCGCGCGAGATCGGCCAGCGCCTGTTCCTGAACAACTGTGCCCAATGCCACGGGTCCGATGCCAAAGGCGGACTCAGTTTTCCCAACCTGACCGACAAGGACTGGCTGTGGGGCGGTGAACCCGAACGGATCCTCGAGACCATCACCCAGGGTCGTCACGGTATCATGCCGTCCTGGAAAGCTTCGATCAAACCGGACGAGGCGTCGGCCATCGCTCAGTATGTGCGCTCACTCTCGGGTTTGGCGTATGATCCCCTGCGTGCGGTGCCTGGCAAGCGCGGCTTCGAAACCTATTGTGTGGCCTGCCACGGTGCCGATGGCAAGGGCAATACCTTGGTGGGCGCGCCGAACCTGACCGATGACGTCTGGTTATACGGTAGTTCCGAAGCAACGATTGTCGAGACCATCCTGGAAGGCCGCGACAATCAGATGCCTGCTCAGGAAAATATCCTGACGCCAGACCAGATCAAGCTGCTGGCCGCCTGGGTCTGGGGGCAATCCAACGATTGAGGTGTCGGTGGCTCCGGGGCCGCCTGGTAGCCATTGAATCAATATTGAGGACAACATGAACAAGGAATCTCCCGAACTGGTGGCCGAGCAGAAGGTTCGCGGCGCGCCTGTTCCGCAGCCCCCCCGGGTACGCAGGGGCTCGGGAGGATCTTCGCCCCAGGTCGAGCAGGCGCTGGCCGAGGTCCGCTCCAAGATCTATCCGCGTTCGGTGTCGGGCAACTATGCCCGCATCCGGGTGGTCATGGTTTTTCTCACGCAGCTGATCTTCTATGGTCTGCCGTGGCTGCAGTGGGGCGGACGCCAGGCGGTGCTGTTCGATCTTGGTGCGCGCAAGTTCTACTTGTTCGGCATGGTGTTGTGGCCGCAGGATGTCATCTACCTCACGGTTCTGCTGGTGCTGTCGGCCTATGCGCTGTTCCTGTTCACGGCGCTGGCCGGGCGCCTGTTCTGCGGCTATGCCTGTCCGCAGACGGTCTACACCGAGATCTTCATGTGGGTCGAAGCCAAGGTCGAGGGCGACCGGCTGGCGCGCATCCGCCTGGACGAGCAGCCCTGGAATGCGCGCAAGCTGCGCCTGAAGGCGACCAAGCACTTCCTGTGGCTGCTGATCGCGTTGTGGACCGGCTATACCTTCATCGGGTATTTTGCGCCGATCCGCGCGCTGGGTGCCGACCTGCTGGGCCTTACCCTGGGGCCCTGGCAGTGGTTCTGGATGCTGTTCTACGCCTTCGCGACCTGGGGCAACGCCGGTTTCATGCGCGAGGTCGTCTGCAAATACATGTGCCCGTACGCTCGCTTTCAGAGCGTCATGGTCGACGACGATACCTTCGTCGTCACTTACGACTATGTGCGCGGCGAACCGCGGGGCGGCCGTTCGCGCAAGGTCGATCACAAAGAAGCCGGCATGGGCGATTGCGTCGATTGCAGTCTGTGCGTGCAGGTCTGTCCGACCGGGATCGACATTCGTGACGGCCTGCAATATATGTGCATCGGTTGCGGTGCGTGCGCCGATGCCTGTGATCAGGTCATGGACAAGATGGGCTACGAGCGCGGCTTGATCCGTTATACCTCGGGCAACGCCATCACCAAGGGCATGACCCAGGGCCAGGTGCGCCGTCGGATGATGCGTCCGCGGGTGATCCTGTATTCATTGGTGCTGGGCGCCATCGCCATCGCCTTCGTATTCTCGCTGGCCACGCGCACGACCTTGCGCATGGATGTGATCCGGGATCGTGGCGCGCTGGGGCGCGAGATTGCCGGCGGCATGATCGAGAACGTCTATCGCCTCCAGTTCATCAACTCCTCGGAGCAACCCGTGACGCTCGAACTCAGCGCCAGCGGCGTACCGGGGCTGATCATCGAGACCACCCACGGCGCCACGCGCGTGGATGTCGATGGCTCGTCCAATCGTCTGGTGCCGGTGGTCTTGCGCGCACCCGCCCAGGACCTGGCCCCGGGGCTGTATGACATCAGCTTCAGGGTGGTGGGCACTCGGGCGCCGGGCGACGTCAGTACCGTAGTCGAGCAGTCCAGCTTTTATGTGCCCCGTTAGGCTTGCAATCCGATGACCCGATAGCGCAAAGGTGCATTCATGACACACAAGGAATTCCAACCAATCGAAGCAGCCGATGACACTGGAGGACCCTGGTGGCGGCACCGCTGGCCCTGGCTGTTGATGCTCGGGCCCGCTTTGGCGATTATCGGGTGTGTCATTACAATTGTCCTGGCCTTCCAGTCCTATGGGGATCAGGCCATACAGGATGGCGGGGTACGTCAGGGTCTGCACATCAGCCCGCCCGCACACCAAGGATCAAGGCAATGATGGTGGAATTCGGTCGCCCGAAGGAGAATTCATGAAGTTGAAGTTGCGCAAGCTGATGTGGGTGCTCTGGCCTTCGTTTCTGGCCGCCGGGGTGACCAGCGCCATCGTGTTTGCCTTGGTGGATCCTCAGGATGTGGTGTTCCTCGGCGGCATGCGAGGTTCACGGCAAGTCGTCTACAGCCTGGGGTTCTTTGTCTTCTGGGTGATGGCGGCGCTTTCGAGCGCCTTTACACTGCAGCTTGTGCCGCGCGGGATCGAGATCGACGAGTTCGGCGATCCCATCGAATAGAGTGCCGGCCTAGCCGCAATCCGTGCCCGCCAGGATGTGCAGCGCGCCCATGTCGAGGATATGCACCTCGCGCTGCTGGACACGGATCAGGCCGTCGCGGGCGAATCGCGAGAACAGGCGGCTGACGGTTTCCAGCGTGAGGCCCAGGAAATTGCCGATTTCCTCGCGGCTCATGCGCAGGATGAATTCATAGGGCGAATAGCCCAGTAATTGCAGGCGCTGCGACAGGTTCAGCAGGAAAGCCGCCAGGCGTTGCTCGGAACGCAGGCTGCCCAGGGCGAGCAGCAACTGGTGCGAACGGTTGATTTCCTTGCTCATGAGGCGGCGCAGTTGCAATTGCAGTGACGGCAGTTGCAGGGACAGTCTGTCCATCTCGCTGATATAGATGACACAGACCTCGGAATCCTCGAGGGCGATCGCGTGGGAGACATGCTGATTGTTCATCAGGCTGTCCAGGCCGAGGATTTCACCGGGCAACAGAAAGCCGGTGATCTGCACTTGGCCGCCAGCGTCCTCGAGCTGGGTCTTGAATGAGCCCGAGCGGATGCCGTAGATGGCGTCGACCGGATCCCCCAGATGGTACAGCGCGCTGCTCTTGCTCAACCGGATGCGTTCCTTGATCAGCTCGTCCATTTTGGCCATCTCGGCGCGTGGCATGCCCAGCGGCAGGCAGATCGCGTTGAGCATACAGGTAGAGCAGCGCGTCAATTCAGAGGTGACGGGTACACGTCTGAGCATACGAGCCTTTGAAGGGCGTCCAGGGGAAAGGGTTTCGGTCAGCAAGGTACCGCCTGCAGAAAAGCGCTCCTGGCGCGGAAAACTGGATTTTGATCATCACGGGGGTCGAGTGCGTCAGGTCCCTCCGGGAAAGACCTTTGTCCTAGTGGCGGATTATAAGGTTTTTATCAGGATATTTGTGGTTTATAAGAGTCAGTGGCGTTCATGGTATCGCCGCCGGGTGCGGGGCTTCGCGGGAGGCGGCCATCCCGTCCATTGACGCAAAAGGCGGATATTCTGCCATCGGATCGATGGGGATTTCTTCGCCCATAGTATATCCCGCCTATATAGTTGATGTCATGCTACTTTACATTTCAAATAAATAGGGATGGGCCGGATCCTTGGAGGGGGCCGTTGACGCCGCCCGATCATACGCCCTGGATGCCCGCCGCATCGGGAAAGTCCGGCGATCGGTTGAACACCTGGCGCAGGTAGGCGAGGAATGTTTCGTCCGAGCAGTAGGTCTTGCCCGGTGTGTCGGGCAGCTTGGCTGTCGGCATGCCGTTGCAGCGCGCGAGCTTCATGACGATGTTCAGGGGCGCGGGACCCAGGTCGTTGGTGAGGTTGGTGCCGATCCCGAAGCCCAACTGCACCCGATCGGCGAAATGCCGGTAGATGCGAAGCGTGCGCGCCAGATCCAGTCCGTCCGAGAATACCAGGCGCTTGGTTGAGACATCGATACGCAGAGACTGGTAGTGGGCGATCGCTTTTTCACCCCACTCGATCGGATCACCCGAATCGTGCCGCAGGCCGTCAAACAGCTTGGCGAAATACAGGTCGAAATCCCGCATGAAAGCCTCCATGCCCACGACGTCGGTGAGGGCGATGCCCAGATCCCCGCGGTATTCCTGCACCCAATCCTCGAGCGCGGCGCGTTGGAAATCACGCAGCCGCACTTTGCCGAAGGCCTGGTAAGACTGCAGGTATTCGTGCGCCATCGTGCCCAGAGGCACCAGTTGGTGCCGGTACGCGAGCCAGACGTTCGATGTTCCTGTGAAGTGGCGCGGCGCCTCGCGCGCCAGCGTGGCAACGACCTCGTCATGCCAGTCCCTGGAAAACCGGCGCCGCAGGCCGAAATCAGAGATTTGCAGGGGGAAGCGGTGCGCGGGTTCGCGAGCGAACGCCTGTAGCACCTCGAGCTTGGCCGTCAGCCGACGGCGGCCCTCGGCGCGCACCTCGGGGGTGTCGAAACGCCTGAAATACAGTTCGTTGACGATGGCCAGCACGAAGATCTCGAATCCCATCACGTGCACCTGGGGGCCGCGCGCCACGATCACCAGATCCTCGCCCTCGGCGCGCACCTCGATGAACCGCCGCTGGAAATGGAACAGCGAGAGAAAGTCCACGAAATCCGGCTTGATGTAGCGCAGCCCACGCAGGTAGCGAAGCTCCTCCTCGGAATATCTCAGCCCGCACAGATGGTCGATTTGCGCCTGGATCTCGCCCGCCAGCGCGCCCAGGGGATATTGCGGGCGGTCGCGGCAGATGAAGTGATACTCGGCCTGGGCGGCGGGGTGTTGGTGCAGCATCGCCTGCCACATCGTGAACTTATAGAGGTCGGTGTCCAGCAGGGATTCGATGATGGGGCGGAAGGCGGGGGACGGGGAGGGCATGCGGTCTGGGGGAGGGGGGAAGTTCTGTTGATGTTAACGCGTTGCGCGGGGTGAAGTTCTGCGCGCATGATTCGTCCCTGTGGCAGCGAGCATGAATCGCCGCGAGGGGTGGTATTTTCAGGGCGGCAGTCAGACCGCCATGCGCTACGACAGATCGATGCGTAGCCGATGCAATTTCCGGTACACGGTATTGCGGCTGAAATTCAGGGTCTTGGCCACCTTGCTGATGTTCCAGTGGTGGCTATTCAGCAAATGCAGCAACATATCCCGCTCGGCTTCATCGAGCGGGTTGAGCCCTGTATATCCCGCTGTGGATGGGAGCGGGGTCATGGTGGATATAGGACTGCTCGCAGGTGTGGCGCTTTCGGGTTCTTTGGCAGTGGTATGGTCGAGTATGAAGGCGGGCAGGAGGTTGATGTCTACGGGGCCGTCGTCACGCAGTGCCGCGATGGTGCGCAGGACATGACGCAACTGCCGGACGTTGCCGGGCCATGGGTAGGCCATCAGAGCGGCATGGGCCTGCCCGGTCAGCATGACTGGCTGACCGGCTTCCTCTTGCAGGATGGCGTGAATCAGTTCTGCGCGGTCGGAGCGTTCTCGCAGCGCCGGCACCCGTATTTCGATGCCACTGAGACGGTAATAAAGGTCTTCCCTGAAATGCCCCTGATGTACCAGTTCAGCCAGGTTGCGATGGCTGGCACTGATGAGCTGCAGATCGACGCTTTTTGAATTCTCGGTTCCCAGAGGTGTGACTTTCCGCTCATCCAGTACCCGCAGCAGACGCGCCTGCAAGCCCAGCGGCATGTCGCCGATCTCATCCAGGAACAGTGTGCCGCCGTCGGCTTGCAGGATCTTGCCGCGCCGCCCCCCTCGCTGGGCTCCTGTGAAAGCGCCGGCGCAATAGCCAAACAGCTCGCTTTCGATCAGATTTTCAGGCAATGATGCGCAATTGATGGCGACGAATGGGGATTCGTGCCGGGAGCTTTGGCAGTGCAGCAAGAGGGCGAATACCTCTTTGCCTGCACCGGTTTCACCGGTCAACAGAACCGGCACATCGCGGGCAATGACGCGGGATGCCAATGCCAGCTGTTCACGAAGTGCCGGATCTCCGATATAGACGCTGGCATCGTTGTCACTGACTGGCGCTGGTTTTTGCGTTTTCCTGTGTTTGGTCGTGGTTGTGTTGCCGATGGCGGCAGCGCCGGTGCTGGATGGCAGGTGCGCCACGGCAAAAAAGAGATTGCTTGTGTCGGTGCGGTGTACCGGTATGGGATGGAACGATCTGATCAAGGACTGTTTGAGCAGAGTATCCAGCGTGGTTTCGAACACATCGTGATAGCGCTTGCCTTTCAAATCGTGGATGCTGGAGCAGCCAAGCTGGTGCAGGGCGCTGTGGTTGGCCGACAGGATGGTGCCCATATCGTCGACCATGAGTTTGCCTTCGTGTATGGTATAGAGATTTTCAAGGTGATTATGAAAATGGATCGGGTATGCATTGCTGTAGATGACTTCCATCAACCGGTTTTCAATGGTTTTTGCGGCCATCCTGACCATCTCCAACGCATGCAGTTGCCGTGAGGGTGAGCGGCTCGTGACATCCAGTACGGCGATAATTTTCCCGCATTCGTCAAAGATGGGGGCCGCCGAGCATGCCAGACTGGTATGGGATGGAAAAAAATGCTCGGACATTTTGACGATGATGGGCTCGCCCAGGACCAGGCACGTGCCCATGCCGTTCGTTCCCGCCGCCTGTTCGCTCCATACGGCCCCCGCGCTCATGCCAAGCGCCGTCAGGTCGTTTGACATTGCCGCAGAGGAAACGACATGCAGGATGACGCCCGATGTATCGGTCAGCACCAGCGTCGACTCGGGATCGGCGAGCTGCTGAAAGCACAGATTCATTTCCTCGCGCGCACAGGTCAGCAGTATATGCAACCGTTCCTGGTGTGAACTCAATTCAGCCCGTGTGAGGATGGGCGGGCGGTATTTTATGCTGGGTGTGAGTCCATGATCGTTGATGCACCGTTTCCAGGATGCGGTAATCATATCGCTGATGGTTCTGTCGGATTGTCCTCGCTGTACGACGTTGTATATCAACAGAGAGTGATCGTTCGAATTCTTTGTTTCTGGCATTACTGCATCTCCCGCTTCATGGTTTGCGTGAGTCCAAGGAGCCGACTGAGCAGATCTGGCGCCGGATTTGTTCAGCCGGCTCCAGGATCTCATTTTCCCGGTGTGTATGAATCTTGTGAATCGTGGTGATAAAGCATTGCTCCTATAAAATATATTTTTATAGATGGTCGATCTCGATGATTCAAATCAAAGGCCAGCTTTCGATCGAGTGGTGCTCGATGAATCCGGGCTTTGGCGATCCGTCGATCGCCTGGTTCGATTGATTATCGTTGCCGCTTGAAAAATTTATTGTTGTGATTTTCTTATATTATAATATTTTAGAATCACTAACTTATTATGACATTCTGATCGGCGTTGATCAAGGTTCCAATGCCACATCTGGTCTTTTTGCGCATGCGGATTTTGGGGCGTCCAGGCAAAACGCAGGTGATGGGAATGACAGTATTTTTGTGAGAATTTGCAATGCCGCCGGATTTGTGCAGGGATTTCCCGCATTCCAGGTGAAAATATGCCTGGTCTGATCGATCATGATGGCGGCAGCAGCCCGGGATTTTCCAGGCGCTGCCGGGCCGATGGTCACTCCAATGCCCGCTTGCGCCGCTCCATCATGCGCCAGATGAAAGGGGTGAAAATCAGTTGCATGGCCAGCTCCATCTTGCCGCCCGGCACCACGATGGTATTGGCGCGCGACATGAAAGAATCATGAATCATGCTCAACAGATACTGGAAGTCGATTCCCTTCGGATTCGCGAAGCGGATCACGACCATGCTTTCGTCGGGCGCGGGGATTTCGCGGGCGATGAAAGGGTTGGAGGTGTCCACGCACGGCACGCGCTGGAAGTTCACGTGTGTGCGGGAAAATTGCGGACAGATGTAGTTGACGTAGTCGGGCATCCTGCGCAGGATCGTATCGGTGACCGCCTCGGCCGAATAGCCGCGCTGCGCTTTGTCGCGCCACAGCTTTTGTATCCACTCCAGGTTGATGACCGGCACCACGCCGATCAGCAGGTCGGGGAATGCCGATACGTCCACCGTATCGGTCTTGACGGCGCCATGCAGGCCTTCATAGAAAAGCAGATCGGTCGATTCCGGCAGCGATTCCCATGGTGTGAATGTGCCGGGCGCCGCGCCATACAGCTCGCCTTCGGCGGCGCTGTGCACATAGTGACGCATGCGGCCGGTGCCTGTCCTGGAATAACTGCGGAATAGGTTTTCCAGTTCCTCGAACAGATTCGCCTGCGGTCCGAAATGGCTCAGGATACTGTTGCCATTGGCCTCGGCCTCGGCCTCGGCCAGACGCAGCTGCATTTCAGCGCGATCATAGCGATGGAAGCTGTCGCCTTCGATCAGGACGGCGTGCAGCGCCTCGCGACGGAAGATATTCTCGAACGTGCGCGTCACTGATGAGGTGCCCGCACCCGAAGAACCCGTAATCGCGATGATGGGATATTTATCCGACATGAACTTCCCCCTCGATGTCTTATGCAGAATGCCGGTTTCCCGGCCGCCGCGCGCTATCAGGCAGGCTGGCGAAACAGGCTGCGTGGTTGGAACAGCGCGATGGGCATGTCAGGCTGTTGGTCTGGTTCGAGATGGTAGCGCTGAACACGTGCCACCTCGTTGGCCGAGCCGAATATGAAGGGCACGCGCTGGTGCAGGCTGGCCGGTTGCAGCGACAGGATGGGATCGCGTCCGGTCGTCGCCATGCCGCCCGCCTGTTCGATGAGAAAGGCGATCGGGTTGGCTTCATACAGCAACCGCAGGCGGCCGGGGCGCGACGGCTCGCGTGTGTCACGCGGATACAGGAAAATGCCGCCGCGCATCAGGATGCGGTGGGCCTCGGCCACCAGCGATGCGATCCAGCGCATGTTGAAATCGGTGCCGCGCGGCCCGCTCGCTCCGGCGATGCATTCATCAATGTAGCGTTTGACGGGAGGTTCCCAGAAGCGGGCATTGGACACGTTGATGGCGAATTCGCAAGCGGCCACGGGAATCATGATGCGAAAGTCCGTCAACTGGAATTCATGCGTGGCGGGGTCGAGCGTGAAGGCATGCGTGCCAGCGCCCAATGACAGGACCAGAATGGTCGCCGGGCCATAGAGGGCATAACCCGCGGCCACCTGTTCGAGGCCGGGACGCAGAAAATCGGCCTCCGTGATTGCGGCGTCGTGGTCCGGAGCCCGGAGCACCGAAAAAATACTGCCCACGGACACATTCACATCGGCGTTCGAGGAACCGTCCAGGGGATCGAAGCTCAGCAGGTATTTTCCCCGCGGGCAAGGTTGCTCGATGGGATGGACGGTCTCCATCTCCTCGGACACCATCGCCGCCAGATGACCGCTCCACGAATTGGCCTCGATGAGTTTCTGGTTGGCCAGGACGTCAACCCATTTTTGTTTTTCGCCATGCACATTGGACGGCGCAGCCGGCGGGTCGCCCGCCGCGCCTGCCGCCACTATGCGGGCAATGGCCTGGCAGGCCAGCGCAATGTTCAGGATGAGGCCGATCAAGTCCCCCTCGCTTTGCCCGTGGCTGCGTCCTTCCTCCATGAGAAACCGGGTCAGGCTCGTTCTGGGTTCATACATACTGTGTCTCCGTGGGTGTTGCTGTTTTTCTGGTGAGGCTTGCGCATCGGCGCGTGTTCAACCATTGCCATCCATCTGTGGCGGCGTTGCGGAAAAGACGCGGCTGGCCAGAAAATCCTGGCCAGTGAGCGTGGTGAGCGCCGCGTCATCGAGCTGCGCATCGCCGCTGGCCAACAGGCGGGAAGCATGTCGCAGGCGCGCGCGATCCAGCGCGTTGCGCACGCTGCGCGCATTGGAGAAATTCGGCAGCTGCATGCGCCGCCTGATGTAATCCGCGAATGCCTGCCGCGCCGTATCGTCGAACACGTACTGCATGTTTGCCAACATGATCTGGGCGATCTGTTCGAGTTCCTCTGCGCTATAGTCCGGGAAATCGATGTGGTGCGCGATGCGCGAGAACATGCCCGGATTGGATTCGAAAAAACGCTCCATCCGGGATTTGTAGCCGGCCAGGATTACCACCAGGTCGTCGCGCTGATTCTCCATGACCTGCAGCAGGATCTCGATGGCCTCCTGGCCGTAGTCGCGTTCGTTTTCGGGGCGGTAGAGGTAGTAGGCCTCGTCGATGAACAACACGCCGCCCATGGCTTTCTTGAGCACTTCGCGCGTTTTGGGCGCGGTGTGTCCGATGTATTGGCCCACCAGATCGTCGCGCGTCACGGCCACCAGGTGGCCTTTGCGCACATAGCCCAGCTGGTGCAGGATTTCGGCCATGCGCATGGCCACGGTGGTCTTGCCCGTGCCTGGATTGCCGGTCAGGCACATGTGCAGGCTCGGGGGTTCGGCCACCAGCCCGCGCGCGCGCCGCAGCCGGTCGATGCGCAACAGGGCCGCGATGTCCCGAATGCGCGCCTTGACCGGCGCGAGTCCGATCAGTTCGTGATCGATCCGCTCCAGGAGCGCCGCGATATCGGCACCATCCGCCGCCGGTGCCGCGGACGCGGCATCAGCGGCGCCCGCCTTGGCGCCATCCGGCATCGTGAGGGTATTGATCTGCATGATGAATGCTCGTGGCGTCAGGCGTAGCGCGAGCCTTCGGGGCGCTGCTGCACCGCGTAGCTCTCGGAGGCATAGCGCACCGTCCGGCCCCGGTCCTCCTGCCGCACCAAGCGGAATCCCGGCTCTTGCGCAGGGCGATTGACGATGAACGAGAGAGCCACCGACTCGGTGCCGTGGGCGGCGTCGAATGCCGTGATGCGGATATAGTGGTTGGGGAACGCGGCGCGGCAGCTTTTCAGTTCCGCCATGATGCCTGCCGGATCCTTCAGGTCGAACATCGGCAGGCCGAACATTTCCCAATAAGTATTGCGCGGGTGCGGATCGTCCGTGTATTCCAGACCCAGTGCCCAATCGTGATCGAGCGCGTACTGGATCTGGCGCATGATCTGTTCGTCGGTCAGATCCGGAAGAAATGAAAAAGAGCCTTGTGTGATACGCATAGGGATTTTCTCCTGGTTGCCGGCGGCCGTTCAGGCCACGCTGACGGATGGGATGAAATCGGATGTGTCGGTGGACTCGTAGTTGAAGGTGATCGAACCCCAGGTGTCGAGCGCCATTTCCAGCGGGTGGCACCAGCGGGCCGCTTCGCGCAGAATGTCCGGTCCTTCGTTGATGATGTCCCGGCCCTCATTGCGCGCCAGCACCATGGCTTCCAGCGCCACCCGGTTGGCCGTCGCCCCCGCCTGTATGCCCTGTGGATGGCCGATCGTCCCGCCGCCGAACTGCAGTACCACGTCATCGCCGAACAGGCTCAGCAACTGATGCATCTGCCCGGCGTGGATGCCCCCGGACGCCACCGGCATGACTTTGCGCAGCGCCGCCCAATCCTGGTCGAAGTACAAGCCCCGGCTGAAATCGGCCTGCGTATAGGTGTCGCGGCATACGTTGTAGTAGCCTTGCACGGTCAGCGGATCGCCTTCGAGTTTGCCGACCGCCGTTCCCGCGTGCATGTGGTCCACGCCGGCCAGGCGCAGCCATTTGGCGATGACGCGAAACGATACGCCATGCGATTTCTGGCGGGTATACGTGCCGTGTCCGGCGCGATGCAGGTGCAGCGCCATGTCGTTCTGCCGGCACCATTGCGACAATGACTGGATCACCGGCCAGCCCACCACCAGATCGATCATCACGATGAACGAGCCCAGGTCGCGGGCGAATTCGGCGCGGCGATAGATTTCCTCCATCGTGCCGGCCGTGACGTTCAGGTAATGCCCCTTGATCTCGCCGGTGGCGGCGCTGGCGCGATTGACCGCCTCCATCACAAATAGAAAGCGGTCGCGCCAGTGCATGAAGGGCTGCGAATTGATGTTTTCATCGTCCTTCATGAAATCCAGGCCGCCTTTGAGGCCCTCGTAGACGACGCGGCCGTAATTGCGGCCTGACAGACCCAGCTTGGGCTTGGTCGTCGCGCCCAGCAAGGGACGGCCGAATTTGTCCAGGCGTTCGCGTTCGACCACGATCCCGGTGGGCGGGCCGGCGAACGTCTTGACGTAGGCCACCGGGAATTGCATGTCCTCCAGGCGCGCGGCCTTGATCGGCTTGAAGCTGAAGACGTTGCCGATGATGGATGCCGCCAGATTGGTGATCGATCCTTCCTCGAACAGCGACAGGTCATAGGCGACCCAGCAGAAATACTGGTCTTCCTGTCCCGGCACGGCCTCGACCCGGAAAGCCTTGGCCCGATATTTGTCGCAGGCGGTCAGGCGATCCGTCCAGACCACGGTCCAGGTTGCGGTCGATGATTCCCCCGCGACCGCGGCGGCGGCCTCCACCGGATCGACTCCGGTTTGCGGCGTGATGCGAAACAGCGCCACGATGTCCGTGGCGGACGGTTCGTAGTCCGGCTCCCAATATCCCATCTCACGGTATTTGAGCACCCCGGCGTCATAGCGTTTGCGGGGTGCGGCGACGGCTGCGGAATCGGTGGTGTTCATGATTGAGTCCTCGTGGCGCATGGGTTTCATGGGATATGGCAAGCGCGGGGCTTACCTGAGGTTTTCAAGATAAACCGCCTGATTGATAAGGTATATTCATTTTTTATTTTCATTTCCATAAGGTTTACCTTATGATTTGCGGATGAACCTGCTGCGCACCCTCAGCCTGCGCCAGTTGCAGAGCTTTACCATGACTGCGCGCCATAACAGCGTGGCGCGCGCCGCCGAGGCCCTGCACGTGACGCAGCCCGCCGTGTCGATGCAAATCCGCCAGCTCGAGGAAATCACCGGGCTGCGCCTGTTCGAGCGCAGCGGCCGCACGCTGCGATTGACGGCATCGGGACGCACCATGCTGCATCACGCCCAGCGCATCCTGGGAGAAATCCGGGACGCCGAGGAAACCCTGCGGGCCGAACGCGACCTCGATCGAGGCGTGATTCTGCTCGGCCTGGTCAGTACCGCCGCCTATGTCGCGCCGCCGCTGATCGCCAGGTTTCTGCTGCGTTATCCCAACATCGAGCTGCGCCTCGAAGTCGGCAACCGCGAGCAGCTCCTGCGCATGTTGCGCGAGAACGTCATCGATCTGGCCATCATGGGCCGTCCGCCGGCAGAGCTCGACACTTTGTCCGAACCGCTTGCCGCGCATCCTCATGTCTTGGCCGCGCAGGCCGGCCACCGGCTTGCCGGCTGCCGGCGTTTCGGCCTGCACGAGTTGCGCGACGAGACGTTCCTGGTGCGTGAATCCGGTTCCGGCACGCTCGCTGTTTCCGAGCAGTTTTTCAAGAACCATCTTTTTCACCCCGCGAAAATGCTCACTCTCGGCAGCAATGAAACCATCAAGCAGGCGGTCATGGCCGGACTCGGCGTGAGCCTGCTGTCGCTGCACGCATTGCGCCTGGAACTGCGCGCAGGCGCGATCGCGCTGCTGGATGTCGAGGGCGCGCCCGTCGATCGCGTCTGGCATGTCGTGCATCGCGCCGACAAGATCCTCTCGCCGGCGGCGCAGACATTCCGCCGTTTCCTGCTCGATGAGACCGCGCCGTTCCTGGCGGCCGAGCATGGTCATGGCCGTTTTCCGCTTGCCGACGCGCCGGGTTCCTGAACGCGATTCAGGACAGCGCGCGGGCATCGCGAGGGCAAAGCCATGCCGCGTGGTCCAGCAGGCATTTTGATGCGCTTGACGACCTTGGCCCGCGCCAGATCCACCACGCTGACATCGTCGTCGAACCAATTGGCGACATAGGCTTTGCCGCGTGTGATCGCCACGCCTTCGGGAAATTTTCCCACTCGCGTGGCCGTGCCTTGTGCTTGCCCGTCGATGGCCAAGGCCAGCAACTGGCCGGACTGCTGCAGGGCTATCCAGGCGCGTTCTGTCTCCAGTGCTACGCCATAAGGCATTGCGCCAGTCGGGATGCGTTTTTCGGCTTGCCCCGTCGCCAGCGCAATAATGGAAAGATCGTTGCTGCCCACGTTGGCCACGAACAGGTGTTTCTCATCGGCGGCCAGCGCGAAAGGCGCCTTGCCGACGGGGATGCGGGCCAGCTGCCGCATGTCGGCGGCGCGCACGATGCTGACCGTGTTGCCGCGCCGATTTGCCGTATACAAGTGGCTGCAATCCGGGGCGATCGCCACATGGGCGGGCTCCGCGCCAACCGCTACGCGCGCGAGCTCGCGGCCATCCCGGGCGCGGATGTGGACCAGGGCATTCCCCTGCCAGTCGGTCACGTATAAACCGGTTTCATCTGCACTCAGCTGCACATCGAACGGCATGCCCGCAAACGGTAGTACGCGCAGCAGCGTGTTGGTGCGCAGATCGATGACGCTGATTCGGGCGTCATCGGCCGCCGTCACGTAGGCAAGACTGCCATCGGCTGAGATGGCGGCATTCGCCGGCTGGCCAGGCACCGGGACCGTTGCCACGACCTCGTCCTTTTCCGTGTCGATCACCGAAAGGCTGGCGCCCTCCTGGCTGACCACGTAGATATGCGGCGCGGCAGGCGCCGCCGCGTATCCCTGAGGTATCGACGCAGGCGCCAGTGTCAACGCCAGCGCCGATGATATTGCGGCCTGGCGCAGTCCGATCATTGGCCCTCTGCCTTTTTCTTCAGGTTGGCCAGGCCATCGTGGAAGAACGTGGTCATGGCGTGTATCGCTGCCTCGTCGTCGAGTTCTTCGGACGGAAAATTGCCGGTATCACCACGGTAAAAGCGCCCGATCCATGTCACGACGCTGCCATCTCCTTCGGGCTGCACCTGGATCGAGGCAAAGTATGAACTGACCGGCAGGGCTTTCACATTCTCGTCCATGAGCCTGTAGCTGTAGCTGTGTTCGTGGGCGTCATATTCGTCCAGGCTTTCGGTCAACTGTTCGCCGTTGATCTCCAGGACGCGCTCTGATCCGACGTTGTTGCCGTCGGAGGCTGTGCTGCGCGCGACGCTGGGATGCCATTGCGCCATGCCGCCAAAATCCCCCAATATTTTCCAGACTTGATCGGGTGGCACGGTGATGATGACTTGTTCGTCTATCTTTTTGGGTGTTGGACCATGGGCTTGTGCCGAGAGCATGCCAAAGGTCAGCAGGAAAGCCAGAAAAATACGGTGTTTCATGGTTCATCTCCCTTTTTTGCGATATCCATGGATGATGTTTGCGGCCGGTCATAAATGTTGCGTAACCTGCCTTGGGGCCAGAGATGGGCGATTACCATCAGCAGCCAGGCCAGGGCTGCCAAAGGCAAGGCCAGACTGGTTCGCTCTGGTTCTTCGCGCAGATGCGCATGTGCCATGAAGGGCTGCCGTATGCCGTCCGGGAGCGCCAGGCGCGCATAGTGCAGGCCCACGTCTTTCGCGAGTGCGCGCAGGTAGGTCTCGCGCACGCTCGACAGATGCTCCTGACCAGTGGCGGCCTTGCCGCCGAACGGGGCATTGCGCGGGTGCCAGCCTTCGCGCTGGCTGGCGGCGGCGGGTGGCGGACCGCTGCGGTTTTCCTGATCGACGTCATTCGGTCCGAATACGCCGACTTCGCGGCCGTCCTCGTCGAACTTTGGAATCGGCACCGGCCGATCACCGCCGACGCCGAGAATCAAGCCTGCGACTGTCCCCGCGGTTCCGCCGAAGGGGCGTCTGCCGGCGGCGGGCAGGGGCGGCGCCTCCTGGCCGTCCGTCAGGAACACCAGATTGACGCGCAGGTCGTCCGCCAGTTCCAACGCGCTGTACAACCCGTTGGCAATCTGGCTGTCGCCTTCCCAGGCCATGCGCCAGTCCAAGGCTGACAATGCGCCGAGGATGGGATCGTAGTTTTCGCAGACTTCCATTGGTTCGAACAGCAGGAATGCGCGCCGTTCGGTAAAGATCGCCAAACCCAGGCGCGATCCGCAAGGCAATTCACGCAGGAATCGCGACATCGCCAGCTTGGCGAAATCCAGCCGGCTGACGGGGTGGTGATCCACCTCGTAATCGCGCACATTCATGCTGCCTGTCACATCCACCACCAGCAACACGTCGGCGCGTCGCGCCGAGGCCGTCCAGCCCAATCCCGCCCAGGCCGCGCAAGTCGTCACGAACGCCGCGACCAGGAGCCACCAGCGCGGATCGGAGAGCGCCAGCCTCAGACGGGGACTCATGGCAGCCCCTTGGGAATGCCCGGCAAGTCGGTCCACAGTCGCGACATCGGGTCGGGCGGATCGCCTTCGTCAGGGGCGTCATTGTCGGGATAGTCGCGCACCAGACGCGAGGCGACGTCCAGGTTGTACTTGGCGTTCCAGTATTCCGGCTCGAAACGCAGGGCTTGAACATAATAGTCTTTGGCGAGCCGCACGCTCTGGGGCGCATCGGACAGATTGCCTTGCTCCAGCATGGCCAGCGCCTGGCGCATGCGGGCATTGCCCAGGTTGTAGAGCGCGATAGTGGCCAAGGTTCGGATTCGTGTGGGTGTTTGCGCTTGCGCGGTGTCTTGTCCGGCGAGTGCGACCAGCTTTTCCACCAGCGGCAGGGCGGCGTCGATGCGCTCGCGCCGCGCCTGGTATGCGACTCGCGCAGCCATGCGTTCGGGAGAGGCCGTGACAGGCACCTCGATATCCTGGCCGCGAGCCAGCGCCGCGATGACGCGCTGGTCTTGGGCGACGAGCCTTTGCTGCACGACGCTGTGGACGAGCGCGGCCAAGGCGATTGCCAGCAAGGCCCACAGTTGCGCGCCGCGTGTGCGGTGTGCATAGGCCTGGATGGCGTTCAGGTATCGGCGCATCATGATGTCACTTTTCACGTGGCTGGAACCGCGCTTCACTCGATTTCGCGGCTATCAGCAACAGCAGACACAGAATGGCCGTCGCCAGCGCGTAGTGGTGCAAATCGACGCGTGGCGCATATTCTGTGTAGCGCAATGGAGACTGCTGCTGGTCATCGATTTCCTGGATCGCCCGGGCCACATCATCGGCACTGGCGGCTTCGAAGGCACGGTAGGGCACGCCGAGGGATTTGAAAAAAATATCCAGATGCCGTTCCGGCATCGATTGGGGGGTGTCTGGTATGCCTTCTTTGGGTTTGTCGTAAATGCCCGGACTGCCTGCCGTGCGCAGGAACAACCAGTACAGTTGCACGGGACGCGCCGCGATGTCGGCGCGCAATCTTTCCTGAATCCGGCGGTCGATGACTGCCGCGCCATCCGAGACCATGATGATCACGCGCGACACCGATGCGTCCGGCGTATTGCCGAACAAGGCCAGGGCCATCGCCAGGCCGCGGCCGACATCGGTATACGCCAGTCCCGGGCGATCGATGGCATCGATGGCGGCCTGTATGGCCTGTGGCCGTCCGGTCAATGGCAGTACCAGCATCGGCATGGTGGAAAAGCCGATCACACCGACCCGGTCATGCGGCCGCTGAGTCGTGAAGCTTCCCAGCAAACGCTTGGCGGCGGCAGCCTTGGACTCGGCATCGCTGCCCGGCGCGCCGCCTGCGAAACCGCTGTTCATGCTCGAACTGCGATCGATCAACAGGACCATGTGCGCGCCGTGGCCGATGTGTTGCACGCGGCTATCTGGAATATGAGGCCCGGCCATGCCGAGCGCCAGCGCGGCCAGAGCCAGGGCCGCCATGCCTTGCAGCAGGCCATGGATCAGGTTCGAGGCGGTGTCGTGGGTGGCAGCGGTCAGACGCGGCCATGCCGAATATGAATCGATGCCGCGCCATAGCGGCAGTACGCCGGCCAGGGCCAGCCACAATGCCCACGGCCGATCGAATGCGAACCATGATGTCATGCTCATGGCTTGGCCCTGCCGTTTTTGCGTTCGCAGATTGCCAAGGCTTGCGCCAGGGCCAGCAATTCAGCCTGTGCCGTGCCGGAATCCTGCGGGCGGGATGCGGCACATGTGAAAAACTGATGCTGTGATGCGGCGAAGAATCGCTCGATTCCGCTTTGCAAGGATGATATGGCGGGCCAGGCCGTCACGAAAGCCGGGATGTCGCCGGCCATCAGGCACCGGCCTGCCGCTGTGTCGAAAGCGCGATGCATCAGGATCAGGGCTTGCTCATACGTGCCGCCGCGCTTCAGATGCCGGCGCAATTGCCGGTAAGCCAGTGTGAAGGGTCGTGCCCGAGGGCGCCGGAACGGCGGCACCGCATAGTGCCGGGCCAGCAGCATTGCAAAAAGCAGGCTGAGAGCGGCGGTGATCCAGATTCGATGAGTATCCGGGGCGAGAGGCGCCGGTTCGGCATCGGGCTGTAATTCCATGCTGGCCTGATGGCTGATTTCCCGCAGAGGCGACATCGTGAATGTCCAGGGCGGTATGTCCGTCTGGATGCTGTCGGCCTCCTTGACGAATCGCAGCGTGAAGCCGGGAATCTGGCGCTGGCGCGCCTGCAGCGGGGCGTAGAAAGTCTGGTATTGCAAAGTGAAACGATAGCGATCGAGCGCGCCGTCTTGCTGTTTTTGTGCGTTGATTGTGCGCAGTTCCAGCCAATAATTCAGCGGGCCGGTGCGCGGCAAAGAGGACGAATCCAGCTGATAGCCCGTTTCGACCGGCACGGTCACGGTGATATCCAGCACGTCGCCCAGATGCCAGCCCACGCTGCGCGGCAGGTTTCGTTCGACGTCCCTGATCTGCGCCTGCGCAGGACAAGCGCTCCAGGCCAGACTCGCAAAGATGCAATATACGATCAACCTGCGCATGGCTACCTCGTCAGCAGGTGGCGGGCAAGCACGTCCAGGTGCAGACGACCATGCAGGCGCAGGACGCGCCAGCCAAACCGCGCGCACGCGGCATCCAGTTCTCTGGCGGCGGTGCGCGCCGCGTTTCGCCAGCGGCGCGTCAAGCCGGGACGCAGCCAGACCAGGCGCCGCCGCCCGCTCTCGAGATCGGCCAGATGGATCAAACCCCAATCAGGCAACCCGTCCAGCACATCATCGCCCAGCACGACAGGCACCACATCGTGCGGGGACAGGGCGTCGAACAATGTGTCGCGCAGAGGGGAGGGGAATTCGAAATCGGAGACGAGAAAAACGAGCTTGCGCGCTCCCGCCAGACGGCCTGCGGCCTGTATCAAGCCCTGTATTCCCGCGTGCGCGGGCGCTGTGCCGAGCAGACTGGCGGCCAATGTTTCAGGATGGCCGGGAAAGCGCCGGGGCGCGGCGCTGAGGTCTTCGCGTATGGCCTGGTCGCAGGCATATAGACCGAATTCGTCACCGTTGCGGCGGGCCGCCGCGGCCAGCGCCTCGCATAGATCGGCAAGCAGGATCAGCCGGCCGTCGTCGAATGCCATCGACTGGGACAGATCCGCCAGCAGACAGACCTTTGCGGCAGCCAGCGGCGTAAAGTCACGCGCATACCAGCGGCCGAATGGATCGCGCAGACTGGCATGCAAATCGATACGCCGGGTATCCCGGCATCGTTCCAGCGGCACCATGGCGCGCAGTGTGCCGAAATGTCCGGAACCCATGCCGCGATGCCCGCCGGGACGCACGCCGCGCACTCGCCAGCGCAGTCCGTAGATCAGTTGCTTGAAGCCGTCATCCTGGGCGATCGAACGCCGCGCGGCTGCGCGCTTGTCCCGAGGCGCCTCGCGCCTGCTCATGGTACGGCCACCCTTTCGAATAACTGGCTGCACAGCGATGCGATGATCGTGTCGCGGCGGCTTTCATAGACGGGTTCGAGAAAGATCCGGTGCGCCATGACCTCGTAGAACACGGCGCGGATGTCCTCCGGCACGATCATGGCGCGCGCATTCAGCCAGGCGTGCACGCGCGCCGCGCGCACCAATGCGCCCGCGCCACGTGGACTGGCGCCGCCGGCCACCAGGCGACCCATGTCCACGCCCTCGATCTCCAGCCCCGCGCGTTCAGGATGGCGCGTGGCCCGCCATAGTTCGACCACATAGGATTGCAATGCGTCGCTGGCATGGATGGATGCCTGTATGGCGCGCGCCACCTGATCCAGTGCCTGATGGTCCAGCACATTTTCCTGGACTTGTGCGACCAGGGCATCGCTGTCGTAGAAACGGGGATCGAAGATCAGGGCGCGTTGCGTCGCCTGATCCCCGGGCGCATGCATCGAAATTTCCATGAAGAAACGATCACGCGCCGCCGCGGGCAATTCGAAGGTTTCTTCGCGTTCGACCTGATTGCGATCCGCGAATACCAGTAAATGCGGCAAGTGGTATTCCCGATTGAAGGCGTTGATACTGCGTTCCGCCATCAGGCTGAGCAATACCGAGTGCACTTGTGGCCTGGCGCGATTGATCTCGTTGAAAAAGAAAACCGACAGCGCCTCGCCATGCTGGAGCACGGGTCCGGGATCGACACGCGGGCGGCCCTCCGCATCCAGATAAGTGTAGTAAACCAAGTCCCCGGGCATCAGATCGACCGTGCCCGTCACGCGACCGTATGCGCCGCCCAGGGCGCGCGCCACGGCCCGCAGCAAGGTTGTTTTCCCGACCCCGACGTCACCTTCGAGCAGGACGTGGCCGCGCGCGAACAAGGCCAGCGTGATCTTCCGGATGACGCTGGCTTGTCCGATCACCGCGCGTCCCACCTCGGCCTCGAATCGCAGGGCGTGCTCGCGCCATTCGTCTAGCCTGACTTCCATGCTCATGCTCAAACCCTGATTCGCGGTGACTGTCTCGGTGCCTGGGTGGTGCATTGGCGTTCTGGTGTCAGGAGGCGGGAATTTTCTTGACGTCGTAGATGAACTCGCCGGTGCGTTTGAAATGATCCACGCGCAGCTTGTTGCGCGCTTCCATTTCCTTGATGGAGTTCTGTTGTTTGGCGACCTCCTTGGCGTTGTGCTTGGGATCGTATTTGGTACCGGCTACTTTTTCCGGGTAGCCCGGCTTGGGCTGCCAGCAATTGCCCGGCTCTTTGCATTGCGTACCATCGTAGGCCAACGCCACGCTGGGTGCGGTGGCCAGCATGAGGCAGGCGCCGAAAGCCGTAATGCCGTGAATCAATTTGGTCTTCATCATGATCTCCTGTTTCTTTGTTGAAACATGAATGCAACTTTGTCTCGCGGAGGAAAATCCTTTCCTCTGTGTTCAGTGCTGGTAGGGTTTGAAAGCCGCCCGCTGCGATTCCGTCAGCCAGGTGGCATCGGCAGGATCGCCGGTGTATAGATGCCTGACCCATGCCATGACTTGCAGGATCTCGTCTTGCGTCAGCATTTCGTACTGCGGCCCCATTTGCCTGGCTGCGCCGCCGAATACGGTTTCGAACAGTCCTTTGTCTTCTTCGAGTTGGGGATAGTCCCAGCGGCCGCTGTTGATGGCAGGCCCGATTTTTCCTTCGCCGACGTGGCCGTGACAAGCCGAGCAAGCGGTGGCGAACAGCACTTCGCCCTTGACGAGCACGTCTGGATCTTCGTTGTATGGATTGATGCCGGTCTGCATGAACGATTTGACCGCCGGCGTGTCCCGCCCGTCGGGTCGGCCTTGTGTGATGTCCAGGGTCTCGCCGGTCACGACGTTCAGGAAAACCAATTGGGCCACCGCCGGGCCCGCCGCTGCTGCGAGAATACATCCGGAGATCAGCAGGATCTTGGATACGAGTTTCTTCACCATTTGATTGAACCCCTTTTTTTCAACTTTGCCGTGAACTGCCTGCGCATCATGACTTGCCTGTGCGCAGAGGTACGCCTTCCTCTTTGAGGAGCGCCTCTATCTGCGGCGCCGAGGCTTCGATCGCGTCGTTCAGGGCCTTCAGCAGCTGGTCCTCGCCTTTGCGCACCGCCATCGATTCCGAATAATCGAACTCGATGGTTTTGCCGTTCTGATCGGGCACCGTGTCGGGAGGAACGAATTCCATTTTCAGAGGGATCGTCGAGTTGCGCACATAGCGCGCGACTTCCGCGCCAAAGGCGATCGCGAGATCCGCTTTGCCTTGTATGACCTGAGAGACCATCAAGGAGGGCTCGACCCGCACATACTGATTGCGCGGAGATTTGAAATTGACCAGCGAGTAGATGTAGTTCATATTGTTTTCGTACAGGCCGGTGGCCCTGAGCATCGCTTCCGCCGGGGAGCCCAGCCCTACCGCGATATGGGACAATTGGCCGAGGACCGGAGAGTTCCAGTCGTCGATCTTCAGGTTTCGATCCTGGCGGGATACGAAAACATAGCCTGAGCGGTAATAGGGCCTGGTGGTCAGCACACGCGGGTCGTCTTGATCCACTCCCATGAGCACGTCACATAGGTTTTTGTCGAGATAGTCCTGCACCAGATAGATGGCCGGCCTTGACGACCAGACGAAGACCGGATCGCGGCCCATCGCTTTCGCGACGATATTGGCGATCCGGTTCTCGAACCCCGATTCATCTTTGAGCGAGTAGGGCGCCTCGTTTTCGGCGGCACAGATCCGCAGGGGCGCCGCAGTATTTTCCGCCCGGACTGCCCAATTCATGGCGGTCATCACAATAGCGCAACCGGCGATACCCGCTGCCCGCGCTACGTTTTTTTGATTCGTCATCATCTCCATGCTCCTGATGTTTTGCGATGAGAGCGGCTCCGGTCCGATCGGGATCGCACGCGCTTCGCGCGCTCCCGATCGGTCATGGCCACCAAGGCGCAATCTTATTTTTGATACTCGGTGAGTTCGACATCGTCGTAGACGCTTTTGCCGCCGATCGAAAAGACCATGACGCCGCCGCCCATCCGTGTGTAGTGTTGAATGTTCTTGAACGCCCCGACAGATCCCAGGCCCGCGGTTGGATCCTCCAGGTCGAATACCAGTCCGACGCCGGGCCAGCCGCCCACCCCGTAGAAGATGGCCAGGTATTGGATGCCATCATGCATGTACGTCATGGGATGCCCGACCACGCCCGAGGGCAGACGGTGTTTCCAGAGCAGCTCCCCGGTGCGGCTGTCGCGGGCTTTGATGAAGCCGTCCAGCGTGCCGTAGAAAACCAGATTGCCGGCGGTGACCATGGTTCCGCCCCAGACCGAGAAGCGTTCCATTTTTTCCCAGGCGAACTCGCCGGTAATGGCGTTATAGGCTTTGATCTGGCCCAGCCCGACGAAGTTCTGGCGATCGCCCTTCGGGCCGGGATACATCGTCAGGGTGGCGCCGACGAAGTACTGGCCCGCGCGGTAGGGCAGCATGAACGGTTCCCAATCCATGCAGATGTGGTTGATCCCCAGATAGAAAAGCTGTTGCCGCGGATCGTAGGAATCATGCCCCTGGTTGTGATAGCCCATGGCGGACGGGCAGATGTCGCGGGATTTGTGATCCATCCGGGTGCCGAATTCGGGGTCCCGCACGGGCAGGCCCGTTTTCAGATCGACGTGCTTGGTCCAGTTGACCGTGTCGTCCATCTTGTTTGCGGACACCAATTCGCCAGTCGTGCGATCCAATGTGTAGATGATGCCATTGCGGTCCGGATGGGTCAGCAGCTTGCGCATCTTCCCGTCCTTGTCCTTTTGTTCGCTGAGCATCATGACGTTGACGCCGGCATAATCCCATTCATCGTGAGGCGTCTTCTGGTAAGCGAATCTGGCTTCGCCGGTGTCGACGTCGCGGGCCCAGATGGACATGGTCCACTTGTTGTCGCCGGGGCGCATCGTTTCATTCCAGGGCGAAGGGTTGCCGGTGCCGAAATACACCAGGTTGGTGTCCGGGTCATACGCATACCATCCCCAGTTCGTTCCGCCGCCGATCTTCCAGGCGTCGTCTTCCCAGGTCGATACACCCAGGCCCTTGCCGCCGTATTGCGGGGTCTTGTCGTTGAAATTCTCGGCCAGCAGGACATCCTCGTCGGGGCCGGTGGCATAAGCACGCCATTTTTGCTCGCCGGTGGCGATGTCGTAGGCGGTGACATAGCCGCGCACGCCCAGTTCCGCTCCCGAAGATCCGACCAGCACGACGTCCTTGACCACATAGGGAGCGATCGTCAGCGTCGATCCGACACGGAAATCCGAGTTTTCGAGCTTCCAGATTTCCTTGCCGGTTTTCGCATCCAGTGCGACGACATGGCCATCCAGCAGCACCTTGATGATGCGCGGTCCGATCTTGTCATTGCCCGGCCAGTACCCCAGTCCCCGGCTGACCACATCGCAACATGCGACCGCGCGCGCGGCGGAGTTCTGCTTGGGTTTGTGGGTCCAGAGAATATTTCCAGGCTGGTCCAGAGAGACGGCGAATGTCTGGTTGGGGAAGGGCGTGTGGATGTACATGACGTTACCCACCACCATCGGAGTGCCCTCGTGCCCGTTGAGGACGCCGGTGGAGAACGACCAGGCGGGGTGTAGCTGCTTGACGTTATCGGTGTTGATCTGGGTCAGCGGGCTGAAGTTGTTGGCGTTGTAATCCTTGCCCGGCAACACCCAGTTTTCATCGCTTTTCGAAAGCTCGACCAGTGTGCTGTTTGCGTAGGCTTGCATGGACAAGCAGGACGCAAACAAAATGGGAATCATTGATCTCAGATGTGTCATGGTTAGTCTCACTCCATCGTGTTGTATTGAGAGTCCGTTCTTCAAAAGCAAAGCAGCAATTTCCGTGCCAACTTTCGTCGGACGCTGTATGCCCCTTGCTATCGCCCGAGGGCAGCCGGGAGGAGACGATCCCATCGCTGCGCCGCCCACCCGCAGCAGGGTGCTCACAGAATGTGTATTCACTGCTCCATATTCGGGACAAAGTGTTCTGTTCTCTCGCGGCTGTCGCCGGACTTGTTGGGAGGCTCGTTGATTGGCATGAAATTTGCTTGATTCAAATGAGCGTCTTCGATGAAAAGACTCATTAATAGGCCCCTATGCAAACAAGAACAGAAGCCGCATAGGGCACGAAAAATCTGTCGGCGAGGGTATCTCGATGCGTATGACACAAAGGGGACAGGTCTGTATGCGGACACGTTGGCTGAACGGCTGTTTGCGGTGGGGCCTGCTGGCGCTTGCGATTCCGGCGGGCGCGCAGGACCTTGGCGAGGGAGATACGCTGGAACCTATCGTCGTGACTGGGCTGCGAATGTCCACGACACAGGTCGAAGCGCCTGCCTCGGTCAGCGTCATTTCCGGGACTGAGATCCGGCGTAATCAGCCTGGGATCAACCTGTCCGAAGGGCTGGGCGGCGTGCCTGGACTGCAGATCCAGAATCGCCAGAATTATGCGCAGGACTTGAAAATATCCATCCGGGGGTTCGGTGCGCGTGCAGCATTTGGCGTGCGTGGCGTGCGTCTGTACGTGGATGGCATTCCCGCCACGATGCCGGACGGGCAGGGCCAGACCTCCAATATCGACATCGCTTCCCTTGACCGGGTGGAAGTATTGCGGGGCCCTTTTTCGACGCTGTACGGAAACTCCTCGGGCGGGGTGATTCAGGCCTATACGGAGGAAGGCAAGCCGCCGCCGCAACTCGAGGCGAGCATGTGGGGGGGGAGCGATGACTCCTGGCGCTATAGCGTCAAGGCAGGCGGAGCCATAGGCAGTGGAGCCGGCGCATTGGATTATTTGCTGAGCGCCACGCACTTCACCACGGACGGCTATCGCGACCATAGCGCCGCCCGCAAGAACCTGATGAATGCAAAGCTGGGTCTGCAACTGGATGCGGACAGTCGGCTGACCCTGGTGCTCAATCATGTGGACCTGACTGCGCAGGACCCATTGGGTCTGACCTGGGCGCAGTTTCAGAATGATCCGCGGTCTGTGACGCCGCAGGCCGAGCAATACAACACCCGCAAGACTGCGAAGCAAACCCAGGGCGGCCTGCTCTACGAGCGCAAGGTCGATGCCGGCAACTCGCTGCGCGCGATGCTGTACTACGGCGAACGGCATATCAACCAGTACCTGTCGATACCGCCGGCTGCGCAACGCGCACCCACGCATGCGGGCAGTTTCAGCGATCTCCGGCGCCGCTATGGCGGCGTCGATTTGCGCTGGACTACCGAAGGCCGCCTGGCCGGCCGGCCGCTCATGTTGATAGGCGGCTTCGCCTATGACAGCGTGCGCGAGGCTCGCAGAGGCTATGAGAATTTCATCGGCAGTGGCGCCGGGCAGAGACTCGGCGTACGGGGCGCGCTGCGTCGAAACGAAACCAACACTGTTTACAATACCGATCCCTACCTGCAGGCTTCGTGGCAGTTCGCCCCGGATTGGGCCCTGGATGTGGGGCTGCGTTACAGCGTGGTGCATTTCAATTCCGATGACCACTATGTTGCGCCCGGCAATCCCGACGATAGCGGTGGCGTGCGCTACAGCAAGTTGCTGCCCGTCGCATCGCTGCGTTATGCGGTGTCCGATGATCTGAATCTATACGCCGCGTTTGGCCGGGGTTTCGAGACCCCGACGCTGAACGAAATTTCGTACCGGCCCGATGGCATGGGCGGCCTGAATTTCGGACTGCTGCCCTCGACCAGCGACAGCATGGAATTGGGCGCCAAGACCAGACTGGGGCGTGGCTGGCTGAGCCTCGCCGTTTTCCGCATACAGACCGATGATGAAATCGTCACCGCGGCAAGCTCGGGCGGGCGCACGAGCTATCGCAACGCGGGACGCACGCGACGCGATGGCGTGGAGTTGTCCTGGTCCGGGGAACTCGTCAAGGATTTGCACGCGCAATTGGCCTATGGATGGCTGGATGCGCGCTATCGCGATACGACGGGTGGCAATATCCGCGCGGGCCGGTTCATTCCCGGCATTGCGCGCCAGACCGTCTATGCCTCGCTGGACTGGGCGCCGCCGCGCGGATGGCAAGCGGGCATCGAGGCCCGTGCGCTGTCCCGGATCTACGCCAACGATGCCAACGATGCCATTGCGCCCGGCTATTTCACCACTGCCGTCAGCGCGGGTTATGCCGGTGGCTCGGGGCCCTGGAAATGGAATGTCTACGCGCGCGTGGATAACCTGTTCAACCGGCGCTATATCGGGTCCGTCATCGCCAATGAAAGCAATGGCCGCTATTACGAGCCCGCCGCCCAGCGCAACGTGGGGGTTGGCGCGACGCTGACGTATACCTATTGAGCGATCTTTTGATATCCAGTGCCGATCCCCTCCCGCGGACCATGCCGTGGATCTCGCGGTGTCGTTCCATATGCTTTATGCTGTCCGCGGGACGGCCAATATGGAGTACTGACTATGCCAAGCGCCTTGAAGAATCCACAAGCGACGCCGGGAACGCCGGCGGCCCAACTGCTGGCCGCCCTGCATGCGGAGGTCGTCGACAAACTGGGCGCCGGGATTGAATCCCTGTCGATCGAACGCGCCGTGCTGGGGATCTTTTTCACCGGCGTCAAACTGAGCAACGGCGCGGGCGGTCTGTGCGCCACGCCGATCAAGAGCGTGCCCGAGGCGGTGTGCTGCCCGAGTTCCGCGCATGCGATGCCCGCGCCGGGCAAGATCAAGGGCAGGCCGGTGTCCAAGATGCTCGAGGATCTCTACCGCCCGCAGGATTTGCGCCGCACCCTGGCGATCGCGACCCTGAATGCGCTGGTCGAGACGCTATGGCAGCGCGACGGTGCGCCTGCGAATGTCGAGGTCAGCGATGGTGATGCTTTCGATGCCCTGGTGATCCGGCCCGATGATTATGTGGTGATGGTGGGCGCTTTCGTGCCCTATATGCGTGAACTGCGCCGCCGCAATCAGCGATTCAGCGTACTGGAGCTCGATCCGGATACATTCAAGCCGGATGAACTGCCGTTCTACGTCGAGGCGCATCGCGCGCCCGAGATCGTGCCCGAGGCCGATGTTTTCATTACGACCGGCACCACATTGATCAACGATACGCTCGATGATCTGCTGGCGCTGCTCAAGCCGGGCGCCGAGGCGGCGGTCATCGGGCCGACCGCGGCCCTGATTCCGGGGCCTTTCGCCGGTCGCGGTGCGACGGTGGTGGGGGGCACCCGGGTGCTGGAGCCGGATGCGTTGCTGGACATGCTGGCCGAGGGCGGGTCGGGTTATCATCTTTTTGGCAAGACCGTGGCGCGGGTTTCCCTGCGCCTGCGGCATCAACAAGGCAAGGATTCCCGATGAAGACGCAAGGGGGTTGTCTCGAACCCGCTTCTCCAGGCGCCGCCACGGACGCGCTGGATACGCCAAGTCCTATTGCAGCCATCGTGCATACCGGCGATGGTTGCGCCGATGGCCCGCTGCTCGAGTTCGTGCGGCGGCTGCAATCGCAGGGCCGGGTGGTGCGCGGGCTGGTTGCCAGCCCCGAGAATGCGCTCGCTGACCGGTCGATGCGCGCCATATTCGATCTCGAAAATGGCGACATCTATCCGATCAGCCAGGACCTGGGCAAGGAGTCGCGGGCCTGCTGTCTGAATCCCGGCGCGCTGCTGGCCGCCGGGGTCGTCCTGCGCCGCGCCATCGACGGCGGCGCCGATCTGGTCGTCGTCAACCGGTTCGGCACTCTGGAGGCCAATGGCGGCGGGTTCAGCGCCGAGATGCTGGAACTGATGAGCAGGGGACGCGCGCTATTGACGATCGTGTCGGAGTCTTATCTCGATGCCTGGCGTGAATTCACGGGCGGCATGGCGGTCGAGCTCCCGCCCGACGTCGGGGCGATGCTGGAATGGTTCGCCGGGATTGGACGCGAGGCCTGATTCGCGGCTCGCTGTGCCGTGCGCCCTCAAGGTTTTGCAACATGGCGAGCGCTCATTCTATTGACCGAGGGGAACGGCGCCGTTGCCGTTCATCGAGTATTTCGAACAGCCGGCGCCCGGCAGTAGATAAAGATGCGACTCATCCATCGGGTGCGCCCAGGGTTCCCGCGAGAAACGCTGCAGGACGTAGTCCATGAATGCCTTGATCCGCGCGGGTCTCCTGCGTCCGGGAGGCGTCACGATATGTAGCGCGACGGGCTCGACTTCCCACTCGTCCATCGCAGTCTCCAGCTTGCCTGACTGGAGCTCGTCCCATACCAGGAACTCAGGTTGCAGTGCCAGGCCAAGCCCCGCCAGAAGGGCGGGAGTCAATGCTTCGGCATTATTGGCCTGCATCTGGATCGGCATGGTCTGCATGAACTCGCCATGCAGCTTATGCCTGAACCTCCAGCTCTTTCCGGAACGGGTATAGGAATACTGAAAGGCCTTGTGCCGCACGAGATCGCGAGGATGCTGCGGTTTTCCGTGATGCTTGAAGTATGCCGGAGAGCCTACCAGCAATATCCGTACAGTACACAAGCGGCGGGCCAGAAGACAGGAATCGACAAGGTTTGCGATTCTCAGGGCGAGATCGAATCGCTCTGCGACCAGATCCACCTGCTGGTCATCGAACTGGACATCCAGTTCCACCTCGGGATGGGCCGCCAGAAAACCAGGCAGGATAGGCGCCAAGTGATGCAGGCCAAACGACATTGGAGCGGACACGCGGATCAAACCCCGCAGGCTGTTGGACTGCTCGGTGATTTCGGCCTCTATCTCCTCACCGTCTTTGAGAATATGGGATGCGCGCTCAAGCGCGGCATAGCCGCTTTCTGTCAAAGACATACTGCGCGATGTGCGCCGAAAGAGCATGATTCCCATACGGGCCTCCAGGCGAGTAATCGCCTTGGATACGGTGGCCTGCGAAATGGAGAATTCAGCTGCTGCTCGTGCGAAGGAACCTGTTTCGGCGACTTTTGAAAAAATAGCCCATGCTTCAAAGTCGGGTATTTTTTTCATGAGTCTAAAAGAAAAGCAATTTGTAAATCATGCCGGAGATTCTACTCTCATATTTTAATACTTAATATGTTAGCAATAGTAAAATGCATGTCAGAATGCTCCTGCCAGCATTGCCTTCAGTGGCATATCACTTGATTTTTGAGGCATCTTTGGCGGGAGAGGACCGGCATATCAAAAATGGAAATCTTGGCATTCCGTTTTTTGGATTCTCTCGGCGGGACATGGAAAATAGACTATGTTCTGTTATCCGGCTTTGGCAAGTGAATCGCGGCCGATAGCATCGAGATAGACAAAAGTCTACTGCATATGTCAAGCCCGCACTGGCGCGGGGGTTTCTGCATGAGCTGGCTGACATATCAAATACGGCCCACGGTGCGGGATGGGCCAAGGCATTGAATTTGTTGTGAATTCATATGCCGGTCGAGATGCTGTTGTGCAGGCTCTGCAAGATGGCGTCATGTCGATGGCTTGTCGTCTCTTTCCTGCCTGATATTTTCAGCCTGCGTATGCAGGTATTTTTTCACAAACGATTATGGCGGGTCAAACTGCTTCGCTGATCGAAGTCCTTTGGACCTGGTAGCAATACCGGGCATCGAATAAGTCTCGCTATCAATAATACCTATCATTTATTGCCATGAACCGTATTTATAAAACCATCTGGAACGAGAGAACGGGAACCTATGTCGCCGTCTCTGAAATTGCCAAAGGGCATGGGAAAAAATCAAGCAGTGTGGCGGTTGTGGCACTTGCCTTGCTTGGACTTGCCGGAGGGGTCTATGCGGCGGGGGAACAGGGGGGCAGTGCCGCTGCGGGCGGTAAGCTCCTGGGCTCGGCCAGCGCGACGATCACGATCGTGGATGAGCCAGCAACTGGGGACTTCAGTGCAACGGGGCTGAAGGTCGACAGCGTGGTGATCAACGACCAGGGCATCGACGCTGGCGGTCAAAAGATCATTCACGTGCAGGCCGGCTCGGCGGACGATGAAGCCGTCAATAGGGCGCAGCTCAATGATGTCGCGGCTACCGTCGAGGAACTGGCTGGCAAATCGCTGGTCTTTGCCGGCACGAGTGGTTCGACCGAGCGCAAATTGGGCGAGAAACTGAAGATCGTGGGGTCGGACAGGACAGTCTCCACGAGTGTCGAAAACGGTGTATTGAAAATCGACTTGCCATATTTCAAGCTGTCTCCTGCTGGCGCGCCCGCTGTGACGAGCGCGACAAACGGCGCTTTGGCGATCGGCAACGGGACGACGGCCAGCGGGCATCAGTCCATTGCGATTGGCTCGGGCAGCAGCAGTGGGGCCACAGTGACAGGACAATACAGTGTGGCGGTTGGCGCCGCCGCATCCGTCACGAGTTCCCTGGGCAAAGGCGTCGCGATTGGCTATGGGGCAGAGGTTTCAGGCGCTGATGCATCTGGCGGCATGGCGGTGGGCTATCAAGCCAAAGCGGATAGCGGCGCGACGGCTTTGGGAGGCAAGGCAACAGCAGCGGGTAGTTACGCCACGGCGGTTGGCGCCACAGCCGAAGCATCCGGCGAGCAAAGTTCTGCTCTGGGGACGGGGGCGATAGCGGGAGGAACGTATTCCACGGCGATTGGCGCCTGGGGTCATGCATCCGGCGAGCAAAGTACGGTGCTGGGTACTGTGGCAGAGGCAATCGGAAAAAATGGCGTGGCGTTGGGGGTGGGTGCCAAGGCACTTGCTGCTGGTGGGGTTGCCTTGGGGGCACTCTCCGTCGCCGACACCGAGGCCGGTGTGTCAGGTTTTGTACCGGATGGCGCGTCCCCCGAGCAGGCCGAGGCCATCGAGGACACCAAGAGTACTTCGGGCGCGGTCAGTGTGGGTGATGCAGCCACCAACAAGTTGCGCCAGATCACTCGCGTGGCCGCCGGCACGGCGGACAGCGATGCTGCGAACGTTGCGCAATTGAAGGCGGTGGGCGGCGCGGCCACGGCCCAGGGCATGAACTTTGCGGGCCAGAGCGGCACGGCCGTGCATCGCGACCTGGGCGAAACATTGAAGATCATAGGGGCGGGTAATACAGTTTCGACGATTGCCGGAAACGGCGAACTGAAAATCGATCTGCCGTATTTCAAGCTGTCTCCTGCGGGTATGCCCAGTGCGGCCAGCGCGGAAAATGGCGCTTTGGCGATCGGCAGCAGGACGATGGCCAGCGGGCATGAATCGATCGCCATTGGCTCGGGAGGCGATGGTGCCACGGTCACCGGACAGTACAGCGTGGGGGTTGGCGCCAAGGCGTCCATCACGAACCCCATGGGGGGGGCTGTCGCGGTTGGCTATGGCGCGACCGTTACAGGTAAAGATGCATTTGGCGGTATGGCAGTGGGCTATCAATCCCGGGCGGATGGTGGCGCGACGGCCTTGGGGGGAGAGGCCGTTGCCTCTGGGAGTTATTCCACGGCGGTTGGCCGTTTTGCGCAATCACCTGGTGAGCAAGGCACAGCGTTGGGATACGCATCTGCCGCAAATGCACGATATTCCACGGCAGTGGGTACCGAGGCCAAGGCCTCAGGCGAGTACAGCACGGCACTGGGGCCGTTTGCAGTGGCGGCAGGCAAAAATGCCATCGCCCTGGGTAGGGGAACTGTGGCACCAGAAAAAGATGCTGTGGCTTTGGGGCCGTCTGCCAAGGCTCTCACCAGTGGCGGAGTCGCGTTGGGTATGCTCTCGGCGGCTACCACAGAAGCCGGAATAGCCGGTTTCGCGCCGACGGGCGTCTCCGAGGCGCAGGCCGCTGCGATTAAAGCCACCATGGGCACCCGGGGTGCGGTCAGCGTGGGTGATACGGCGATTCAGGAATTCCGCCAGATCACCAGCGTGGCCGCCGGCACGGCAGACAGCGATGCCGTGAACGTTGCGCAATTGAAGGCGGTGGGCAGTGTGGCCACGGCCCAGGGCATGAACTTCGAGGGCCAAAGTGGCACGGCCGTGCATCGTGACCTGGGCGAAACGCTGAAGGTGGCGGGCGCGGATGCCAATATCACCACCGAGACCGATGGGGCCGATACGCTGAAGATCGCGCTGAACAAGAAGCTGGAATTGGAGAGCGTGACCACGGGCGATACGGTCATGGACACATCCGGCATCAGGATCAAGGGCGCGACGGATCAGCCCGATGTGATTCTGGGCAGCACAGGGTTGAGCATCGGCTCGAACGTGTTGCTGGGCAGCGGCGGTCTGAAGGCCTATAAGGTGGTGATCGACGACCAGGGCATCAATGCCGGCGATCAGAAAATCACCAATGTGAAGGCTGGCACGCAAGCAACCGATGCGGTCAACCTGGCGCAACTCGATGCGCTGAAGACGGCGACGGCAGCAGGCCAGACGCATTACTTCAGCGTCAACGATGAGGGTACTGCCAGCGGCAACTACCATAATGATGGCGCAACGGGGGCCAATTCACTGGCCGCGGGCGTCGATACCCTTGCATCTGGAAAATCCGCAATTGCCATCGGAAAAAATGCGCAGGCCGGCATCGAGGCGGCTGTGGTGTTGGGCGATGCGGCTGGCTATGGTGCCGTCAATGGTCCCTGGTTGACGGATGCGCATCCTTATCATGTCGGCGCGGTGTTCATCGGCAATGAGGCCGGCTACAAATCCATCGGCAACTTGAACACTTATGTGGGCCCCATGGGAGCTGGCGAGGGCACCAAAGGTGACCTGAACGTGGGGCTCGGGCACGAGGCAGGTCAGTATTCCTCCGGCTCGCGCAACATCAGTATTGGCGACGGCGCCGGCAGCCAGCGAAAGTCCGGCGACAACAATATCATGCTGGGCTATTTTGCCGGTATTTTCGGTTCGGGGAATTACAATATTTTTTCGGGCGACTGGGCCGGATATGGCGCCGTGGGCAGCAATAATATAGCCACTGGAAGCTATGCGGGGAAAGAAGCGCACGGCGACAACAATATATTCTCTGGCGGGTATGCCGGCTATCAGGCCAAGGGCGACCAGAATATCGCTAGCGGCTATACAGCGGGCGCTGTTCTGGAAGGAAGCAACAACATCGTCACAGGAAGCTATGCGGGCAGAGATGCTCATGGCGACAACAATATATTCTCCGGCGCATTGGCTGGCTACCAGGCCAAGGGCGATCAGAATATCGCCATCGGCCAGAATGCGGGTTCCAAGATAATCGCCAATCGGACTGTCAGCCTGGGAGCCAACGCCAACGTAACTCAGGATGATGGTATTGCGCTTGGCAGCAGTTCGGTCGCCGATACGGCAGCCGGCGTGTCAGGTTTCATACCTGATGGCGCGTCCCCTGAGCAGGCTGAGGCGATCGAAAAAACCAAAAGTACTTCGGGCGCGGTCAGTGTGGGCGATGCAGCCACCAACAAGTTCCGCCAGATCACCAGCGTGGCCGCCGGCACGGCAGACAGCGATGCCGTGAACGTTGCGCAATTGAAGGCGGTGGGCAGTGTGGCCACGGCCCAGGGCATGAACTTCGAGGGCCAAAGTGGCACGGCCGTGCATCGTGACCTGGGCGAAACGCTGAAGGTGGCGGGCGCGGATGCCAATATCACCACCGAGACCGATGGGGCCGATACGCTGAAGATCGCGCTGAACAAGAAGCTGGAATTGGAGAGCGTGACCACGGGCGATACGGTCATGGACACATCCGGCATCAGGATCAAGGGCGCGACGGATCAGTCCGATGTGGTTCTGAACAGCAGTGGCCTGACGATCAACGAGGTCAAGATCAACAGCCAAGGCATCGACGCCGGCAGTCAGAAAATCACCGGCGTGGCGGACGGCTCGGACGATGGCGATGCGGTGAATTTCGGCCAGCTCAAACGTGTCACCCAAGCCAACACGATGATGCAGAGCGAAATAGACATACTGGACGATCATGCTGTTCAGTATGACGTCAATACGGCCAGTCAAAAAAGCAAGGTTACTTTGGCTGGGGGCGACAATGGAACGAGCATCACCAACGTGGCTCGCGCAGATCTATCCGCTGCCAGCACGGATGCCGTCAATGGCGGCCAGATCCACGAGGTGGGCAGCAGCATTGCTGAAGGCATCGGTGGAAATACGACATTCACCGATGACGGCAAATTGCTCACAAAACTGGATGTGGGTGGCGCGACCTATACCAGTGTCGGTGAGGCTCTCACTGGTGTGCAAAACACCCTCAGCGGGGTGAAGGAAAGTATCGATTCCGTTCGCGATACAGCGGATAAGGGATGGAATGTCCAGGCGAACAATGATGCGGCGTCCAAAGTCGCCCCTGGCGAAACGGTCCAGTTTGTCAATGGCGACAATATCGAGGTTTCGCGCAATGGTGGACGGATCACCATCAGCGCGGCCAAAAACTCCCATATGGAATCGGTGACGGCCACGCAAGTCAATACTGAAAAAGTAGTGACCAAGGAAGTCGTCATCGAGAATGGCCCCACGATTGGTCAAGAGGGCATCGACATGCATGACAGGAAAATCACGAATGTCGTTGCTGGCACCAATGAGAAGGATGCTGTCAATGTCGGGCAATTGAATCAGGTCACCAGCACCGTCGCGAATAACCTGAGCCGGCTGGATAACAGGATCAGCAGCGTCGATAACCACGCCAGCGCGGGTATTGCGGCAGCCATCGCCACAGCCGGCTTGCCGCAGGCGTACCTGCCGGGCAAGAGCATGTTCAGTCTGGCCGGCGGCACTTGGCGCGGAGAAAGTGGCTATGCCATGGGCCTGTCCACAGTATCCGGCAATGGCAAGTGGGTGCTGAAGGCTTCGGCCAATAGCTCGTCGCGCGGGGATTATGGTGGCTCGGTTGGGGTTGGCTACCAATGGTAATGCCTGCCGCATTACCGGGGCATCCTTCATCGGCATCCTCAGCGTGTGATACACAAACCGGAGCGTGATGCTTCCGGCAGCGCCCTGGCCCGGCGCTGGCACACGCCACGGGAGATGGCGTATCGCGCCTGGGCCAATCGGGCCTGTGCGCCATCATTTTTCGCGTTGATCTCTCCTTCATAGTCGCGATCTCGCCCGTTTCCAGCAAGATCCGGGCGATCTATTCAACGCTGTATCGCGTCTTCTTCATGCGCCTCTCGCTCGCCAGGAGAGGCCATTGCTTCAAGCTGCCTTGAATCGGAACAGGCCGGAACAGTCCAATCTGTGCGGCCTGTCCGAATAGGCGCGCTGTTTTTGGTTGAAGCAATGAAAATATATTCATCTACTATATCCATTGAATGGATAGAGTCCAGAGATGTGTCGCGGGCTGCTCGCAGCTACGTTTACATTCGTTGACAAACAAATATATCTAGTTAATGCGATAATTACATTTGAAAGAGTGAGGCGAGGGAATGGGTGCCGTTTTGTTGTTGGCGAGGGAGGCCAATGAGGAAAACCGGCATGCCCTGGAACGGTTCGCGGGAGTCTTTCTTATCGTTTTCAATAAAACTACTTTTGGGGGATGCGCTGATCTGATTTTAAATAGATAAATTTAATTCTGGTGAAATAAACCAAATGATATAGCCGCTTCCTTCTGCTGCGGGACTATTGCTTCCTGAGTGGTTGAAAATGGCAAAAATATGGTCTTGTAT
>JBEBRQ010000010.1:0-67413 GCA_040394755.1 Castellaniella defragrans | reverse complement strand
ATGGCCGCGTAGCATTCTTACTTCTGGCAATCGCTAAAAATGGGGGGATTACCAAATGCCCCTAGAATCGGGCGCAACACCATTCCTGGAGAACCGCTCGCATCACGCACTACCTGTATGACCGGGCGGTTTCGTGCCAGTGACTCATGATCACGAATTCCTCGGCGGCGAGCTGTCACCACATGGAATTTCAATGGTGGACGCAGCCCAGGATATAGAATCGGGCCGGATTGAACTATATCGCCAAAATAATGGATGAGGGCCAAATGGAAATTGTTGCCGACGCAGTCAGAGACAAGGTACTAGCTCACGTAGTTGACGTTTTGGACTATGGGAATTCCCTATGCAAGTGCGTCAAGGCGTGTATTGACTTTCAGACTGGAAATTTTTATTCCGTTGAGCCTGCGGGTCGTCACCTCGATACAGTTGAAAACTTCTCCATTCACTGGGTGCCTGATTGATGAAGAAGTCCTGCATGATGCGATGCAGCCACTTGTAGGCTTGCCCAAATTTTCTCCAGCCAATTTCCCGCAAAAACGCATGGCGCTCGATGGGGCCGTTGTTGCGTCAATCCATGCATAACAGTCTAAAGTGGCCGCCCGTGACTACCAACGAACTTTGGGACACTCCCGAGACATCAAATAGACGAATTTATTCTAAATCGGCATGCATGACGAACAAGAGCCATATCAGCTGAATGCTTGATATGGCTCTTGAATTCTGGTGGGCGGTACTGGGTTCGAACCAGTGACCCCTGCCGTGTGAAGGCAGTGCTCTACCACTGAGCTAACCGCCCGATCCGGGTTTGCCCATAGGGTGCGAGACATCTCGCACAGGCAAACGGATGGGAAGTCGGCAATTGTACACGATCCCCATGGTTGGTGCTGGCACTGGGCTATGCCGGAATGCCGTCATCCGCCGCAACGGTCAGCGCGCGCCAGACGCAGGGTTTGCCGGCTGCCTTGTCGAGCGCGTCCAGATAGGCCTCGTGAGTCTGCGCGGCGGCCTCATCGACCTCGATGACGGGCAGCTGCGACGCATCGAATCCGCCGCTGACGACACCGGCGCCGACCCCCGGACCGGGCTCGTCGTCCTCGCGTCCGATCAGCAGCGAGTCCTGCCCGCGCGTCATGGCCAGCCAGACCTCGCCCAACAGCTCGGAGTCCAGCAGCGCGCCGTGCAGCGTGCGGTGGGCATTCGAGATCCCGAAACGCTCGCACAGCGCATCGAGGTTGTTGCGCTTGCCCGGGAACATCTCACGCGCGACCAGCAGCGAGTCCGTGATCTTGGCGCACAACTGGGCAAACGGCGGGCGGCCCGCGCGCGCCAGTTCCGCATCGAGGAACTTGACGTCGAAAGCCGCGTTATGAATGATGATCTCGGCATCGCGCACGAACTCGACCAATTGGTCGGCAAGGTCGGCGAACCGCGGATGCTGCGACAGGAATTCCGTGCTCAGGCCATGCACGCGCAAGGCCTCGGGATCGCTGTCGCGATCCGGGTTCATGTACAGGTGCAGGTGGTGGCTGGTCACCTGCCGGTTGCGGATCTCGACACAGGCGAGTTCGACGATGCGATGGCCCTGATCGGGTTCCAGGCCGGTGGTTTCGGTATCGAGGATGATCTGTCGCATGATGTGAAAATCGCCCGCCGCGCGGGCGCCGGTCAAGTCAAAAAGGTCAGGACACGGAGACCGGCGCGTGGCGCTGGACCTCCTCGGCGCCAAGGTTCGCCAGGGTATCGGCGCACTCGTTGCCCGGATCGCCGGCATGGCCCTTGACCCATTTCCAGTGTAGTGCATGGCGCTCGGCCAGCGTATCCAGCGTCTGCCACAAGTCAGCGTTCTTGACGGGTTTCTTGTCGGCCGTGCGCCAGCCCCGGCGCTTCCAATTGGCCAGCCACTCGGTCATGCCCTTTTGCACATAGGACGAGTCCGTATGCACCGTGACGACACAGGGGCGCTTGAGCGCGCGCAGGGCCTCGATCACCGCAAGCAGCTCCATCCGGTTGTTGGTGGTGTTCGTCTCGCCGCCATACAGTTTTTTTTCATGCGCGCCCTGGCGCAGCAACACACCCCAGCCGCCAGGGCCGGGGTTGCCTTTACAGGCCCCGTCCGTCCAGATTTGCACTACAGGATCAGCCATTGCAATTGTCGTCCTTGACTTGATTCACCGCTGGCGCGACCGCGGCGCGGCGCACCCGGCGCCGTTTGTCCTTGCGCCACGCCGGACCGACCAGGCGCATTCCCGCGGCCCGCTTGACCGCCGAGATGGCGTAGATGGCGCCACACGCGGGCCACCAGCGGTCCCCCGCGTGTTCCATGAAACGCCAGCGCTGCAGCCAGGTCTGCGATTCACACAAAGGCGCATAACAACCGAAGCGCCCGCGATCGGGTTCGAAGGATAACAGTTTGAACCAATCCTTGAGGCGGGCCGGCGAAACCTGGGCCGGAACGGACACCGGCAGGCGCAGCGCCAGACCAGGCAGGGATTCGCGCACGCCCCACAGACTGAACGGATTGAAGCCGGTGATCACAACGTGTCCCTCGGGGATCAACACCCGCTCGACCTCACGCAGCACCTGGTGCGGATCGATGCTCCATTCGAGCGTGTGCGGCAAAACGAGCAGGTCGACGCTCTGACTGGCAAAGGGCAGTTGCTCGGGCTCACAGATCAGGCGCCCGCTGCGCGTCCCGTAGGGCGCCGCTGGGCTATGGGCCCAAGCCTTGTATGGCATACGGTTGGCTTGCAGCAGATCCCAGTGCGGCAGACCGATTTGTATGGCATGATAGCCGAATACGTTCGCCACCATGGCGTCCACCTGCCGCTGTTCCCAGGCGCGCACGTACAGCCCGGCAGGGGTTTCCAGCCAATCGGCCAATGCAATCGGCAACGCGCGGTCGAGCGGCACATCGACTCCTAATCTATGCTATGGAAAACCACGCCACGATCACCGACGCGTCGGCCATCCTGACACCCATCCCGGCTCTATCCGACAACTATATCTGGATGGTACGGAAAAATGGCCATGCGATCATCATCGACCCCGGGGTTGCCGCACCGGTCGAGGCGGCGCTGCCGCCCGGACTGATCCTCGAAGCCATCCTGGTCACACACCACCACAACGACCATGTGGGCGGGCTGTGTGCATTACACCAGCGAACCGGTGCGCGCGTCTATGGCCCGCGCAACGAAATCCTGCCCTTTTGCGATGTGCGCCTGGGCGGCGGCGACCGGATCCAACTGCCCGGCTGCGGCCTGTCGTTCGAGGTGCTGGACGTCCCGGGCCACACGGCGGGGCACATCGCGTATTTCGGCGAAATCGACCCGGGCCGGCCCGTCGTGTTCTGCGGCGACACACTGTTTGCCGCCGGCTGCGGACGCCTTTTCGAGGGCACCCCTGCACAAATGGTCGATTCCTTGGGTAAACTTGGGAACTTGCCCCCGCAAACCCTCGTATGCTGTGCGCACGAATACACCGCGTCGAACATACGCTGGGCGTTGCAAGTCGAGCCCGGCAACACGGCGCTGCGCGAGCGCGCACAGGATGTCGCGCGGCTGCGCGAGCAAGGCTTGCCCACCGTACCATCGAGCATCGAGGCCGAATGGCGCACCAATCCGTTCATGCGAACGGACAGCGCGCAGGTCGGCGCCGCCGCCTCGGCCTATGCTGGCGCGCGGCTGGATACACCGCAGGCGGTGTTCGCCTGTTTACGCGAATGGAAGAACAACTTCAAATAGCCCGTCATGAGATTCCTGCGAATTTACCTCCTGCTGCTCCTCGTGGCCCTGGCGGGCTGCGCCACTCAGACCCCTCCGTCGAAACAGCAGGCTTACGTCGCCCAGGACACCTCGCGCACCGTCGACCTGACCCATCCCCCCCGCGACATGTGGGACCGGATCCGGCGCGGTTTCGCCATCCCCAACCTGCACAGCGAGCGCGTCGACTACTGGACCGACTATTACGCTGCGCATCCGCAGTCGGTGCTGCTGATGAGCCAGCGCGCCGGGAAATACCTTTATTACATCGTCGATGAGCTCAACCGCCGCGGCCTGCCGACCGAACTGGCGCTGCTGCCCTTTGTCGAGAGCGCCTATAACCCGACGGCGCTGTCGCGCTCCAAGGCCTCCGGCCTGTGGCAATTCATTCCCAGCACCGGCCTGCACTACAACCTGCAGCAGGACTGGTGGCGCGACCAGCGCCGCGATCCGGTCGCCTCGACCCAGGCCGCCCTGGACTACCTCAGTTACCTGTATGACTTCCAGGGGGACTGGTATCTGGCCCTCGCGTCCTACAATTGGGGCGAAGGCTCCGTCAAGCGCGCAATGGCCAAGACCGAGCAATCCGGCGTCCAGCCGACCTACCTGACGCTGGACATGCCCGACGAGACCCGCAACTACGTTCCGAAACTGCAGGCCATCAAAAACATCATCGCGCAACCCGCGAAATTCGGCATCACTCTCCCCAAAGTCAACAACACACCGTACTTCACCACGGTCCAAAAGTCGCGCGACATGGACATCGAGGTCGCCGCCGCCCTGGCCGAAATGCCCCTGGAGGACTTCAAGGCGCTGAATCCCTCCTACAACCGGCCCATCATGCTGGCCTCGCACAGCCCCGCGCTGCACCTGCCCACGGACAAGGTCGAGGTCTTCAACAACAACCTCGAGGCCTACACCGGCAACCTCAGCTCCTGGCAGGTCTACCGCCCCAAGCGCGGCCAGTCCCTGGCGGCGATCGCAAAATCCCACGGTGTATCCCTGAGCGAATTGCGCGAGGCCAATGGCATCGGCCAGAAACGCACCGTCGCCGATAGCGATATCCTGCTGATTCCCTCCCGGGCGATCGGCAGCAACCCTGGCATCCGGCTGGCCGCCTATACGCCGGACAGCCCCCCGGACGCCCCGCCCAAGTCCCTGCGGGCCGCCGGCCCCCGGCTCTCCGGGGACATCGAGGTCATCAGTGCTTCCCGGGCGCAAACCGCCACGCCGGACATGCGACCCAAGGTCGTGGCCCGCACCCATACGGTCCGGCGTGGCGAGACGCTGTATTCGCTCGCGCGGCGCTATAACACCTCGGTGGATGCGCTGCGCAAACTCAACAACCTCAAGGGCAGCAGCCTGTCCACCGGCGCGCGCCTGCGCGTGCCCGGCGCCGACGTCCAGGGCTGAGCCCCGCCGCCCCCCTTTCGCATTTTCACCAAACAGGACTTTCAAGACATGGGCTTTCTGAACGGCAAACGCATTCTGATCACAGGCATGATCTCGAACCGATCCATCGCCTACGGCATCGCGCAGGCCTGTCGCGCCCAGGGCGCCGAACTGGCCCTCACCTATGTGGGCGAGCGCTTCGAAAATCGCATCAAGGAATTCGCCCAGGAACTGGGCAGCTCGATCGTCATCCCCTGCGACGTCGCCGAGGACGCCCAGATCGAGGCGGCGTTCGCCACCCTGCGCGAGCACTGGGACGGCCTGGACGGTCTGGTGCATTCGATCGGTTTCGCGCCCCGCGACGCGCTGGCCGGCGACCTGCTCGATGGCATGAGCCGCGAAAATTTCCGCATCGCCCACGACATTTCCGCCTACAGCTTCCCGGCCCTGACCAAGGCCGCACTGCCCATGATGGAGGGCCGCAACGGCGCGGTGCTGACCATGACCTACCTGGGCGCGGAAAAGGCCATCCCGCACTACAACATGATGGGCCTGGCCAAGGCCTCGCTGGAGGCCAGCGTGCGCTACCTGGCCACGGCGCTGGGGCCACGCGGCCTGCGCTCCAACGGCATCTCCGCCGGCCCGATCAAGACCCTGGCCGCCAGCGGCATCAAGGACTTCTCGAACATGCTGAAATACGTCGAGTCCCAATCGCCCCTCGGCCGCAACGTCACCATCGAGGACGTCGGCAACGCCGCGGCCTTCCTGCTCTCGGACCTGGCGGCCGGCATCACCGGCGAGATCCTGCACGTGGACTGCGGCTTCTCGAACACCGTCCCCGGCATGGAATGATCATCCGGCCCGGACACTCCTGCCCTCGTCCGGGCCTGCGGCCCGGACGCATCGCATGACCATCGGCATCCTGGCGGCCCTGCGCGAGGAGGTCGCCCACCTGCTCGAGGACCTCGAACCGGGCGGCTGCCGCACACGCATCGCCTTGCGCGACTACACCGCCGGCACGATCCACGGGCATGACTGCGTCATCGCCCTCGCGCGCATCGGCAAGGTCGCCGCGGCCACCACCGCCACCGCGCTGATCGAGCATTTCGGCGTCGATCAGGTGATCTTCACCGGCGTGGCCGGCGGCGTGGCGCCGGGCCTGCGGATCGGCGACATCGTGATCGCCAACGCCCTGGTCCAGCACGACCTGGATGCGCGCCCCTTCTTTCGCCGCCACGAGATCCCCTTGCTGGGCACCAGCCATTGCGCCGCCGACACCGCCCTGAGCGCGCGGCTCGCAACGGCCGCCCAGGCATTCCTGGACGGCCCCATGCGCCAACGAATCCGGCCGGACATCCAGCGGCAGTTCGGCCTGGCCCAGCCGCGCGTGCATCGCGGCCTGATCGCCAGCGGCGACCAGTTCATCGGCAGCGCCGCCGGGGTCGCGGCCCTGCGGGCAGCCCTGCCCGAGGCGCTCGCGGTCGAAATGGAGGGCGCGGCCGTCGCCCAGGTCTGCCACGAATACGGCATTCCCTTCGCCGTCATGCGCACCGTCTCGGACACGGCGGACGACCAGGCCCACCAGGACTTCCCCGCATTCCTCGGCGAGGTCGCCAGCCATTACGCCCACGGCATACTGCAATGCCTGTTCGCAGCGGGCATTGCGCCAGCCAACCGGCGCGCCGGCACACGGGCGGACATGCCGGACGACCAGTTCCTGGCGCGCTGACCCCATGACATCGAAAGGCTCCCCATGACCAAACACTACGACTACATCGCCATCGGCGCAGGCAGCGGCGGCATCGCCTCCGTCAACCGGGCCGCCCTGCACGGCCGCAAATGCGCGCTGATCGAGTCCGCGGTCATCGGCGGCACCTGCGTGAACGTCGGCTGCGTCCCGAAAAAAATCATGTGGCATGCCGCGCAGATCGCCGAGGCCATCCGCCACTACGGCCCGGACTACGGCTTCGACGCGACCCTGGGCCGCCTCGACTGGGCGCGGCTGGTTGGCAACCGCAGCGCCTACATCGACCGGATCCATGCCTCTTACCAGTCGGGCCTGGACAAGAACGGCGTCGATCTGATCGCGGGCGCCGCCCGCTTCCTCGATGCGCACACCCTCGCGGTCGGCGACGACCGTTACACCGCCGACCATATCCTGATCGCCACCGGCTGCCGCCCCTCCCGCCCTGATATCCCGGGCGCTGAACACGGCATCGACTCAGACGGTTTTTTCGCGCTCGACGCGCTGCCCCGGCGCGCCGCCATCGTCGGCGCGGGCTATATCGCCGTCGAACTCGCGGGCGTCCTCAACGCCCTGGGCACGGACACGCACCTGTTCGTCCGCAAGGACGCCGCCCTGCGCCGCTTCGACCCGCTGCTGCGCGACACGCTGATGGAGGTCATGCGCGCCGAGGGGCCCGCGTTGCACCCCGATTCCGATCCCGAATCCCTGAGCCGCAATGCCGACGGCAGCCTGACGCTGCGCTTCAAGAACGGCGCCAGCCACGAAACCGACTGCGTGCTCTGGGCCATCGGCCGCGAGCCCGCCACTTCGGCCCTGGGGCTGGAGGCTGCCGGTGTCGCGCTGGAGGCGCGAGGCTACATCGCGGTCGACGAATACCAGAACACCAGCGTGCCCGGCATCTACGCGGTCGGCGACGTCACCGGCCAGATCGAACTCACACCGGTCGCGGTGGCGGCCGGCCGCCGCCTATCCGAACGGCTGTTCAATGGCAAACCCCATGAACGGCTCGACTACGATAACGTCCCCACCGTGGTGTTCAGCCACCCACCCATCGGCACGGTCGGCCTGACCGAGCCCCAAGCCCGGGAACGCTACGGCGATGCAGCCGTCAAGGTCTACCAGACCGCATTCACCGCCATGTACACGGCGGTGACCCGCCACCGTCAGCCCTGCCGGATGAAACTCGTCTGCGCCGGCGCCGACGAAAAAATCGTCGGTATCCACGGCATCGGCTTCGGCATGGACGAGATGCTGCAAGGCTTCGCCGTCGCGCTCAAGATGGGCGCCACCAAAAAGGATTTCGACGACACCGTGGCGATCCACCCCACGGCCGCCGAGGAATTCGTGACCATGCGATGAGCCGCTGACGCCTCGGCTGGAAAACCGGGGCGCAAGGCAACAACGACCGCCAGTTCACCAACGGATGCGAACGCCAATCGTGCCGCTGGCCGAACGGCTGTCGCCAAAGTTTTTCAGGCTGGTGCCGACCAGGCCTTCCCCGTAGACTGAATACTTGCCACCGCCCCAGTCATACGAGCCGCCAACGCCAAGACCGCCCCAGAGAGGGTCCGCTTTCGACGCGAAACGCACGCCGGCCACATCGACGCGCGAGCCCTCCAGAAACTCGCCATAGAGATTGGCAATGGCATACAGATGGGTCCTCCGGTCCGAATGGGCCCCGGCGCCCTGGCGTGACGTTTCATAATCCAGCGCGATCCCGGCCCGGCCCTGCAGGCTGTCCCCCTTGTCCATCCGCACCCGCGCCCCGAAAACATCGCGGAAATCATCGAAATCGACTCGGGAGTAGACGAGTTGCGCCTGCGGCGTGATCGACACCGACGGCCCGAGAGGCAAGCGCCTGCCCACCTCGGCCGACAACGCATAACCCATCCCGTCATTGCCGTGAGTCTGGCCGCGCTGGATCGTGGTTGCATCCAGATCGGACCGGTACTTGGTCACTTGCACCTGACCATCGGCATAGAAACCATCGCGGCCATACCAGGTCAGCGTCCCCCCGATCCCATAGCCTTCGGTCGAGATCTCGCCATCGCCGTAACGCGAATACGCCCACGTCCGGCCCTGCACATATTGGAAAAAAGCACCGCCGATCAGCGTGCCATCGCTATTTTCGGCCAGACGGCCATCCACACCCGCCTGGATCCTGAAGGTATTCTGGCCGAAGTCCGTATGGGACGTCGAACTGCGCGGCTGGATGCGGCTATGCCCATTCTCGATCCGCATCCAGACGCCATTGCCATCGACCAGGGTATCCGCCCCATCGGGCGCCACGCCCCGCGCACGGCCCGTGCCGGCCTGCGCCGCGCCGGCGCCAGACCAATAGCGATTGCCCACGCGCTGTTGCAGCGTGCTCATCCGGTTCAGCATGAGCAGGGCTTGCGGATAGGACTCATAGCTGGAAACACCCGCCTGATAAAGCGTCGAACGCAAATACCAGTTGCCGGAGCCCGTGCCGGCCGCATTGCCCTTGTAGAGCTGATACGCATAGGCGCCGGCCACGATGGCGGGACGGCCATCGACGGCATAGTCGCCCGCAGCCAGGGAGAACACACCATCCGATGCGCCCTCGACCTGCACCACCTCGATCCCGTCGCCCACCGTGCGCGCGCCCATGCCGCCGGCATTTCTCACCAGCAGGCCCGATGTGCCGGATGTGCTCTGCGCAACCAGCTTGTCGGTCGGCGATGCATCATCGCCCAGCGCCGTATCGAGCACGACGACGCCATTCTGGCCGGCATAGCCGCCCATCACGGTCAGCCTGTCACCGGCATGCCCATCGCCCAGCGATGCAACGCCCGCGCTGTTCAGCGCGGCCGAAACCGTATAGGCTCCAGCCCCGCCACCCGCCGTGACGAAAGCGCTGCCGGCGCCGATCGTCATGTTGCCGTCCAGATCGAAATGCGCGGCGCCATCCACGACGCCGCCATTGGCGATGGCAAGACCATGCCCCGATCCCGAACCAGTAACGAGCGCAGTATCCGTGAACCTGAGCCTGCCGCCATCGACAACGACATTCTCCCAGTTCAGGAGCGACGCGCCGGACAGGGCATGATCACCGCCGACGAAGGTCAGCGTATCGACCATTCCGCCCGCGCCCGCCGTATCCCCGCCGCCATCCATCGATGTGATGCCCATGAGATCCGTATTCGGCCCTATGGTCATCGCATCGCTGCCATCGCCGAGAACAATCGAGCCGCGCACACGCGCACCATCACGCAGGAAAACACTTGCGTTTCCGGCGCCATCCCGGATGGCCTGACCGGACAGCGCGGAAATATCGGCGCCATCCCGGAGGTCGAGCACTACCTGGCCGCCCGCCGCGCCATGGGTGGAAATCCCCACGCCATCAGCGGAGGACCCGCCGGCAACCATGCCCGCGATGTCCAGAATCATGTTGTCACTCTCGGGGGTATTGACGTCGATCCCCTTTCCGGATTCACCGTTTGCGCTGATCGTTGCGCCAGCGCTCTGGTGAATATCGACGGCCCCCGATCCCTGATACACATAAATCCCAGAAGCAGTGCTGCCTTCGGCGCGAATACTGCCGCCCGCCTGGATGATCGTGGCTTGCCCATGACTCGCATCATCCCGAAGCGCCGCCATACCCGAGCTCATGCCCATGCTCCAGGACTCACCCCCGGTCGTCGTGATCGAACCACCCGTCTGCTCAAGCCGGATGTCTCCTGGAGATTGGCCGATCACACCCGCCGCGAGAGCCCCGGAGGTCAGGATTTCGCCGCCGGTCATGGTCACGCCCACGCGCCCCCCGCTGGCCTGCGAACTGGCAACGACACCATCCCCATTGACTCCGATCGTCTCGACGCGCCCGCCAGACATATTGATCATGGCATCTCTAGGTTTGAGACCACTGTCTTGCGTTCTTGCAAACGCATACAGCCCCTCACCGGCATCTCCCGTCGTCGATACGGAACCATCCGCAAAATCGATGATGGCACTGCCAATGTCAGACCTCGCGAGGACGCCGACCCCCACTGATGTGATCTGGTGATCGCCCTGCGCCATCGTGATGATGGAATCGCCCGAGACAGACAGCGGCCGATCGGAAGTACCGGCAACCAGCACCCCGCCATTGATCACCTGCACCCCGATACCGTCGCTTTCGACCGTCAGATTTCCACCGACATAGAGCGCAGGCACGCCAAATGAATATTTTGGATAATCCTCCCGGACGGACACGCCTGTCGCGTTCGATCCGTTCTTCGCCGTGACATCCAGATTGCCGACGACATTGATCAGACTGCCCCGCTGGGACAGAATGCCAACGAGATTGGGATTGGTCGTTTCAGCGACTATCCGCAAATCCCCAGCGGCCGTTATCATGCTGTTGCTGTTGACCGCCTTGACTGCGGCAGTCGATCGATTTGCTGCGGTTACCGTGACATGACTGGAAACCAACGTCAGAGCACCGCCGCTGTCCGCAAGAACCACCACATTACTTTCAGTATCGGGAGACACTGGCGACCAGAACCCCGAATCACCACGCACACATCCAGAATTCTTCGTCGCCGCGAATCGATTCGACTGGTTGCTGGTGACTTGTGTACAGGCGGAAAATGCCGTTGTACTGAATAGCGATGCAATGACAACGGCCGAAAGGCCGAGAACCAGGCCGGGTTTTTTGATTGAATTGCCACCACGACCGGCGCAATAGAAGCCAGACGGCATTTGAATGTTCCCCAAGATAGTTATTTTTAATTTTCAACATGTGCCATGCAACGCGCACGCCCCCGATCGGGTCTGTATTTTCAGCCCTGTCATTCGGCGAAGGAATTCTATCCTGAAATTAAATTAATATGTTAATAATTTAATTTGATTACAATTGCTTATTTTTCATCACGGAATGCCGCTGCGACAGTCCGTGTCGCGAGTTGCGGTCCGCTGCACACAAGGCGTGAACTCGACGCGCATGCGATCGCTGAACGCATAGGACACCGTCATCGACAGGCTGCCGCGCGTATGGGCCAGGTCGGGATCGAAAGCCAGCGTGCCGATATAGTCGGCGCGCCGACAGGGTGGGGGATCCTTGTCCGTCAAGGCAAGCCGGTACTTCACACCCGCATGGGCCGAGGTCATCGCATAATCCACGCTTGAATAGGTAAACGGGACCAATCATTCTGAAGCCCCATTCCGGCCAGGATTACGGCACAGTGTCTTGCTTTTTTTCTATTCGGACGGACTCATGCGCAGCGAGGACACCTGCTTTGTTCTGGCTCGGAAGCCACTCTACAACCAACACCGCAAAAGGCCCAAAGAACAAGCCGGCAAAAACCAACATGCCCTGCAGAGCGCTTTCTTACCCGCAACAAACGCGCTATAGAAAGCGCAAGCGAGCGCACAGGCAAACACCAATAACAAAAAGAAAATAAAGAAAGACTCTACCGCTTTATACATACCGCCTCCCGCAAATTGTTGTTGCGGAATTATGCCCCACATCCCATCCGGCTGGTAGACATAAAAACAGAGGTATAAATATAACCAATTGATTTTATTATTATTTACTGGCGGACAAGGGGGGATTCGAACCCCCGATACGCTATTCACGTATACACGCTTTCCAGGCGTGCGCCTTCAACCACTCGGCCACCTGTCCTGATCCCATCGCAAGGCGCCCTGAACCACCGGCACCTCTGGACGAAAGTCTGGCATTTTAGCAGATCGCCGGGCCCCATAGGAAATCTCCAGGGCAAACGCATAAAGCCAGTCCAGGCCGGGCGGAGCTGCTTGGCAAGCGTCTGGATTCGCTGATCGAACAGGTGCTGGGCAAGTGATTGGGTTCTTGAGCCACATCTGGTGGAAAACCCTCCCGAAAGAACCAACACCCTCCCACTTTCGTAGGCGGCCGGCGCCCAGGGGGGCGCGAGCTCATCCCAAAAAACAATCCCTCGCGAAGCCTCTAAAACCACTTTTTCATGCGTTTACCCTGAGGGAATCTCAGCCCGGCACGCCCGCCGCGCCCACCATGCGTTCGACATAGCGCGCCAGCATGTCGACCTCGAGGTTGACGGACGAGCCGATGTCCAGGTGCCGCAAGGTCGTCGATTCGAGCGTGTGCGGAATCAGGTTGATATAGGCCTCGGTGCCTTCCTCCTGATCGACCACGCGGTTGACTGTGAGGCTGACCCCGTTGACCGTCAGCGAACCCTTGTAGGCCAGGTACTTGGACAAATGCGCCGGAACAATGACGCGCAGATCGAAAGATTCGCCCACCGCCTCCATGCAGGTCACCCGGCCCACGCCATCGACGTGACCCGACACCAGATGACCGTCCAGCGAATCGCCCAGCCGCAGCGCATGTTCGAGGTTGACCTCGCCCGGGCGATCCAGGCCACAGGTGCGATCCAGGCTTTCGCGCGAGATGTCGACCTCGAAAGCCCCCTCATGCAATGCCACCACTGTCATGCAGGCGCCCTGGACGGCGATCGAGTCCCCCAGTCGGGTGTGCGCCATCGGCAGGCCGCCGGTCTCGATATTCGCGCGCACGCCGGCATCCGGCCCCGCACCCAGCGGGCGCACCTCGGTGATGCGGCCCACAGCCGCCACAATTCCAGTAAACATGGTGATTCCGTCAAAAGAATAGAAGGCGCCGCGGCCCCCTCAGGCCGCGAGTACCGCGCACAATGCCTGCCAGCTTGCGCGATTGCGCAGCCGCAAGCGCATATCCCGACCTAACTGTACCGCATCCACGAACTCATGGCGGGGCGATCCGGACAGGTCATCGAACAGGCCCTCGTCCCCGGCCAGACCGCGACCGCCTCCCAGCACGCGCGGCGCCACATAGGCGATCCATTCATCGACCCAGCCACCAGCCAGCAGCGCGCCGTTTAGGCGCGCGCCCGCCTCGACGTGCACCTCGTTGATCTCATGCGCGGCCAGCCAGTCCATCAACGCGGCCAGGTCGATTCCGCCCCGCGGGCCGCGCGGCAGGTCGATCACACGCGCGTTGCGCCTGGACAGCCGATCGCTCTTGTCCGGATCCGGGCGCGCCGTGAAAATCCACACGGGATCGCCATTGAACAGATGCGCCGCCTCGTCGATTTCGAAATTCGTATCGAGGACCGCACGCACCGGCTGCCGGGAGGTCTCGACCGCCCGGACGCTGAGGACGGGATCGTCGGCCCGCACGGTGCCGATGCCGGTCAGGACCACGCAGGCGCGGGCGCGCCAGCGATGCCCATCCGCGCGGGCCTCCTCGCTGGTGATCCACTGGGATCGGCCATCGGCCAAGGCCATGCGGCCATCGAGCGAGCCGGCGGTCTTGAGCCACAACCAGGGCCGGCGCCGCGTCATGCGGGCGACGAAGCCGGGATTGAGCGCCAGGGCATCCGCCGCGCACAGACCCATGCCGACCTGGATGCCGGCCTGGCGCAGGCGCGCCGCGCCCTGCCCCGCGACCTTGGGATTGGGATCGGCCATCGCGGCCACCACACGCGCAATGCCGGCCGCCGCCAGGGCGTCGGCGCAAGGGGGCGTGCGGCCGAAATGGCTGCAGGGCTCGAGCGTGACGTAGGCGGTGGCGCCACAGACGTCGATCCCCTGGCTGGCCGCCTCGTGCAAGGCATCGGCCTCGGCGTGGCGCCCGCCAGCATGCCGGGTATGGCCCTCGGCCAGCCAGCGGCCATCGCGCACCAGCACACAACCCACCCGTGGATTGGGAGTGCTGATGGTGAGCGAACCCTCGGCCACCGCCAGCGCGCGCCGCATCCAGCGATGATCCTGCGTCGAGAATGCGGCGGCCTCCGTTTCCATGGTCTCAGTCCTCGGGATCGGGCGAGGACTGGAACTCGTCGATGGCACGCACGAATTCCTGGATATCCTCGAAGCTGCGATAGACCGAGGCGAAACGCACATAGGCCACCTGATCGAGCTGGCGCAGTTCCGCCATCACCAGTTCGCCAATGTGGCCCGAGGGCACCTCACGCTGCCCGCTGGTCATCAGGCGTTCCTGGATGCGCGCGACCGCGGCATCGACCGCGGTCGTGCTGACCGGCCGCTTGCGCAGGGCCAGGCCCATGCTGGCGCGCAGCTTGGCCACATCGAATTCGCTGCGGGTGCCGTTGCGCTTGACCACCGCCGGCATCATCAGATCGACCCGCTCGTATGTGGTGAACCGCCGATCACAGGCTGCGCAACGCCGCCGGCGCCGGATCGTATCGCCTTCCTCGGAGACCCGCGAGTCGATGACTTGCGTGTCGGGACTGCTGCAGAACGGACACTTCATACGCATGCGGGCGCCAGCGGCGCCCGTGATGAGGGTTAGCGGTAAACCGGCAAGCGTGTCGTGAGCGCGTGGACCCGTTCGCGCACGCCGGCGATATTGGCCTCGTCCCGGGGATTGTCGAGCACATCGGCGATCAGGTTGCCGGTGAGCTCGGCCTCGGCCTCTGTGAAGCCGCGCGTCGTCATGGCCGGGGTACCCACGCGGATGCCGCTGGTGACGAAGGGTTTCTCGGGATCGTTGGGAATGGCGTTCTTGTTGACCGTGATGTGCGCCTGGCCCAGGACGGCCTCGGCGTCCTTGCCGGTGATGCCCTTGGCGCGCAGATCGACCAGCATGACATGGCTTTCGGTGCGACCTGACACGATGCGCAGGCCGCGCTTGACCAGTGTATCGGCCAACACGCGCGCATTGGCGGCCACCTGGGCGGCATAGGCCTTGAATCCTGGATCGAGGGCCTCCTGGAAGGCCACCGCCTTGGCGGCGATGACATGCATCAGGGGGCCGCCCTGGATGCCGGGAAAAATCGCCGAGTTGATGATCTTTTCGTATTCGGCCTTCATCATGATGACGCCGCCGCGCGGGCCGCGCAGGGACTTGTGCGTGGTCGAGGTGACGAAATCGGCATGCGGCACCGGGTTGGGGTAGACGCCGCCGGCGACCAGACCCGCATAGTGGGCGATGTCGACCATGAACAAGGCGCCGTTGTCGTGCGCGATGCGCGCCATGCGCTCGAAGTCGATGCGCAGGGAATAGGCGGAGGCGCCGCCCACGATGAGCTTGGGCTTGTGTTCGCGGGCAAGTTCCTCGAGCTGACCGTAGTCCAGGACCTCATTGGCGTCCAGGCCGTAGGAAAGGAAATGATAGAGCTTGCCGGAGGCGTTCACGGGCGAGCCGTGGGTCAGGTGGCCGCCCTCGGCGAGGCTCATGCCCAGAACCGTGTCGCCGGGCTTGAGCACCGCCATGTACACGCCCTGGTTGGCCTGAGAACCGGAATTGGGCTGCACGTTGGCCGCCTCGGCGCCAAAGAGCGCCTTGAGGCGGTCGATGGCGAGCTGTTCGACCACATCCACGTACTCGCAGCCGCCGTAGTACCGTTTGCCGGGATAGCCCTCGGCGTACTTGTTGGTGAGCTGCGTGCCCTGGGCCTGCATGACGGCTGGGCTGGCGTAGTTTTCGGATGCAATCAACTCGATGTGCTGTTCCTGGCGCAGATTTTCCTGCTGGACGGCGGCCCAGATGGCGGGATCGGCCTGATCGAGTGTGCGGGAGCGGTCAAACATGAAGGTTCCTAGGTGAAATGGGCGGGCGATCGAATGGGCTATTTTACCGTGAACCCCCGGCGCCGTACCCCGCCAGCCGGCGCCCGGGCGCCGGCCCATGCATGGGAATCCGCCCGGCTACAGCGCGTGCAACCGGGGATTGAGAGTATAGGTGCCGGTGATGGACGCCTGGGCGAGAATATGGCCGCGCATCGCCTCGAGCGCCTGCGGGCCCGTGAAACGCCCCTGGACATCGAGCTCATCCACATCCAGCGCATAGACCGTGAACACATAGCGATGCACGAGGGCATCGTTCCAGGGCGGGCAGGGCCCATCGTAGCCGAAGTAATCGCCACTCATGTCGCGGTCGGCCGCAAACCACTGGGTATAGTCATTGACGCCCTGGCGGGTGCCGTCCAGCGCCAGCGGGCCGGCCTTGCCGCGCGGCGTGATGCCGCTGGAGTAGTCGCCCGCACGGATTTCGCGCCTGTCGGCGGCGACATCAACCAGCACCCAATGGTAGAAGTCCACCCGCGGCAGATCGGCCGGGACTTCGCGGCCCTCTTGGTTGACGTCGTCGGGCTGGCTGGGAACATCGGGGTCGCAGCACACCACGGCGAACGACCGGACGCCGTCGGGCACCTCGGACCAGGCCAGATGGGGGTTGACGTTGCCCGCCAGCGTCACGTGGGCCCCGGGATCGATCCGCCCGAACGCATTGTGTTCCGGAATCACACCTTGGTCGGGAAAGGAATTGCTGTGCAGTTTCATGAAACCTCCCACGGTTCGATGGCGGACATTTCAGGTGAGGATCACCCGCGCGAACTTGCGCTTGCCCACCTGCATCACATAAACCCCTGACGGCAATTGCAGGGATTTGTCGGAAATCCGGTCGCCGTCGATCCGCACCCCGCCCTGCTCGATATTGCGCTGGGCCTCGGAAGCCGAGGCGGCCAGACCGGTCTCGCGCAGCACCTTGAGGATGCCCATGGGCGCGGCGCCCACGGTGATCTCGGGCAGGTTTTCAGGGATGGCGCCATCGCGGAACTGGGCGTTGAAGCGTTCGAGGGCCAGCTCGGCCTCACGGGCATTGTGGAAGCGCCCGACCAGCTCTTGCGCCAGCATCACCTTGGCGTCGCGCGGATTGCGGCCGGCGGCGATCTCGGCCTGCAAGGCGGCGATGTCCTCGATCGAGCGGAAGGACAGCAGCTCGTAGTAGCGCCACATCAGCGTGTCGGAAATCGACATGAGCTTGCCGAACATGGAATCGGGGGACTCGGTGATACCGATGTAGTTGCCCTTGGACTTGGACATCTTTTCGACGCCATCGGTGCCCTCGAGCAGCGGCATGGTGAGGACGCACTGCGGCTCGCCGCCGTATTCCTTTTGCAGTTCGCGCCCGACGAGGAGATTGAATTTCTGGTCGGTGCCGCCGAGTTCGAGATCGGCGCGCAGGGCCACCGAGTCATAACCCTGCAACAGCGGATAGAGGAACTCGTGCACCGAGATCGGAATTCCGCTCTTGTAGCGCTTGGTGAAATCGTCGCGCTCCATCATGCGCGCCACGGTATAGCGCGAGGCGAGCTGGATCAGCCCCCGGGCACCGAGCTTGTCGCACCATTCCGAGTTGTAGCGAATCTCGGTGCGCGCCGGGTCCAGCACCAGGCTGGCCTGGGCGTAATAGGTCTTGGCGTTTTCCTGGATCTGCTCAGGCGTGAGTGGGGGACGAGTGGCGTTGCGGCCACTGGGGTCACCGATCAGCGCGGTGAAATCCCCGATCAGGAAGATCACGGTATGACCCAGGTCCTGAAGCTGGCGCATCTTGTTGAGCACCACGGTATGGCCCAGATGGATGTCGGGCGCCGTCGGGTCCAGGCCGAGCTTGATGCGCAGCGGCACCCCCGTCGCGCGGCTGCGCGCGAGCTTGTCGGCGAATTCGGAAACGACGAGCAATTCGTCGCATCCCCGCTGGACGACGCGCAGGTCGGCATCGATCCGGGGGTCGGCAGCGGGGGAAGGGGGCGACATGATATCCGTTTTTAGTGGCAAAATAAAAAAATCACTCGAAAAATCACGGTCGATGCGCTAGCATAACGTGCCATCGCAGCTTTTGTACAACAATTCGACGCCCGACCGGGGGCGGTCTGGGGCCACATATTATCAGAGGCCCCGGCCCACGCCCCGGATGGACGCGGCCCAGCTTATCGATCCTCGGTCCATGACGACAGAAAACCACCAACAACGCCGCAACCATGTCACCCGAAGCCTGCTGATCGCGGCAGGCGGGATCTTCATCACCGCCGCGGCCCTGGCGGTCGTCAAACCCACCGCACCGCCAGAGCCCCTCTACGAGGCGCGTCGCACCCTGGACCTGCACCCGCTGGAAAATCCGCGCGCCGCCAGCAACGAAAAGGCCCCCTTCATCGCCGAGACCCGCATTCAGCGCGGCGACACCGTGGCGGCCCTGTTGCAGCGGCTGGGCATCGACGAGAAAGGTCTGCTGACCTTCCTGGTGCATGACAAGGACGCGCGCACGATCTACAAACTCTATCCGGGACGCATGGTGCAGGCAGCCCTGGACGACCAGGGATCGCTCGTGTGGCTGCGCTATGCCCACACGCCCGGCACACAGGACGAAACCGGCTATGTATCGCGCTGGCTCGAGGTGCGTCCCGACGGCCAGGGCAGCTTCCAGGCCGCCGAGCGCTCGATGCCGGCGCAGGCCCAGCTGCGCGTCGCCGAGGGCGACATCAGCAGCTCGCTGTTCGGCGCGGCCGACGCGGCCGGCATCCCGGATGCCGTCACCCTGGACATGGTCGACATCCTCGGCAGCCGGATCGATTTCCTCAAGGATCTACGCAAAGGCGACCGTTTCCGCATCGTATACGACGCCTACATGCATGACGGCGTGCAGGTCGGCACGGGCCGCATCCGCGCTCTCGAATTCGTCAACCGCAACAAGACCTACAGCGCCGTCTGGTTCAAGACGTCGGAGGGCAGCGGCGGCTACTACGATTTCGATGGCGCGAGCCTCAAGGGCGCCTTCCTGCGCACGGCCATCAAGTTCACCCGCATCAGTTCGCGCTTCGGGATGCGCATGCACCCCGTCCACAAACGCTGGGCGGGCCACAAGGGGGTGGACTATGCCGCGCCCGCCGGCACGCCGATCCACGCGACGGCCGACGGCACGGTCCAGTTCATCGGCCAGCAGAACGGCTACGGCAATGTCATCATCCTCAAGAATTTCGGCAAGTACTCGACCCTGTACGCGCACCAGAGCCGCTTCGCCGAGGGCCTCAAGAAAGGCGACCAGATCAAGCAAGGCCAATTGATCGGCTACGTCGGCTCCACGGGCTGGGCCACCGGCCCGCACCTGCATTACGAATTCCGCATCGACAACCAGCCGGTGGACCCGCTGGCAGTCGATCTGCCGGTGGCGCGCACGCTCGAGCCTGCCGACCGCCAGGCGTTCGCATCGGTAGCGGCCCAGTACCGCAGCCACATCGATTTCATGGCGCGGGTGCAGGACGCACAAAACGTCGGGCAGGTCGCACAGCGCTAGTCGCAGCCAGGCAGGACACCGGCGATGCCCGTCGAACACTATATCGGCCTGATGTCGGGCACCAGCACGGATGGCGTCGATGGCGTCCTCGCCGCATTCGATGGCAGCGCCATCCGGATCGCGGCGGCGGCCAGCCTGCCATTGTCCGCGACGCTGCGCGGCGAACTGCTCACCCTCAATACCACCGGCCCGGATGAGCTCGCGCGCGCGGCGCAAGCGGCCAACGGGCTGGCCGATCACTATGCGCAGACCGTCGGGCAGCTACTGACCCAGGCCGGCCTCGCGCCCGCGCAAGTGCGCGCCATCGGCGCCCACGGCCAGACCGTCCGCCATTGCCCGCAAGCAGGCTACACACTGCAGATCAACGCGCCCGCCCGGCTGGCCGAACGCGCCGGCATCGCCGTGGTGGCGGATTTTCGCAGCCGCGACATCGCCGCGGGCGGCCAGGGCGCGCCGCTGGTGCCGGCCTTTCACGCCGCCTGGTTCGGCAACCAGCCGGGCCGCGTCATCCTCAATCTCGGCGGCATCGCCAACATCACGATCCTGGGAACGCCGGTGCGCGGTTTCGATACGGGTCCGGCCAACATGCTGATGGATGCCTGGGCGCAGCGGCATCTCGGGCAGCCCTATGATCGGGATGGGGCATGGGCGGCCAACGGACGCTGCCACGCAGGCCTGCTGGCGCGGCTGCGCGCCGAGCCCTGGTTCGACCTCGCGCCGCCGAAATCGACGGGCCGCGACCTGTTCAACTCCGACTGGCTGCGCGCAAACCTGGCGGCGCTGCCGGCAGACGACGCACCGACGACTGCCGATGTGCAGGCCACCCTGCTGCAGCTTTCCGTCCAGACGATCACCGAGGCCATCCTCAGCCACGCCCCGGAAACGCGCGAGGTCCTCGCCTGCGGCGGCGGCGCTCTGAATACCGCCTTCATGGCGGCCCTGAGGCAAGCCCTGCCCTGCCGCCTGGCGACAACCGCCGAACACGGCATGCCAGTCCAGTCTGTCGAGGCACTGGCCTTTGCATGGCTGGCGCATGCCCACATTCACGGCCATGCCGCCTGCCTGCCGGCAGTCACCGGCGCGCGGCACGCAACGGTGGCGGGGTGTTTTTATCCTGCTTGAATGCGTCGTCAACCGCCGGCCACGCCCGGCGAGCCGGCAGCGACAGAATCAGGGCGCGAACGACGACCCGCAGCCGCAGGTGGTATTGGCGTTGGGGTTGCGAATGACGAACTGCGAACCCTCGAGATCGTCCTTGTAGTCGATCTCGGAACCCACCAGATACTGGAAGCTCATGGGGTCCACCAGCAGCTTGACCCCTTCGCGCTCGATCGTGGTGTCGTCGTCGTTGACCTCCTCGTCGAAGGTGAATCCATACTGAAATCCCGAGCAGCCGCCGCCCTGCACGAAAACGCGCAGCTTCAAGTCGGGATTGCCCTCCTCGGCAAGCAGCTCGCGGACCTTCGACACGGCGGCATCGGTGAACAGCAATGGGGCGGGGGGGACTTCGAAATTGACGTGCTCGATCGTACTCATGGTGTGACTCCTGGAACGCCACCCGCGGGAGCGGCGTCCTCAATGGCAGTTTCCCGGGTGGCGCGGATCACCCCGTTCTCGAGGATTTCGAGGATGACGGAACGAATGACGACACCGGGCGGAAGCTGCAAAACGCCGGTGCTGCGCTGGAACTGCTCGAAAACCAGGGCAAGCGAGTCGGCGCCGGCAGGCGCGGCCTCGCTGTCCGGCATCGGCGCGGCCGCAGCCGCCTCCGTTGCCACCGACAATTCGATTTTAACGGGATTGCCGCCCTCCACGGCATTGGCCATGAAGCGCATACGGCCTCTGAAGGCCTCCTGCCCCGGCGTGTTGCGAGTCAGCAGAACCCGATAATGCAGGAAATCGCCCTGGCGCCGGACGTCGAAGGCCCGGATCGCGATGGCGCCCGCGGGTCCGGGCGGAATCAACTGCTCGTAGAAGGCCAACTGGTCGCGGGTACGGCCCAGGTCCTGCTGTTGCCTCGCAAGTGTATCCTCGAGGGCGCGCCGGGTCGCCAGCTCGACGTCGAGCTGGCCTTGCAGGTTCGCCACGCGCGCATTGGTCTCGGCCTCGGTCATCCGCAAGGTCTCGATGCGCGCCTGCAAATCGAGAATCTGCTGCTGCTCGTTGGCATGCATGCCGAAATGCATGGTCAGGGCGCCAGCCACGAACGCCAGGAGCAGCAGCAGGGCCATGACCAGTCCTCGCTGGATCGCGCCCCGCCAGCCATGCGTTTGCCTGTTCATGCGCGGCTCCGTTCCTGCGAGCGCCCTAGGGCAGGACCGCGACCTGCGTCAGACCCGCGGTTTCACGCAGACCGAACATGAGATTCATGTTCTGCACGGCCTGCCCCGCCGCGCCCTTGACGAGGTTGTCCTGCACCACGAGCACCACCAACTGATCGCCATTCGCCGGGCGGTGCACGGCGATGCGCAGCATGTTCGAGGCCCGCACCGAACGGGTCTGCGGCAGGCTGCCGGCCGGCATCACATCGATGAAAGGCTCGTCGGCGTAGCGCGTCTCGTACAAGGCCTGGAAATCGGTATCCATCGCCTCGGGGAGGATACGCAGGTACAGGGTGGAGAACATGCCACGGATCATGGGCACCAGATGCGGCACGAACACCAGCCCCACCGGCGCGCCGGCGATGCGTTGCAGGCACTCGGAAATCTCAGGATGATGGCGATGGCCCGCGACGCCGTAGGCGGCGAAATTATCGCCGGCCTCGGAAAACAGCGAGCTGACCTGGCTCTTGCGACCCGCCCCCGAAACGCCCGACTTGGAGTCGGCGATCACGTGGCCGATGTCGATCAGGGGCTTGCCAGCCTGCAGGACCGGCGCCAGACCGAGCAGGACCGTGGTGGGGTAGCAGCCGGGGTTGCCCACCACCCGCGCCTTGCGAATGGCCTCGCGGTCGAGTTCCGGCAAACCGTAGACAGCATCGTGCAGGATGTCCGGGCAGGCATGGGGCATCTTGTACCATTTCTGGAACGTATCGACGTCCTGCAGACGAAAGTCGGCAGCCAGGTCGATCACGCGCACATCGTGCTCCAGCAGGTGACGCGCCTGCTCCATCGCCACACCGTGGGGCGTTGCGAAGAACACCACATCGCACTGCTCGAGCGCGGCGTTCTCGGGCGTCTGGAAGCACAGATCGACATGACCGCGCAGGTTGGGGAACATGTCGGCGACCGGCATGCCTTCCTCTTTGCGCGAGGTGATGGCATGCAATTGCGCATGGGGATGAGCCGAGAGCAGGCGCAACAGCTCGACACCGGTATATCCCGTGCCCCCGACGATGCCGACCTTGATCCGTGATGCTGCGTTCATATTCTGTTCCATTCCTGAAAACCGTCCATTGGGCCACAGGCCCGATGCCCCATCCGGGCGCACGGCAAGGCGCACCCATGCACAATATACCCGCACTGGGGACCATCTGAACAAGTCCGGCGCCGGGCCTGTTCAGATGATTCCTGGAAACGCCATGAAAAACCCCGGCACCGGGCCGGGGTTTTTGACAGGCGCGAAGCGCAACCGGATCAGCGCTTGCTGAACTGCTTGCGACGGCGGGCCTTGTGGAAGCCGACCTTTTTACGCTCGACCTCGCGCGCATCGCGCGTGACCAGCCCGGCCTGCTTGAGCGAGGGCTTGAGCGTTTCGTCGTAGTCGATCAGCGCGCGCGTGATGCCGTGGCGCACCGCGCCGGCCTGGCCGGACTCGCCGCCGCCGTGGACGTTGACATGAAAGTCGAACGACTCGAGGTGGTTGGTGAGCTCGAGAGGCTGGCGCACGACCATGCGGCCGGTTTCGCGGGCGAAGTATTCGTCGACGGGACGCCCGTTGACGATGATCTTGCCCGTGCCCTTTTTGAGGAACACACGCGCCACCGAGGTCTTGCGGCGGCCGGTGCCATAATTCCAATTACCGATCATGATGGCCCGTCCTTAGATGTCCAGAGATTGCGGCTGCTGCGCGATGTGCGGATGCTCGGCGCCGGCATAGACCTTGAGCTTCTTGGCCATGGCGTAGCCCAGCGGGCCCTTGGGCAGCATGCCCTTGACGGCCTTTTGCAACGCGCGGCCCGGAAAACGCTGCTGCATTTTCTCGAAGCTGGTCTCGGTGATGCCGCCCGGATAGGTCGAGTGGCGATAGTAGCGTTTGTCCTGCGCCTTGGCGCCGGTCACGACGATGTCGGCCGCATTGATGACGATGATGTAATCGCCGGTGTCGACGTGAGGCGTGAATTCGGGTTTGTGCTTGCCACGCAGGCGGCGTGCGACTTCGCTGGCCACACGGCCAAGGACTTTACCCTTGGCATCGATCACAAACCAGTCACGCTTGACTTCATGCGGCTTGGCCACAAAGGTCTTCATGATGGTTCCTAAGAGAAAAAATGAGAAAACTTTCCGCGTCATCGGCAACGGACCCGCCAGGACGCTCTAACCCCGTCCGTACGCAATCCCGTACCGCCTGGGCCCCAAAAAGGCATCCGGTCATCCCGTCCGCCAAACCAAGGCACCAAACCGCGAAAAGCCATAAATTTTAGCAAGCGATTGGAAATAAAGCAAAAACAAAAACCCCAGCGACAGCCAACGCCATCGCCGGGGTTTGCAGCAAGCGCCGCCGACTTACTTGGCCTGCTGGCTCAGCGCCGCGCCAAGATAGTTGTCGTACGAACCCTCGGCCACACGGAACCAGGGCACAATGCTGTCGCGGAATGCCATGTAATTATCGTGAATCTTTTTGAACCCCGCGTTCTTGTCGCAGAATTCCTTGTAGACCTCATTGGACGCCTTGAAAGACGCATCCATCACATCGCGCGGGAAACTCTTGAGCACAGCGCCGCTGGCGATCAGACGGCGCAAGGCGGCCGGATTGTGGGCATCATAATCGCCGACCATCTTGCTGCCGGCCGCGCGCGATGCCATATCGATCATCGCCTGGTAAGCCTTGGGCAGCTCGGCATACGCCTTGTCATTGACATACAGCGACACCTGCGCCGAACCCTCCCACCAGCCCGGATAGTAGTAATACTTGGCGACCTTTTGAAAACCGAGCTTTTCATCATCGACGGGACCGACGAACTCGACCGCATCGAGCGCGCCCTTTTCCAGCGAAGGATAAATATCGCCCGGCGGAATCTGCTGGGGAATCACACCCATGCGGGCAAGCACCTCGCCCGCGAATCCGGCGGTGCGCATCTTGAGCCCCTCGAGATCCTCGACCGAATTGATTTCCTTGCGATACCAGCCGCCCATCTGCGTACCGGTGTTGCCCAGCGGGAAATTGATGATCCCGTGAGGCGCGAACAGCTCGCGCATCAGCGCCAGGCCATCGCCCTCGTACATCCAGGCATACATCTGGCGCACGTTCAGGCCGAAAGGCACCGCAGTGTCAAAGCAAAAGGAAGGATCCTTGCCATAGTAATAGTACGAAGCGGTCTGCCCGCACTCGACCGTCCGGTTGCCCACCGCATCCAGGACGGCGAAGCCCGGCACCAACTCACCCGCCGGATACAGGCGGATATTGAAATTGCCGTCCGAGGCCTCTTTGATCATGTCGCAGAACATCTGCGCCGTGGAAAACAACGGCGGCAGCGAAGGGCCGTACGTCGAGGTCATCTTCCAGTTGATCTGGGGGGTGCCCTGGGCGAATACCGGGGCCGCGACGGCCGCCGAGCCGGCCACCGCGCCGAGACCGGCCTTTTTCAGAAATGAGCGACGCTGCATGATGAGGGATCTCCTTTTGGGGGCTCGTTGAAAACGATACGAACTGTCAGTTTCTTGGAAACCCCCGAATCGATCCGGCGAAACGCGGACCGATTCGGGGATCCCCTTGTTCGATGGCTCTGATATTACACCGACCGCGCGCGGGCCACGAAAGCGTGCCCGCGACCCGCCCGGCTCAAAGGCCGGCAATCGCCATGCGCTCGATCAGCACGGACCCCGTGGACTTGGCGCCACGGCCATGCACATCGGCACCCACGGCGACAATCTGGCGGAACATGTCGGCCAGATTGCCCGCGATCGTCACCTCGTCCACCGCATGCTGGATGCGCCCGCCCTGGACCCAATAGCCGAAGGCGCCCCGGGAATAATCGCCCGTGACGTAATTCACGCCCTGGCCGATCAGTTCGGTCACCAGCAAGCCCGTGTCCATCTTGCGCAGCATCGCCTCCAGCGTGTCGTCCGGCCGCGTCAGGCGCGAGCGCAGGCTCAGATTGTGCGACCCGCCCGCGTTCCCCGTGGAGGCCATGCCGAGTTTGCGCGCCGTGTAGCTGGACAGGAAATAACCCTCGAGCACGCCCGCGCCCACGACGCGGCGGGCCTGCGGACGCACCCCCTCGCCATCAAAGGGCGAACTGCCCTGGGCGCCTGGAATGTAAGGATTCTCGATGACATCCAGATGATCGGCGAACACGGGCTTGCCGAGAGCATCGAGCAGAAAGCTGGCCTTGCGGTAGAGCGCGCCGCCGCTGGCGGCCTGCACCAGCGCGCCCAGCAGGCCCACCGCCAGCGGGGCCTCGAACAGCACCGGGAAATGGCCAGTGCGCACGGGCCGCGCCGACAGGCGCGACAAGGCACGCTCGGCGGCGTAGCGGCCGACGCGTGCCGGATCGGCCAAGTCGGCCGGCCTGCGCGCAGCGGTATACCAGTAGTCGCGCTGCATGCCCGATCCACGCCCGGCGATCGGCGCTACCGACAAACTGTGGCGCGAATACGGATACCCGCCCAGAAAACCACGCGAATTCCCCAGAACGAAATGCCCCTCCATGGTATCCAGGGAGGCGCCCTCGGTATTGGTGATCGACGGGCTGACCGCCAGCGCGGCGCGCTCGGCGCGAATGGCTAGACGCGCAGCCTCCCGGGCATCGATGGCCCAGGGCTGGTGCAGGTCGAGATCTGGATAGTTCAGGGCCAGCAGATCCGCGTCGGGCAGGCCGGCGGCTGGGTCCTCGGCGGTATAGCGCGCAATGTGCCAGGCGGCATCGACCGTCTTGCGCACGGCCTCGACGGAGAAATCGGAGGTCGAGGCCGAGCCCCGGCGCGTCCCCGCGAACACCGTCACCGCCAGGGACCGGTCGCGCGTCTGCTCGATGGTCTCGATCGCGCACTGGCGCACGGCCACCGAAAGCCCCTGGCTCTCGGACACCTCGACTGCGGCATCGGTGGCGCCTGCCGCGCGGGCATAGTCCAGTGTATCGGTCGCCAATTGGCGAAACACGCCCTGCTGCGTGGGAATGTCCAGGAGGACCTCGGCGTTCTCGTTCATACTCGCACCCTGCGGCTGTGGTCCGGCGACGCGCTGCCCGCCGGACGGTTATCATAGTCAATCGACGACCATTTTATGCTCATCATCATGGACGACCCCCAAGAGGCCCCCGAGCCCTTCGCGCACGATCGTCCCAGCAAATCCCAGATCAAGCGCGACATGCATGCCCTGCTGGACCTGGGCCGGCGCCTGGTGGACCTGCCCGCCGCCCGGCTGGCCGCGCTGGACATCGACGAATCCCTGCGCGATGCCATCGCCCTGGCGCAGCGCATCCGCAGCCACGAAGGCCGCCGCCGGCAGATCCACTATGTCGGCAAGCTCATGCGCCAGGCCGATGCCGAGGCCTTGCGCGCGCAGCTGGATCTCTGGGAAAACGGCTCGCGCGAACAAACGCGCGCCATGCACCGCCTGGAGGCGCTGCGCGACCGGCTCATCGCCGACGACGACGCGCTGACCGCCGTGCTCGACCGCTTCCCGGCGCTGGATGCCCAGGCCCTGCGCACACTGATCCGCGCCGCGCGCAAGGAATCACAACAGAACCAGGCCCTGCCCGAGGGCCGCGAACCCATACGCAAACACTACCGAGCACTGTTCCAGATGCTCAAGTCGCTGGAATTCGACGAGGACCAACCATGACCGACCTGCTCGATCGCATCGAACACGAAACAGGCCCCGATCCCCGCCATGCAGTGATCTGGATGCACGGCCTGGGCGCCGACGGCAGCGATTTCCTGCCCATCGTGCCCGAACTCGACGGCCCCGACATGCCGCCGGTGCGCTATGTCTTTCCGCACGCGCCAGTGCGCCCCGTGACCATCAACCAGGGCATTCCGATGCGCGCCTGGTACGACATCATGGCCTTCGACCCGGACGCCCGCGAGGACATCGACGGCATCCGGGCCTCGCGCCAAGCCATCATGGATCTGGTATTCCGCGAAATCGAGCGCGGCATCCCCAGCACCGCAATCGTTCTCGCGGGTTTTTCGCAGGGCTGCGCCATGGCGCTGTACACCGGCCTGCGCATGGACCAACCGCTGGCGGGGATCATCGGACTCTCGGGCTACCTGCCGCTGCGCAATACCACGGCCGCCGAGCATCATCCCGCCAACGCCGCGGTGCCGCTGTTCATGGCGCACGGCACCCTGGACCCCGTCGTGGACCTGTCGCGCGGCGAGGCCAGCCGCGACATCCTGCGCGACCTGGGCTATGCCCCCGAATGGCACACCTACCCGATGCAGCATGCCGTCCATCCGCGGGAAATCGCCGACATCCGCGACTTCCTCGCGCGCATCCTGGCGCCAGAGCACGCGGACTGATCACGCGAATTTTTCTGACCTACCCCCTGAAAATCCGGCGTTGGCGCGCCGGGGGTGGTATTGGTGAGCAGTGGATCTCGTCGACGAGATTCACTGCTCACCATGTCACGGGGTTTGTTGCGCTGCGTGTTTCACTCGCAAAATTTCCACGGTACGGGTTTCATCCAATACGCGATAGAACACGATGTAATTCCGATGGGCGACCAGCTCGCGCACATCGTCCGTCAGGCCGGGCCGCCCGGTACGACCAAGCTCCGCGTTCTGTGCAAGGAGCAAGGTCTTGTCGCGCAGCTCCTGGCCGAAGCTGCGCGCCGTCGGGTTGTCTTTGCCGATATATCGCACGATGCCGCGCAAATCCTCGCGGGCCTTCGGCCGCCACTCGATGTGGTAAAGGGTCTTTGCCTTCGCCATGGATCAATCGGTCAACTCAGGACCTCATCCGCGAACGATGGCCAGCAGGATGCCTTCGGGCTGGTGCGGTTTCCTTCATGCGCGCTTCCTCGCGGCCGGTTTGTGTTCGGCCATCAGGGCCGCAATGTCGGCATCCATTTCAGCCATGACGTCATCGTGCGAAAGATTCGGCCGGGGGTCGTCGATGGCCTCCTGAATCTCGGCGGCCAGCCACCCGTTATAGGCGGCGGCCTCGTGGGCTTTGCGCAGCGCCTGGGCGCGGCTGTCGCTGGAACGCTCTACCAGCTCACGCTCGGCCGGATTCCACTCGCTGGCGTCGAACTGGCCAATGGTGATACCGACGCCACGCAGGACGTTCAGGGCCGTGGCCGGGTTGCCGAAACGGCGCGGCTCACTACTGCGGGCCTTCGCCAGAACGGCCCTGGAACCATTGCGTGTGGCGATCTGAACGAGGAACGCCCCGCCCTGCCCTTTCAGGGTCACGCGCGATACGCCGCCAGCCTCGCTGGCCGTCCGAAGCTGTTCAAGGGTCATGCTCTGCATGGTTTTCTCCTTGCGCTGAAATATAACGTGTACTGTGCATGACTTATTGAAAACGCGCAAGCCCTCGAAACGCTCTATCTGTCCTCGATCACCGTGGCCGAGTTGCTAGTGTAGTGTTCGACACTAGCGAGGTCCCGCGCCGCCGGACTTATTCAGAGATTCCGTGAAGGCGCGCGGCGGAAACGCCGTGACGTGGTGACAGCAGATCCCCCGCAGGAGGTCTACCGTCCACCACCCCCGGATTCCGGCGCCTTCAGATCGAGCCAGACCCGGCGCATGCCCGGGTCATCCTCGTCTGAATCGTTGCGGAATCCCAGGTGCGTCATCAGGCCGAGCATCGGCCGATTGGTGGCGAGAACGACGCCGTCGATATAACCCAGCCCCTGGCGGCGCGCCGCCCGGATCAGGCCGCGCATCAGCTCCTGACCCAGGCCCCGGCGCTGCCAGTCGTCGGCGATCACCAGCGCGTACTCCGCGCCCTGGCCATCGGCGTTGCGCAGGTAATGCGAAAAGCCGATGATGCGCTCGCGCAACAGCCCGCGATTCTCGGGATTGGATACCTGGATCGTGGCCACCAGGGCCAACTCACGGTCGTAGTCGATGCGGGTATAGCGCGCCAGCATGCGCGGCGTCAGCTCGCGCAGCATCGAGACGAACCGCATATAGCGTGATTCGTCCGACAAACCCCGGATGAATTCCTGCAGCAGCACCGCATCCTCGGGGCGTATCGGCCGCAGCAGCCACTCCTGCCCGTCATCGAACTGCATCGCGCGCACCAGCCGCCGCGGATAGGGGTGTATGGCCATGTGCCGATAGGCGCGGTTCTCGGGCCGCTCGCCATCGTCATGGACATCGAGTTCGACCTCGACAGACTCGGCATACAGGACTGTATCGTCGGCCCACAGGGGATCGATCGACAGGCGCCGGATGCCGGGCAATTCGCTGGCGATTTCGGAAATCCGCTCGAGGGCCTCTCGCAATTGCTCGAAGACCGTCGGACTCAGGCTGCGCGACAGCGCGCGGCTCCAGAACTTGCCACGCTGGATCAGTTGGCGGGCCAGATAGTTGTTCAGCGGCGGCAGCTCGATCTCGTAGTTCGGGTTGGCGATCTGTGCCAGCCGCCCTCCGGGACAGAACTGGATGTAAGGGCCGAAACGCAGATCCTGGCGGATATGGATCGCCATCGGCAGGCCGTCGCGGACCGCCTCCGCCGGGGGATGCTCGCCGGGCAGGATGGGAATATTGAAACAGTCGAACAACCAGCGGCATGATTGCGCATCGAGCCGCGTGCGGCCGGTAATCCGGGCATCGGCCAGCAACGCGCGCGCCTCATCCAGGCGCGGCGGCCGGTTGAGCATTTCCGGCGGCAGGGTCTGCTGCGCCAAAGTCTGGTTGTATTGATACGAGGCGAGGATGCCGAAGGCGTTCACCGCCGACTCCGGCGTGCGGAAAGCCGGCAGGCCCACCAGATCCAGGCGATGGCGCAGGGGGCGCATCGAAGCATCGCCCATGAAACAGCAAATGACCGGCTTATGGGCATGGACGGAAAAATCGGCCAGGGCATCGGCGACGGGCTCCATGTCGGTGAGCCTGTCGGGCGCGAGCAGGACCAGCACACCATCGACCGCAACATCGGCGACCAGCAGGTCGAGTATCCGGCGCGTGCTCTCTGGATTCAGCGGAGCATGGCTGATCACCGGGTTGTCCACCACCGCACCGGGTTCGAATAGATCTGCCAGCCCTTTGCGGGTTGGATGGCTCAGTTCCGCCCGGGTGACCGGACCGCCCAGGCCGATCACATCCAGCGCCAGGTGCGCGGCGCCGTGGCCATTCGAAACGATTGCGATGCGCCGGCCGCGATGCCGCGGACCGTGGACCAGGACCTTGAGCGCCGAGAACAGCTGCACGAAAAACTGGATCCGCACCGCGCCCGTGCGCCGCAGCAAGGCGCTGAACACCGCGTCACCGGCCGGGGATCCGCCCCCGCCGGCGTCCATCTGCCGGCCAACCTTGAGCACGATCACAGGTTTGACGCTGGCGGCCGCATTCAATGCGCTGGTGAAACGGCGCGAGGAGTCGGCCTCCTCGAGGTACAGGACCACGCTGTCGGTGCGCGGATCCATCGCCAGATACTCGAGGATCTCGGCCACCGCCACCCCGGCCTCGTCGCCCGCCGACACCACTGCCGAAAACCCGAGCTGGATATCTCCCGCCCAATCCAGCACCACGGCGGGCACCATGCGCGATTGCGCCACCAGGGCAACGCGCCCGGCTGGCGCGGTTTCAGGTTCCAGGCTGAGATTCAGGCCCAGGTGAGGACGCTGCACGCCGAGCGCCCCCGGACCGAGGACCAGGCAATCATTCATCCGCCCCCAGGACTGGCAATAAATCCGGGTTTCCACCGGATCGCGCGAAGGAGTTTCGTGCGGCAGCAGCACCAGGACGCGCGGCTGCAGCTTGCGCAACGCATCCAGGAGGGCCGGCAGGTGAACGGGATCGACGCAGAGCAGGGCCAGATCGGGCCGCTGCTCGTCCTGCAGGTAGTCGAGGCGCTCGGGCATGCGGAATCCGCCCGCGGCGTCCACCTTGACCTCGGTGATCCGCCCGCGCAGGAGCGAAGGGGGCTGGCGCATGATGGGCAGCTCGCGCGCGCTGATCACCAGAACGGAGCGCGGCTCGAACAAAGCAGCTAAACGATGACGCAACATAGAAATCTAAAATGACGATCCCGGGGGGCAGGACTTCAACTGTACTTTAAAATGGCGGTCCAACTCCAACTTGCGGCATCCGGCCTGCCGGCACCGCCCCAGCACATCGATCCGACATGACCGCGCTCCAACCCGATACCGTGCGCACCCGATTCGCACCCTCGCCCACCGGCTACCTGCACCTGGGAGGCGCACGGACCGCGCTGTTTTCCTGGGCATTCGCCCGCCACTACGGCGGCACCTTCGTCTTGCGGATCGAGGACACCGATCTCGAACGCTCCACCCCGGAGGCGGTGCAGGCCATCCTCGACGGCATGGCGTGGCTGGGCCTCGATCCCGACGAAGGCCCTTTTTACCAGATGCAACGGATGGAACGTTATCGTCAGGTGATTGCCCGGATGCTGGCGGAAGGCACAGCCTACCACTGCTACAGCACCCCCGCGGAAATCGAGGCCATGCGCGAACGCGCACGCGCCATCGGCGCCAAACCACGCTATGACGGCACCTGGCGTCCGGAACCCGGCAAGACCCTGCCGCCCGTGCCCGCCGGGGTGCGCCCGGTGGTGCGTTTCCGCAGCCCACCGGCAGGCGTCACCCACTGGGATGACCTGGTCAAGGGCCCGATCAGTTTCGACAACGCCGAATTCGACGACCTTGTGATCGCTCGTCCCGACGGCACGCCGACCTACAATTTTTGCGTGGTCGTCGATGATTGGGACATGCGCATCACCCATGTGATCCGCGGCGACGACCATGTCAACAATACACCGCGCCAGATCAATATCCTGCGCGCTCTGGGGGCCGAGCCGCCGCGCTACGGCCACGTTCCCATGATCCTCGGCCCCGACGGTGAAAAGCTCTCGAAGCGTCACGGCGCGGTCAGCGTAATGGAATACGACAAACTCGGCTATCTGCCCGAAGCCATGGTGAACTACCTGGCGCGGTTGGGCTGGAGCCACGGCAACGACGAATTGTTCACCCGCGAGCAATTCGTCGAATGGTTCGACCCCCGCAACCTCAGCCGTTCGGCGGCCCAGTGGGATCCCAAGAAACTCAACTGGGTCAATGCCCACGTGATCCGCGAATCCTCAAACGAGGACCTGGCCACGCGCGTGACGCCGCGGATCGCGCGGCGCGGTGGCGATGCGGCGGCCGCCAATCTGGCCGCCGTCATGGGCCTGCTCAAGGACCGCAGCGAAACCCTCGAACAGCTCGCCGAGGGCGCCATGCTGTTTTGCGGCCCCTACCAACCGGCCGACGAGGCCCTGCGCGCCGAGGTCCTGGACGAACCCGCGCGTGCGCTGCTGGAGGAATTCACGGCGCATGCCGCGACGCTGCCCGAATGGACCGAGGCCGCGCTGGATTCCTTGATCAAAACCCTGCTGCAGACGCACGGCATCAAGATGCCCAAGCTCGCCATTCCCTTGCGCGTCGCGGTCACCGGCGTCAAGCACACGCCCTCGATCGGCGCGGTCCTGGCACTGCTGGGCCGCGAAACCGTCCTGGGCCGCCTTGCGGCGCAGGACTGATTCAGGGCATCCCTAAAACGGCAGCCGGTAGCCCGGCGCCATGCGGCGGGCGTCGATCACGCCATCGATGCCCCGCATCCGCAGGTTGTCCGCATCTGCGCGCAGAATCGCGTAGCGATTGGTGTAGATCGGATCGTCGAGATTCACCGGCGAACCGTTGGACAGGACCGTGCGCAAGATCAGCGTCTTGCCATCCCGATACCAGCAGCCGCTTTCATGCAGACCCTGCGAAGGCATGCGCAAACGCTTGATCTGCTGCACGTAGGTCATCGTGCCGTCCGGGTTGAGGGTATAGAGTGTCCGGATCGCTCCGGCCACACCCTGCTGACTGGCCACGTTCAGCCAATTTCCGACCAGGGCATCGCCAACAGCCGCGGCCTGACACTGCACATCGACCGGCTGCTCGGCCTTGCGCACCGGCACGTTCGGTGCGGTCGGCGCACAAGCCGCCAGCGCAGCCGCCGTCAGGCACGTTCCCAGGAAACGAATCGGAAAAACCCGCATTGCTTGGTTCCTATCCATGACAAATGCCGCTCAGAGAAAAAATGCGCCCACGCTGAACAAGAACATCCGCGCGCGCCGCAACGATTCATTTTAGCTGGAATGACGCGGCCCGACGGGCAGCCTCGGCATCACCGGGAGCGTGTGCGTCGAACCGCGCACCTTTGGCGCCAGGCGCGAGCTCGCACAAACCAAAATCAGACTCGGCAACGCAGCAGCAAAAGAAAATAACGCAACTTTTTCGAGACACACACCACCAAATATCAAACCCGTAGTGCAGTCAATTAGGAATAATGCTTGGAACAGATTGATTGCTTACGTTAGACTTCGAGATGTGCGACAACTTCATCGCACGCCTGCGCCATTTGAAATGGGCCGCGCCATCGGTGGGGGTCATATCAAATGGGTGGACGTTCACTTTCGACCTCAAGGAGCATGACTATGGCAACCGCCAAAAAGGCCCCCGCCAAGCCGGCCAAGAAAGCTGCACCCGCGAAATCCAGCAGTAAATCCGAGGACAAAAAGACCGCCAAGAAAGCAGTAAGCAAAGCGGCCGCCACCAAGAAGGCAGTCGCCAAAAAGGCTGTCGCCAAGAAAACCGTAGCCAAGAAAGCAACCGTCAAGAAAGCCGTCGCCAAGAAAGCGCCGGCGAAAAAAGCGGTCGCCAAAAAGACCGTTGCCAAAAAGGCCGTAGCTAAAAAGGCTGTAGCCAAAAAGGCCGTGGCCAAAAAGACGGTTGCCAAGAAAGCGGTCGCCAAAAAAGCTGTCGCCAAAAAGGCGCCGGTAAAGAAGGCCGCCGCCAAGAAGGCCCCCGCCAAAAAAGCTGCCGTCAAGAAAGCCGCCGTCAAGAAAGCGCCGGTGAAAAAAGCGGTCGCCAAAAAGGCCGTCGCCAAGAAGGCTCCCGCGACGAAAGCGCCGGCGAAAAAGGCCGCCGCCAAGAAACCCGCCGCCAAGCCTGCCCCGGCCCGCAAGACCACGCCCAAGAAAGCCGCCGTCAAACCGGCAACCCCGGCACCCGAAGCGCGCACCGACGTGAACCCGGCCAATTCCTGGCCGTTCCCGACGGCCAGCCGCCCCTGATAGCGGCGCGCATCGAGGCCCGGCAGCAACTTGCCGGGCCTTTTTCATTGATGCGAAAATGGATGCCCGCAAAAGGCCTCCGAGCGACCCCCCATGTTTCGTGACATTCTGGTTTTCCTGATCGACATCGTCTTTTCCCTGTTCGGAATCGCCCTCATCCTGCGCGCCTGGATGTATGCCATCCGGCTGCATCCGTTCAACCCTTATTCGCAGGCGATCCTGCGGATTTCCGATTGGCTCGTCCAGCCGCTGCGCAGGATCGTGCCCGCCACCGGCCGCTTCGACTGGCCCTGCATCATTGGCTGCTGGCTGACCGCGCTGGTCTATCTGCTGCTGAACGGACTCATCTTTTCGGCGGGCAGTCTGCCGCCGATCGGAATGATCATGCCCGCCATGCTGGCGGCCGTCCTGACCGCGCTCAAGTGGCTGTTCAACGTCATCGTATGGATCACCCTGATCCAGGCCGTCCTGTCGTGGATCAACCCGCTGTCGCCGCTCATGCCGGTGCTCTACACACTCACCGCGCCGCTGCTCGATCCGATCCGCCGCGCCCTGCCGCGCATGGGCGGGTTGGATTTCTCGCCCCTCGTCCTGCTGGTGATCGCCCAGATCGCCATGATGGTGATCCAGCACCTGGTTTTTTCGGTATTCGGGCTGTAGCGCCTACTGCCCATGAATGTATAAACGGCACCGCGGTGCCGTTTATACATTCATGGGCCTCAACTCGCAGCCCGCAGGCAGCCGAGGAATCGACCGGATCACCTCACATCGGCACGACGCGGGTCGGCCCGGCGCCACTGATGACCTGCACCCGCTGCCCGGAGGTAAACGACACATCGGCCTCTTGCGCAATCACGCGGGTTTCCCCGTTGTCGAGGCGAACCGTGATTTCGAGGCCGCTGCTGCGGTTGGTCGCGTTCTCGACCGCATTGCCGGCGAGGCCGCCCAGGAGGGCACCGCCCACCGTCGCCAGGACCTGCCCCGTGCCGCCGCCAATGGTACTGCCGGCAACGCCGCCCAGAGCCGCGCCCCCGATGGCGCCCACCCCCGAGGTCTTGTCGGCCTGGATGGTGATGGGACGCACTGAAACCACGGTGCCAAAACGCACGATCTGCTCTCGTTGGGCCTGACTGTGGGTATAGACCGCGCTGGAAGCGCTGTGATTGGCACAGCCGGACAAGAGAGCGAGCGAAGCGGCGACACTGGCCAGAGCCAGTCCACGCACTATCCTCGCTGGCGCGCGAGTTGGGTTGAAGGTTTGCATGACGATAGCTCCTGAAATCAAAAGGGACGAGTTTCGACCGGGCTGGGCTCTAGGACAATCCAGGTGCGTCGATGTCATAGTTCAACCGCAGCGCCGCCGCGATATCCCGCCGCGTTGGCTGGTGATTTTGTGGCCCCCTTGAACTGATTTTAAGCCCCCCCATGATGTTCGCCAAGCAGCAGGCGTCACGCAAGGTCCAGCCTTCGACCAGGCCATACAGCAGACCGGCGCGATGCGCGTCGCCGCACCCCGTCGGATCGACGGCATCGGCCACTGGCACGGGCGGGACATCGACCCGCGTCCCGTTCTCGTACAGCGAAGCGCCCTCGGCACCGCGCGTCACCACGGCGGCGCGCAATCCCGCGGCGATCTGCTCGATGGACGCGCCCACTCGCTGCTCAATCACACTGGCCTCGTAGTGATTGGCCGTGAGAATATCGGCCATGCCGAGCATCTCGCGCAGATCGTCCCCGTTGAACAGCGGCATCGCCTGGCCCAGATCGAAAATGAACGGGATGCCTTGCGCACGCAGGCGGCGCGCATGGGCGAACATGCCGTCGCGCGCATCGGGCGCGACGATCGCCCAGGCGCACGGCTGGCCGCTGAGATCGTTCTCCGCCGAACGCAGCATCGCGCCCGGATGAAAGGAGGCGATCTGGTTGTTGTCCTGGTCGGTGGTGATGAAGCATTGCGGCGTATAGGCGTCGGGCAGCACGCGCACCAGCCGGGTATCGATGCCCAGGCTGCTCATGCGCTGCAAATAGTCCTCGGCATCCATGCCCACGGTGCCCACCGGCACGGGCTGCCCGCCCAGCAGGCGCAGGTTGTAGGCGATGTTGCCGGCGCAGCCGCCGAATTCTTTGCGCAGCTTGGGCACAAAAAACGACACACTGAGCGAGTGAATGGTGTCGGCCAGGATGTGGTCCTTGAACCGGCCTTCGAACACGGCGATCGTATCGAAGGCGATCGAGCCGCAAATCAGGACTTCCTTGGACATTGGATTCCTCAGGGAAAGAACAGATCGAGTTGGTAGCCGTTGACCTGGACGCCTGTCACCGCCAGCGGCACGCGCACGAGTACTTCGCCCCGCGCCGCGAAAGGCCCCGCGAGCCGATCCGGCGTCAGATAGTCCCGAGGCTCCAGATTGCGCCGCACCAGCCGGGTGCCCGAAGCGTCGTTGAGGTCGAGCACGATCGTCGGCCATTCCTGGGGCCGATCGCTCAGGTTGCGCAACGTCACGTTCAGCATGTAATGGCGCGCCGCATCCTGCGCGACATCGGCCGGGCCGCTGGGGGACTGCGCAATGGTCCGCAAGGCGGACCCCGAGATGCTCAGGCTGGCCAGATCCCGCGCATACGGAACCTGGCAGCGCAAGGGCACGCAGGCGCGCTCGATCACCGGACGCAGGGCCGGAAAGGCCAGGGCGATCTGCGAACGATAGATGTAGGCCAGTTGCGCGAGCGCCAGCAGGACCAGGAGCGCCAGCAATAATTTCATGAGCGCGCGGCCCAGCCGCGCCAGCAGACCGTCCTCGCCCCGGCGGCGCATCAAGGGCGCCGCGGACCCCGCGCGCCCCGCATGGACGGGATGCGGCTCGACGACGAAGGGCTCGGGCCGCGCGCGCGCAGACGGCTCGGCCGCAATCAAGATGCGCTCGGCGGGCGGCGGATCGCCGCCCTCGATGCCTGACCCGATGGATGGATCGTCGCGCCGCCCGCCGACGGCATTGCCCACCGTGAAATGAGGCTCCTCGCGGCGCGCGCCGCGCGAACGGAACACCTGAGGGCCAGGCGGGGCTGCGGTGATCGACGCAGGCGGCGCGACGACAGGGCGCTCCGGCGGAGTCGGCACACCATGCGGATCGGATTCATGCCCGGCCCCAGGCTCGGACACGACCTCGGCATAACCATCAAATATGTGCGCGCATTGCACGCAGCGGATATAGCCCTTGCGCAGTTGCAACTCCTGCAGACTCGCCTCGAAGGCGGTCCCGCAGTTCGGGCAACGCGTGATCAGATCCATGTCTACGGATTCCTGCATCCGGCCAGGCAGACCCAGCCGTCGCGGGCGCGCCAGACCCGCAACGCCACCCAGGGCGCGTAGGCAGCGGCCACCTCGTCGGCCTGGCGCTCAAGCACGCCCGAGAGCACCAGGCAGCCGCCGGGCTCGACGCGGTCGGCCAGCATCGGCGCCAGCACCTTCAAGGGATTGGACAGGATATTGGCCACCACGATCCGGCTGCGGCCATCAGGTAACTCGTCGGGCAGCCACGCTTCGACCTGCACGTGATTGGCCGCCGCGTTGCGCGCAGTGGCCAGTACCGCCTGCTCATCGATATCGACCGCATGAACGCGCGCCGCCCCGAGCAGGCGCGCGGCGATCGCCAGTATGCCCGACCCGCAGCCATAATCAAGAACCGTTTCACCGCCACGGATGTGATCGGACAGCCACTCCAGGCACAGATGCGTCGTCGGATGGCTGCCGGTGCCGAAAGCCAGACCGGGATCGAGTTCGATGCGCACGATGCCGTCGGCCGCGCCGGCGGCCGGCACCTGCGCATCCTCGCGATGCCAGCTCGGCACGATCCAGATCCGCTCGCCCACCGTGATCGGACCGAACTGCGATTGCGTCAGGCGCACCCAATCCTCATCGGGAACCTCGCGCACGATCCAGTCGGACAGCGCCCGCGCGTCGCCGGACTCATCCAGCAGCGCCACCATCTGGGCGGGGTCCTGGCCATCGGGCAAGAGCGCCACGAGGCGATTGCGCCGCCACGCCAGGATTTCGGGTTCGGTCCCGGGTTCGCCGAACAGCGCCTGCTCGTGTTCGGTATCGCCATCGGCATCCTCGACCGACACGGCCAGCGCGCCGGCCGCCAGCAGGGCGTCGGCCCAGGCATCGGCCTGGGCTTGCGGGCAGGTCAGCACAAGCTCGCGCATCCTTTCCCGCCTCCTCAGGCCTTCTGCGAGAGCTTTTGCTCGAGATAATGAATGCTGGTGCCGCCCCGAAGGAAATTGGCATCCTGCAGCAATTCACGGTGCAGGGGAATATTGGTCTGCACCCCCTCGACGATCATTTCTGACAACGCGATGCTCATGCGCATGATGGCCTGGTGGCGGTCATCGCCATAGGTGATGAGCTTGGCGATCATGGAATCGTAGTAGGGCGGCACGGTATAGCCGCTGAACACGTGCGAATCCATGCGCACGCCCGGGCCGCCGGGCACATGCCAATTGGTGATGCGTCCGGGGCTGGGGATGAATTTGAAAGGATCCTCCGCATTGATGCGGCATTCGATCGCATGGCCGCGCAGGTGGATGTCGCGCTGGCGCAGCTTGAACGGCTCGCCCGCGGCAATGCGCAACTGCTGCTGCACCAGGTCGATGCCGGTGATCATCTCAGTGATCGTGTGCTCGACCTGGATCCGGGTGTTCATCTCGATGAAGAAGAACTCGCCGTTCTCGTACAGAAATTCGAAAGTGCCCGCGCCGCGATACCGCATCGCCCGGCAGGCCTCGACGCAGCGCTCGCCGATGTGCGTGACGAGTTCGCGGTCCACGCCCGGCGCGGGCGCCTCCTCGATGATCTTTTGGTGGCGGCGCTGCATCGAGCAATCGCGCTCGCCCAGCCAAACCGCCCGGCCCTCGCCGTCGGCCAGCACCTGGATCTCGATGTGGCGCGGGTTTTCGAGGAATTTTTCGAGATAGACCTCAGGATTGTTGAAAGCGGCGCCGGCTTCGGTGCGAGTCATGGCGACCGCGTTGAGCAGGGACGCCTCGGTGTACACCACCCGCATACCGCGCCCGCCGCCACCGCCCGCGGCCTTGATGATCACCGGATAGCCCACCTCGGCCGCAATGCGCTGAATTTCCTTGTCGTCGTCGGGCAGCGCGCCGCCCGATCCCGGCACCACCGGCACACCGGCGGCAATCATCGCCTGCTTGGCGCAGACCTTGTCGCCCATGGTGCGGATGTTTTCGGGACGCGGACCGATGAACACGAAGCCGCTTTTCTCGACGCGCTCGGCGAAATCGGCATTCTCGGACAGGAAGCCATACCCCGGATGGATAGCCTCGGCGTCGGTCACTTCGGCCGCCGAGATCAGGGCCGGCATACTGAGGTAGCTGTCACGCGCGGGCGCGGGGCCGATACAGACGGATTCATCCGCCAGGCGCACGTACTTGGCCTCGCGATCGGCCTCGGAATGGACCACCACGGTCTTGACGCCCAGTTCGCGGCAGGCGCGCTGGATGCGCAGCGCGATTTCCCCGCGATTGGCGATGAGGATTTTCTCGAACATGGCTCAGCCAATCACAAACAGCGGTTGCCCGTACTCGACCGGCTCGCCGTTCTCGACGAGGATTTCCTTGATGACGCCGGACTTGTCGGCCTCGATCTCGTTGAGCAGCTTCATGGCCTCGATGATGCACAGGGGCTCGCCTTCCTTGACGGCCTGGCCGACCTCGACGAATGGTGAGGAATTCGGATTGGGCGCGCGGTAGAAAGTGCCCACCATCGGCGCCTTGACCTGATGCCCCTGAACGGCGGGGGCCGCAGCGGGCGCGGCGGCAGACGCATCCATTACCGGGGCCGCGGCCGCGGGCGCCGGGGCGGCGACGGGCGCATAGGCCACGGACTGCTGGGCTTGGGAAAACTTGACGATCCTGACCTTGCCTTCGCCTTCGGTAATCTCGAGTTCGGCGATACCGGAATCGGCCACCAGATCAATCAGTGTTTTGAGTTTTCTAAGATCCATACATTTTCCCATGAACGTCGCCGCGCAGCGGGCGCGGCCACCAAATACCAGAAATTCGTACACGGCAGACGAATGAGCCGTCGACCCGCCTCCCGGACAAAGGGCGAGGCAGAACGACGGCCGCAAGCATGTCTGTCGGCGGGCGATGCGCGGGAGCGGCCGCCCTTGCGGGGCCGAACACCCCAACAATGCGCCTTTTTACGCTAAAACCATTGATTTGTCCATAAAATGGACGAGTTTGGCAGAAAGAATCCAAAGCTTCAGGCCTGAAGCAATTCGCCGAGCCGACGGCGGATGTCGGCCGGATCGACCTCGCCCAGGATGACGCCGGCGGAACGGCCCTGGGCGTCGAACAAGGCCGTGAACGGCAAGCCGCCCCCTTTGTTGCCCAGGTCGCGCATCAGGGGAATGCCCTGAGTGCCGGTGAGCAGCACCGGATACGAAACCGACACCTTTTGCACAAAGCGTTCGACGTTGGTCCGGGTATCGATCGCCAGCCCGAGGAAGGCGACATCGGGATGGGCGTGATGGAGCGCATCGAGATCGGGCATCTCGCGCACACAGGGCGCGCACCAGCTCGCCCAGAAATTGGCCAGGACCGGCCGCCCGATCAGCGATGACAGCTCGAACGTCTGGCCATCCAGGCCCTCGAACGAGCGTCCAAAGAACGGATCCACGGGCAGGACCGAGGCCGCCGAAGGCGCACCGAGACCGGCCAGGCCGGCGCCCAGAACCAGACCGCCCGCCCTCTGCAAGAATTCCCGCCTGCCGCTCACGTCATCACCTGTCGAAAATACGCTGCTACGTCGAGCATCATAGCATTGGGCCCTACAATACAGGCCGGAGGATCGCGATGCACATACATATACTGGGAATCTGCGGCACATTCATGGGCGGTCTGGCGCTGATCGCGCGCGCGGCCGGCCATACGGTCACGGGCTGCGATGCCGGCGTCTACCCGCCCATGAGCACGCAGCTGCGCGAACAGGGCATCGAACTGGTCGAGGGGTTCGAGGCCGGGCAGCTCGCGCTGGGCGCCGACCTGTACATCGTGGGCAACGTCGTTTCGCGGGGCAATCCATTGATGGAGGCCATCCTCGATCGCGGCCTGCCCTATACCTCGGGGCCGCAATGGCTCGCGGATCACATCCTGCCCGGCCGGCACGTGCTGGCCGTGGCCGGCACCCACGGCAAGACCACCACCAGCTCGATGCTCGCCTGGATATTCCGCCATGCCGGGCATCCTGTCAGCTTCCTGATCGGCGGTGTGGCGCCTGATCTGGAGGTCTCGGCGCGCTTCGACCCGGCGGCACGGCACTTCGTCATCGAGGCCGACGAATACGACACGGCGTTCTTCGACAAGCGTTCGAAATTCGTCCACTACCGCCCGCGCACCGCCATTCTCAACAACCTCGAATACGACCACGCGGACATCTTTCCCGACCTTGCCGCCATCGAAACCCAGTTCCACCACCTGGTCCGCACCATCCCGGCCAGCGGGTCGATCATCCGGCCGGCGGACGCCCCGGCGCTGGACCGGGTGCTGGCGCGCGGCTGCTGGACGCCCGTGGAAACCTTCGGCGCCGCAGGCGAATGGCAGGCCGAGGGCGACGGCGCCGGGCGCTGCCGCGTGCGCCACCAGGGCCGGGACATCGGTGTCCTCGACTGGGGCCTGAGCGGCACGCACAATCAAGCCAACGCGCTTGCCGCCCTGGCAGCCGCCTGCCATGCCGGCATTGCACCCGAGGACGGCCTGCGGGCGCTGTGCGCATTCCAGGGCGTGCGCCGCCGCCTCGAACACCGGGGCGAGGCGCGCGGCGTGCATGTCTACGACGATTTCGCCCACCACCCCAGCGCCATCGCCACCACCATCGATGGCCTGCGCCGGCGCATCGGACCCGCCGCCCGCATCCTGGCCGTGATCGAGCCGCGCTCGAACACCATGAAACTGGGCGCCATGGCCGCCCGCCTGCCCGAGGCGCTGGCGCAGGCCGACCTGGTGTTCTGCCACGGCGCGGCCGAGGGCCGTCATGCCCTGGGCTGGAATCCCGCCGAGGTCCTGGCGCCCCTGGGCGCGCGCGCCTGGACGGGCTCGGACCTGGACGCCCTGGTAGGTGCGGTATGCGCGGCGGCCCATCCCGGGGATCACATCCTGGTCATGAGCAACGGCAGCTTTGGCGGCATCCACGAGAAACTGCTGGACGCGCTGGCGGGCAGGGCGCCCTGAGCGCCCGCAGCCAGTCTCACCACCCAACCCATTCATCATGCACGTTCTATACGAAGACAGCGGCAAACTGAAAGCCGAAACCATTTTTTCCGAAGCCGACGCGTCCCTGCAGGTCGAATCGGCCTCCGGCAAGCGCAGCAAGATCAAGCGCAACACCGTGCTGTTCGAATTCGAGCAGCCGGCCCCCGACGCCCTGCTCGATCAGGCCCAGGCCCTCGCCCAGACGCTGGACATCGACTTCCTGTGGGAGTGCGCGCCCCAGGATGAATTCGAGTCGGCCGCCCTCGCCGAGGACTATTTCGGCCATCCGCCCGGCGCGGTGGAAAAAGCCGCGCTGATCATGGCGCTCGGCGCCGCGCCCGCCTATTTCCACCGGCGCGGGCGCGGCGTCTACCGGCCCGCGCCGCCCGACATCCTCAAGGCGGCCCTCGCCGCCATCGAGAAAAAACGCCTGCAAGCCGAGCTGCAGCAGCAATGGACCGACGCGCTGGTCGCGGGCAACCTGCCCGACGCCCTGCGCGAGGCCGCACCCGGCTTTCTCGACCGCCCGGACAAGAACTCCCCCGAGTGGAAGGCGTTCGACGCCGCTGTGCAGCAGCTGGGCGTCCCGCCCGAAAAACTGCTGCTGTCGCTGGGCGTCTGGCCGCACACACTGGCCTTGCTGCGCCATCGCTTCCTGTCGCAGCATTTTCCCAAAGGCACGGCCTGGCCCCCCGTCGAGGTGGGCGACTACTGCGCCGACCTGCCGCCGGCCGACGTCGAGGCCTACTCGATGGACGACTCGAGCACGACCGAGATCGACGATGCCCTGTCGGTCACGCTGCCCGATGAGCACACCATCCGCGTCGGCATCCACATCGCCGTCCCCGCCCTGGCGGTGGCGCGCGACAGCGAATTCGACGCCATGGCGCGCAGCCGCATGTCCACCGTCTACATGCCGGGCCAGAAGATCCCCATGCTGCCCGCCGAACTCATCACCGCCTTTTCGCTGAACGAAGGCCAGCCGCGCCCCACCCTGTCGCTGTACGTCACGGGCCGGCGCGACACGGGCGAAATCCTGGCGACCGAAACCCGCCTCGAACGCATCCAGGTCGCGGGCAACCTGCGCCATGACCAACTCGACGCCGCCGTCACCGAGGAGGCTCTGGCCGACCCCGAGGCGCCACTGCCCTACGGCCACTGGCTGCGGCCCTTGTGGCAATTTGCGCAGCGCCTGTGCGCGCGCCGCGACGAAATCCGCGGCAAGCCCGAAAACAACGACCGCGTCGAATACAGTTTCGAACTCGAAGGGCCGGCCGACGACCCGGCATCCATCGTCCGGCTGATCCCGCGCCGGCGCAACGCGCCGCTGGACCGCCTGGTGGCCGAGTACATGATTCTCGCCAACAGCCAGTGGGGCGGTCTGCTGGCCCGGCACGGCGTGCCGGGGATCTATCGCTCGCAACAGGGCGGACGCGTGCGCATGTCGACACAAGCCCTGCCGCACGAGGCCATCGCCGTGCCCCAATACATCTGGTCCACCTCGCCACTGCGGCGCTACGTCGACCTGATCAACCAGGGCCAGATCATCGCCGCCGCCGAGCATGGCGTCTCGGCACGGCTGGTCGCCCCGTTCCGGCCCAAGGACGCCGACCTGTACGCGATCATCGGCGCCTTCGATTCCCAGTACACGCTGTGGGGCGACTTCCAGTCGTCCATGGAGCGCTACTGGTGCATCCGCTGGCTGCAGCAACAGGGCCTGCGCGAAGTCCGGGCCTGCGTCCTGCGCGAAAACCTCGTACGCCTGACCTGCGCGCCCTTCGTGACGCGGATCAACGGCCTGCCGGAATTCGAGCGGGGCCACGAGGTCACCCTCGATATCCTCGGCTATGACGAGCTCGCCCTCGACATCGACTGCCGGCTGCGCGAGGCGTCATAACGCCATGGGCACGCTCGCCCTGCAACTGCTGCAAGCCCCGCGCGAAGGCAGGAGCCGGCTGGCTGCGGCACTCGCAGTATCGGCCTGCCTGCATGGCGCGCTGATCGCCTGGCGTTTCGCGGCGCCGCCTGCCGCACCGCCCGTGACATCGACACTCGAGGTCACCCTGGTCAATGCGCGCAGCGACACCGATCCGCTGCGACCGCAGGCGCTTGCCCAGCAATCCCTGGACGGCGGCGGCGACCAGGCCGCCGGGCTGGCCGCCAGCCCCCTGCCGCGCACCACGGATCTATCCGCCGACGAAATCGTCCTCGAAGCCATGCGGCGGCGGCAGGCCGAGCTCGAGGCCGAGCAGCAGGCGCTGCTCGCCCGCCTGAAGTCGCCCGATCGAGTGGCCGCGCCGCAGCGCCGTCCCGAACTGCTAGGCGCCCGCCAGGACCCCGGCAACGAAAACCGCGACCAGGACAGCCTCGTGCTCAATGCCCGGATCGCCGCCCTCAAGGCGCGCATCGAGCACTACAACGCGCAGCCCCACCGCATCTACACGGCGCCCGCCACACAGGCCGTGGACTACGCTCAATATGTCGAGGCCTGGCGCGAGCGCATCGAACTCATCGGCACCGAACACTATCCACCCGAAGCGCGCGGCAGGATCTACGGCAGCCTGCAATTGACGGTCTACATCCGCCGCGACGGCAGCCTGGAGCATGTCGAGATCGATCGGCCATCGCCGCACCCGATCCTCAACAGCGCGGCGCGGCGCATCGTCGAGCTGGCCGCGCCCTTCGAGCCGCTGCCCGCCGCGCTCGCCGCGCAGGGCGACAGCCTGGTCATCACGCGCACCTGGCATTTCACCCGCGACGGGCTGGACATGGACGACCCATGACGCGCCTTCGCCCCGCCCGCCGCCTGATCCTGGGAGCCTGCCTGGTGGGCGTGCTGGCGCTGCTGCTGTACCAGCTCGGGCTGTTCGCCCTGGTCATCTGGTTCAATTTTCGCGACCCGGGATACACCCCTGTCATGCGCCAGACCCTGCGAACACTGCAAGCCGAGGACCCCGGGGCGACGCTGGACTACCAATGGGTGCCCTACGCAGACATCAGCGCACACCTGAAGCGCGCGGTGATCGCCTCGGAGGACACCGGCTTCACCGAACACGACGGCGTCGAATGGGACGCCATCCGCAATGCCTGGCGATACAACCAGCGGCAGGCCGACCAGGGGCGGGACCGGCGCCGCGGAGGATCGACCATCACCCAACAGGTCGCCAAGAACCTGTTCCTGTCGAACGAGCGCAGCTACCTGCGCAAGGCCCAGGAACTCATCCTCGCCTACATGATCGAGGCGGTCATGAGCAAGAACCGCATCCTCGAACTCTACCTGAACATCGCCCAATGGGGCCGCGGCACCTTCGGCGCACAGGCCGCCGCACGGCATTACTACCGCACCGACGCCGCCCGCCTCTCGAGCGCGCAGGCGGCGCGGCTGGCCGCCATGCTGCCCAACCCCGCCTACTACGACACCCACGGCGTCACCCCTTACCTGCGCGGCCGGATCGGCACGATCCAGGCCCGGATGCGGCAGGTGGACATTCCCTGATCGGGGCTTGCCTGTGGGGGGATCGGGTTCTTGTTTCATAGGCGGCCGGCGCCCAGGGGGGCGCCGGCCGCGAGCTCTCCCAAAAAAACACAAACAGAGAACCTCCATCACCCACATACAGTTCGCGGTACTATGAGAGGTTTCAAACACCCCCGTCATCCGATCCCCCATGCGCACCGCCCGCCGGTACCTCGCCCTTGAAATCTACCGCTCCACCGCCGTGGTGCTGATGGCGCTGGTGGGACTGTTCGTTTTCTTTGCGCTCATCGAAGGCCTGGACAAAGTCGGTACCCGCCTGACCCTGCTGAATCTGTTCTACCTCCAGCTCCTCAACCTGCCCACGCACCTCTACGAACTGCTGCCCATCGGCCTGCTGATCGGCGCGGTCCTGGCCCTCGCGGGCCTGGCCCAGCGCAACGAACTGACCATCCTGCGCTGCGCCGGCGTCAGTGGCATGAAACTGCTCGGCTCGCTGTGGATCCTCACCATTCCACTGGTGCTCGGCGCCTTCGTGCTCTCCGAATTCATCACCCCCGCGGCCGAACTGCGCGGCAGCGAATCGCGCCTGGCCCTGCTGGGACGCGCCGACGGCGGCCGCCTCGAAAGCGGCTATTGGTTCAAGGAATTCGACGACGAGGGCGCCACCCGCGTCATCAACATCCGCCAGCTGACAGGCAAAGGCTCGGTCGAGGGCATCACCCTCTACGAGTTGGGAAGCCGGGACCAGGCATTGAACAACGTCATCGAAGCCAAGACCGGAGAATTCAGCGGCAGCAACCTGATCCTGCGCAACGTCACCGAAACCCGCATCGATCCACGCGCCACCGAGGCACTGGCCAACGCCCGCGCGCTCGAAACACCCCTGGCGAGCGTCCACCACCAGCCCGAACTGTCCATCGAGACTTCGCTGACTCCCGAACGCCTGATCGCCCGCGTCCTGACGCCCGAACGGATGTCCATCGCGGATCTCATCGACTACATCGACTACCTGGAAAGAAACCACCTGCAAACCGAACGCCAGGTGGTTGCGCTCTGGCGCAAGATCGCCTATCCGTTCACGCTGCTCGTCATGATCACCATCGCGGCGCCGATCGGATTCATGCAGACGCGCCGGGGCGGCGTCGGCCCCAAGGTCTTCGCGGGCATCATCCTCGGGGTCGGTTTCTTCATGCTCAACCAGCTGGCCCTCAATGCCGGTATGCTCGGCAACTGGCCGCCCTGGACGACGGCGCTGGTCCCCAACCTGTTCAGCCTGGGGCTGGCCCTCGCCGCCATCGTCGCCATGGAACACCGCCATGCGCTGGCCAGACGCATCCAGCGCCATCGCGTGGCGGCGCCATGAGCATCCAGCAAACCAGCGGATCGACCTGGGTCATCGGCGATGTGCAAGGCTGCGCGCAGGCATTGCGCGCCCTGCTCGCCCAGCCCGAGCTATCCGCGCCTGACGCCCGCTACTGGTTCGCGGGCGACTTGGTCAACCGGGGCCCCGACTCCCTGGGCGCGCTGCGCCTGATCATGGCGTTGGGCGACCGCGCCCAGGCCATACTCGGCAATCACGACCTGCACCTGCTGGCAGTGGCGGCAGGCGTGCGCCCGCCCGGAAAGTCCGACACATTCCACGACATCCTCGAGGCGCCCGACGCCGACGCGCTCATCGATTGGCTGCGCCATCGGCCCCTGATGGTCCGCGTCCCGGGCTACCTCATGGTCCACGCGGGCATTCTGCCGGCCTGGAGTATCGACCAGGCCGAGCGCCTGGCCGGCGAGATCGAAACCGCATTGCGCGGCCCGGACTGGCGCACGGCGATGGCGGACATATACGGTGAGGAGCCCCGGCAATGGGACGACGCGCTACGCGGCCGCGACCGCATGCGCGTCATCGTCAATGCCTTGACGCGCATGCGCATGTGCACGCCCGACGGCGCCATCGACCTGCGGCACAAAGGGGCGCCCGACCAGAGCTCGGGCCTGCTGCCCTGGTTCGCCCTGCGCGATGCGCACGCCGATGCCGAGACGATCGTCTTTGGTCACTGGTCCACGCTGGGCCTGCACATCGACGAGCGCCGGATCTGCCTGGATACCGGCTGCGTCTGGGGCCGCGCGCTCACGGCCCTGCGCCTGGGCGATCATCATTGCGTGCAGCAATCCTGCACACAATGCCGCTGAGGCGAACCCGCATTCCACCGCGGCACGGCAAGGCGCACCAATGACGCGCGGCAGGGCCCGTATCCGAGACTACCCGCGCACCGCATGGGCAATCGCCTGCTGCGCCAGGCGCGCCAGTTCCGCGCGGCCGCCTTCGACGCCGACAGTGATCGGCGGCAGAAACTCGACCTCGCACACCACACCGCGCGCACCCAACAGCACCCACAGATTGCCCACCAGGGTCTGCTCGCCAACAAAAGCGAAGCGCGCGGTGCGCCGCCCGTGCTGCAGGAACCGCAAGGCGATCGGCTGAACCTGCACGCCGGACTGCACCGCCGCCTCGAACAGGCCCGCATGAAACGGCCGCACATCCTGCCCTTCGGTCGTCGTGCCTTCGGGAAACAGGCCCACGGCATCGCCCCTGTCGAAACAATTGTGCATCTGCCGCCCCGCCTCGCGCACCGCATGGCGCTGGCGGCGATCGATGAACAGAGTCCCGGCCCAGGCGACCAGCAGACCGATCACCGGCCAGCGGCGGATGTCGCTCTTGGCGATGAACGAGGTGGGCCGCACCGCATCGATCAGGAAAATATCGATCCAGGAAACATGATTGGCGACCCAGAGCACCGCACCGTCGAGAATGGGCTGCCCCTGGACCCGCATCCGCACGCCGCACACGCGCAGCAGAATTCGCGACCAGCCCTGGATGACGCGCTGCCGCTTACGGATTCCGAGCAGGGGAAACGCCAGCAATTCGGTCAACAGGCCGGCGACGATCCAGGAAACCGTCATCGACGCACGCGCACAGAACAGGATCGGCGCCACGGCCACTCCAGAAAATCGCCCAGCCACCCGGGCACGCCGCACATCATACCTGTGGAGGCAGGGTCCGCGCATCCAGGTAGCGCTGCAAGATCACGCAGGCGGCCATCGCATCGTCGGCGGCATGCGTGCCCAGGATCTGCTGGGCCTCGAGGCTGGAGCCGCGCTCGTCGACGAGCTCGACCGCGACCCCGAAACGGCCCTGGAGCTGGTTGGCAAACCGGCGGGACTGGCGCGAAGCGGGCTGCTCGCCACCATCGAGGGTCAGCGGCAGGCCGACCACCACCCGGTCGGGCCGCCATTCCTCGATCAGGGCGCCCACCTGAGCGAAACGCTGCTCGCGCGTGACGGGCGTCAGGATGCGCAAGGGCCGGGCCTGACCGGTCAGGGTGTTGCCCAGCGCAACGCCGATCCTGCGTGTGCCGAAATCGAAGGCCAGCAGGGTTTCCTCATGCATGGCCGGCGTCGGAGGCCAGCATGGACGAGCGGATGCCGAGCTGCGCAAGGGCCGCATCGTAGCGTTCCTCGGCCGGCATATCGAACAGGATCTCGTTGCTGGCGAGCACGTTGAGCCAGGCATTGCTGGCGAATTCGTCCTCGAGCTGGCCGGAACCCCAGCCCGCATAGCCCAGGGTCACGAGAATACGCATCGGCCCGTGGCCCGCCGCGACATCCTGCAGGACGTCGCGCGAGGTCGTGAGAGCCACGTCCTCGCCCAGGGCGATGCTGGAACTGTAGGTGCCTTGCGGCACATGCAGCACAAAGCCGCGGTCGGTCTGGACCGGCCCGCCGAAAAAGACGGGCGCATCGCCCACCGGGCCGATCTCGAGGGAAAGATTGAGATCGATGCGCTGCAACAGGTCACTGATGGTCAGATCCGTGGGCCGGTTGATCACCAGGCCCAGGGCGCCATGCTCGGTATGCTCGCACACATAGATGACCGTGTTGGCGAGCTCGCCGGACACCCTGCCGGGCATGGCCAACAGAAATTGACGGGACAAATCGATACGGGGGCTGGTTTCGGGTGTTTGCGTGGATGATGCCATGGCGATCCCCTTATGCGGACCTGATGTCCAGTCACTAGATTATCAGATTCAGATCTCGATCAGCTCGAAATCCTCCTTGCGGGCGCCGCACTCGGGGCAGACCCAGTTGGGGGGCACGTCCTCCCAGCGCGTGCCCGGGGCGATCCCATCCTCGGGATACCCCGCCGCCTCATCGTAAATCCACCCGCAGATCAGGCACATCCAGGTCCGCATCCGATTCCCTTTTACGCAACAACCCTCAACGACCGCCGACGGCGACAGCCAGCCAATCCCGGCCATCCCGGCCGGGCACGCCATTCGATTAGAATGGATGTCATACTACATCGACAAGCCACACAGACAATACATAGACACGAGCCGCAAGTCGGACACCCGCCGACGAAAACTCGCATCCCGCCAGCCCGAGCCATATCGAACACCATGCCTTCGGCCCCTTCACTCCAGTCCGCCATGGCCCAAGCCGATCCATCCCTGCACGCACCGCTGCCCCTGATCATCGGTCCATTCGACCCCAGCGGCGCCGGGAGCCTCCCCATCGACGCCGTCATCTGCGCGCGGATGGGTTCGCACGCCCTGTCGGTGGCGACCGCCATCCACGTGCAGGATTCGACAGGCACCGAATCCATCCAGCGCCTGAGCGCCGACCTGATCGACGACCAGGCCCGTTGCCTGCTCGAGGACATGGCCGTGGGCGCGATCAAGGTCGGCCCCCTGTACGACCCCGAGACCATCAGCGTGCTGGCCCAGATCGCCGCCGACTACAGCAACCTGCCGCTGGTCCTGCAACTTTGCGCGCCGCCCGAAATCGCCGACCTCGACGATCTGGATTCCGAGGAAACCGTAGGCGCCCTGCTCGAACTGCTGGTCCCCCAGGCCAACGTGGTGATCGCCGATTGCGGTCTGCTCGAACAATGGGGCACCCTGGGCCTGCTGTCCTCGTCGCGGGCCGACAATCCCGTCGCGGCCCTGCACGAATTCGGGACGCCCTGCGTATTGTGCAGCAACACGGCACTCAGTCCCGGCCTGAGCGGCCTGGCCCTGCACATCCACGACCAGCCCGGCATGCGCTGGCCCTGGCCCAACCTCCACGTACGCCTGGGCGATGCCGAGGGCCTGCTGGCCAGCCTCATCACCGCCCTGCTGGCCCGCGGCCTGGCGCCCGCCGAGGCCGTCCGCGAGGCCGTCGCCCGAGGCGCCGCCATGCTCGAGCGCAATTTCCATCCCGGCATGGGCCAGCGCATCCTCCTGCACGCCGACAGCCCGCAATCATGAACATCCGCTTTCCCCGAGGCCTCTACGGCATCACGCCCGACTGGCACGACACCGACCGTATGCTGGCCGCCGTGGCACAAGCACATGCCGGCGGCATGACGGCCCTGCAATGGCGCCGCAAGCACGGCGATCACGCAGAACGGCGGGCGCAACTGTCGGCCCTGCGGCAGCTCACTCTCGAACTGGGCCTGCTGCTGATCGTCAACGACGACTGGCGGCTCGCGGCCGACATCGACGCCGACGGCGCGCACCTGGGCCGCGACGACGGCTCGATCGTCCAGGCACGGATGGCGCTGGGATCGGACAAGATCATCGGCTGCTCCTGCTACGATCAGCCGGACCTCGCCGCACGCCGGCTGGCCGAGGATGTGGACTACGTGGCCTTCGGCGCGGTCTACCCCTCGCAGATCAAGCCCGGCGCCGTGCACGCCACCCTGGACCACCTCCGCGAGGGCCGCCGTCTCGCCGCGACTTACGCCCCGCGGCCGGCGGTGGTCGCGATCGGCGGCATCACGCCCGACAATGCCGCGCCCGTCATCGCGGCGGGCGCCGACAGCGTCGCGGTCATCAGCGCCCTGTTCGAGGCTCCCGATGTCCGCCTGGCGGCGGCGCGCTACGCGGCCCTGTTCACCCAAAGCCCTTGAAGACATCCCCTTCCACACCTATACGGACCCATCTCATGTCACGCAATTCGGAACTCTTTGACCGGGCCTGCCGCGCCATCCCCGGCGGCGTCAACTCGCCCGTGCGAGCCTTCCGCTCGGTCGGCGGCACACCCCCCTTCATCCAGCGCGCCCAGGGGCCCTACCTGTGGGACGCCGAGGGTACGCGCTACATCGACTACATCGGCTCGTGGGGGCCAGCCATCCTCGGCCACGCCGATTCTGAAGTCATCCGGGCCGTCCAGGCCGCCGCCGAGAGCGGCCTGTCCTTCGGCGCGCCGACCGAGGCCGAGATCGAGATGGCCGAAGCCATCATCGCCTGTTTCCCCTCGATCGAGCAGGTGCGCCTGGTCAGCTCGGGCACCGAGGCAACCATGTCGGCCATCCGGCTGGCGCGCGGCTACACAGGCCGCAACAAGATCATCAAATTCGAGGGTTGCTACCATGGCCACGCCGACAGCCTGCTGGTGAAGGCCGGCTCAGGGATGCTCACGTTCGGCAATCCCACCTCGGCCGGCGTGCCCGCCGAATTCGTCAGCCACACTCTGGTCCTGGACTACAACCGCGCCGACACCGTCGAGGCGGCCTTCCGCGAATACCCCGAGGACATCGCCTGCGTCATCGTCGAGCCGATCGCCGGCAATATGAACATGGTGCGGCCCGCGCCGGGCTTTCTCGAAACCCTGCGCGAACTCTGCACGCGCCACGGCGCAGTGCTGATCTTCGACGAGGTGATGACCGGCCTGCGCGTCGGCCCGAGCGGCATGCAGGGCCTGTGCGGGGTCACGCCCGACATGACGACCCTGGCCAAGATCATCGGCGGCGGCATGCCAGTGGGCGCCTTCGGCGGGCGCGCCGACATCATGCAAAAGATCGCCCCGCTGGGGCCGGTCTACCAGGCGGGAACCCTGTCGGGCAATCCCGTCGCGGTGGCCGCCGGGCTCGTCACCCTGCGCCGCCTGCGCACGCCGGGCTTCTACGAATCCCTGGAACGCCGCACCGCCAGCCTGGTCCAGGGGCTGGTGGAACGCGCCCGGGCGCGCGGCGTGGCCTTTTCCGGTGACTGGCAAGGCGGCATGTTCGGCATCTATTTCCGCGATACGCCGCCCACCAGCCTGGCCGAGATTTCAGCAAGCGACACGCAGGCATTCTCCCGGTTCTTTCACGGCATGTTGCAGGAGGGCGTGCATTTCGCACCCTCGGCGTTCGAGGCGGGCTTCGTGTCCGCCACGCACGACGAGGCCGTGATCGAGGCAACCCTCCAGGCCGCGGAGCGCGTATTCGCAGCGCTTTGACCACGCGCCGGCACAATACGGTGCCAAAGGCCCCCCCCTGAATGGCGACGGAGAAACGCCGCTCGAGAAACCATACTGCCGACCAGGAATACGAACCTAAATAGTCTGAACCTCAAATTTATTGACGCAGAACAAAGACAGCAGCCAACCCTCTCAATACACTGCCCTATAGGCTCCCGTTTTTGTTCCGTATCGGCCGTTTCGGCCCGGAGGTTCCGTCATGTCCGAATCCTTACAATATGTCGCTGTCCAACAGCGGACTGTGATGCCGCAGGCTCCCGATCTCGAAACCCGCATCATGGGCCACGAACCCGAGGACACCCGCCTGTGGCTGCGGCTGCTCAGCTGCTGTAACCTGATCGAAAACGAACTGCGCAGCCGCCTGCGCAGCGAGTTCAAGACCACCCTGCCGCGTTTCGATCTGATGTCGCAACTCACCCACGCCCCCAAGGGCCTGAAAATGAGCGAGCTCTCGCGCCAGATGATGGTGACCAACGGCAACATCACCGGCATTACCGACCAGCTCGAAAAAGACGGCTTGGTCGAACGCCTCAAGGACGCCAGTGACCGGCGCAGTTCGTTGATCCGGCTGACCCTCAAGGGCCGGCGCTACCAGCGCAAGATGCAGCGCGCCCACGAGGCCTGGATCGAGTCGCTGATGAGCGGCCTGCCCCCGCAAGCCCGCGCCACGCTGTTCGACCTGCTGGGCGAGCTCAAGCTCACCGCGCACAGCCGCCTGCCCATGCAATGATGCGGGCCTGCCCGCAGCCGTGATGGCCGGGGCGGGCGCGTCCCCGCGAACGGCCCTCCAGCAGAACCCCCGAAATAGATAGAATGGGGGTTCTTTTTTTCGACCCGGATCAACGCCATGGCCATCAATCTGCACATCCCGGCGCGCGACGCCATTCATCCCGTCCCGGGCGTCCGGATCGGCACCGCCGAGGCCGGCGTGCGCAAGGCCGGCCGCCGCGACCTGACCGTGCTGCTGCTCGCCGAAGGCGCGGCGGTCGCCGGCGTGTTCACCCGCAACCGCTTCCGCGCGGCCCCCGTGCAGGTCTGCGAAGCGCACCTCGCCACCGGACAAGGCATCCGGGCGCTGGTCATCAACACCGGCAACGCCAATGCGGGTACCGGCGAGCCGGGGCTGCGCGCCGCGCACCAGACCTGCGAGGCCCTGGCCGCCCAGCTGGCGCTGCGCCCCGAGCAGATCCTGCCGTTTTCGACCGGCGTCATCCTCGAACCCCTGCCCGTCAAGCGCATCATCGCGGCGCTGCCAACGGCCATCGCCGACGCGACCGACAACCACTGGTTCGAGGCCGCGCACAGCATCATGACGACCGACACCCAGCCCAAGATCCATTCGCGGCGCGTGACGCTGGGCGACTCCCAGGTCAGCGTCACCGGGATCAGCAAGGGCGCCGGCATGATCCGCCCCAACATGGCCACCATGCTGGGATTCCTGGCCACGGACGCCGGCCTCGCGCCCGCGCTCCTGCAACCGCTGGTCCGCGGGATCGCCGACCAGTCCTTCAACCGCATCACGGTGGATGGCGACACCTCGACCAACGACTCCTTCATCGTCATCGCCACTGGCGCCAGTGGTGTATATATTGAATCTACCGACGACCCGCGCTACGCGCCGCTGGCCGAGGCCCTGACCGACGCCGCCCGCGACCTCGCCCAAAAAATCGTGCGCGACGCCGAGGGCGCAACCAAATTCATGACCATCCGCATCGAGGACGCCGCCTCCACCGACGAGGCCCTGCGGGTCGCCTATGCCATCGCCCACTCGCCTCTGGTCAAGACCGCCTTCTACGCCTCCGACCCAAACCTGGGACGCATCCTGGCGGCCATCGGCTACGCCGGAATCGATGACCTGGACGTCGGCCGCATCCGCCTCTGGCTGGGCGACGTCCAGGTCGCCCGCGACGGCGGCCGCGACCCCGATTACCGCGAGGAGGACGGACAGCGCATCATGCGCGAGGCCGAAATCCTGGTGCGCGTATCCCTCGGGCGCGGCGCGGTTGCGGATACGGTATATACCTGCGACTTCTCACACGAATACGTCAGCATCAACGCCGATTATCGATCCTGATCGTGAGTCAAAACCGGTAGCTGGCCTGGACACGCAGCCCATGCTCCCGCACGCCGCCGCCGATCAGCCCCTGGTAGCCCAGCTCCAGCCGCGCCGCGCGCGTGCGCGCCAGGCTCGCTTTCAGCTCCATCTGCAAGGCATTGCGCGCCTGCGGCACCCCCGAGAGCGTGTAGTCCGCCCCGCCCGCATACGCCAACCGCGCCTGCGGCGACAAATCGCCATACGCATGTTGCCAGGCCAGGCCCGCCATCAACTGCAACTCGCCCGAGGAGGTTTCCAGCCGCCAATGCCCGCGCGCGCCCAGGGCCGACTGCGTGAAGTCATCCCGCCCCGAACGCCCTGACAGCGGCGCGGCGCCATCCTCGGCGAAACCCCGCACCCCCTGCCACACCTGCGACACGCCCACGTAAGGCTCCACCACCGCGGCGCCAATGGGCAGCGCATACCCGCCCTCGGCGAACACCTGCGTCGCCCACGCGCCATAACGCGCCGTCTGCGCGCCCAGCGCGCCAGCCTCGATGCCGCGCCAGGTGTCCACCGTGAACCACGACTGCCCCACCCCGCCGCGCAGCCGCCACGGGCCGCGGGCCGCCGCGCCGTACACCAGCACGTGATAGCCATCGAGCGTGGCCTCATTGTCGCGCTCGGCGCGCACCCGCGAGCGGGTGTAGCCCGCCGCCACCCCAGCGCTCAGGCCCGGCGCCCACTCCACGTCCCGCCCGATCATCAGGCCCGAACTGAAGCGGCTGGCATCCTGCGACACGCCCGATCCATCATATTCGCCCCAGGCCGCCATCGCATGGCCCCACAGGCCATTGCCCGATCCAACCCCCTGACGCGCCTCCGCCCCGGTGGCAACCCCCGCGGCCGTCCCGCCATTCATCGCCAGGCGTCCCATCACCCCGGCGCGCACCATGCCCGCATCGGCCCGCAGCATCGAGCGCGCCGTCGCATGCAGCTCGCCGGAAAACTGGTCATACAGCCCCGGCGCCCGCGCCGCATCCGCATTGCGCAAGCCGATCAGCGTCTCATACGGCATTGCGCCCGCACCCAGCCCCTCGATCGCCTGCCCCGCGCTGCGCTGGTTGGCCGTCGCACCCAACGACGCAAACGGCGTTGCGCTGCGATCCACGCCCAGGCGAACGTCCGTGGCGCTCGTCGCCAGACGCAGGTTCACGAAGACATAATCGTTGTCACTCACCCCCGCGAATCCAGGCCCCGTAACGCTGTTTGCCGCCAGGATCAGGTATTCCCAGCCCACCACGCCGCCCGATAACCCCAGCAGCTGCACATCGCCGCCTTGCAGATTCGCTATGCCCTGAACATCGAGCCGATCCGCGTTGCCCGCCGCATCGACCTCGACCTCCAGCACCGAACCCGCCTGCTGCGTGTAGTCGCCGGCAACCGTCAGCGTACCGATCGAGTTGCCCGGCGCCACCCGGCCGTAGGCCGTGGCCGGGCCCACCGTGCCGCTGCCACCCAACGTGCCCGCGGCCTCGACCATGAACGAGGACGTGCTGGTATCCCCATTGACCGCCAGGCGGCCGCCCTCGACCACCGTCGTCCCGGTATAGGTGTTGTTACCGCTGAGCACCAGCGTGCCCGCCCCGGCCTTGACCAGACCGCCATCGCCGTCGATATCATTGCTGAACTGCGAATCGAATCCCCGGGTATCGGCCCGGAATATCTCGTCGAAACCCTCGGCGCCGAACTCACCAGGGCCGCCGGACGCCTTGCCAAGATCCAGCAGGCCGCGGCCGTAGATCGCCTTGTTCTGCTCATCATAGATGCCGCTGTCATTGGTCGTCGTCAGGATCACCTCGATGATCTGGCGGGCGCTCATGTAGGGAAAGGCCTGCCGCAACACCGCCGCGGCGCCAGAGACCACCGGGGCGGCCATGGAGGTTCCCTGCATGGTGACGTAGTAATTGTTGGCCGCATCGGGGTTGGTGGAATAGATCGGCTCGGCATAGGTGCCGCCCGGTGCGGCCAGGCACCACAGATACGCATCGCCGCAGCGGTTGCTGTAGCTCGCGATCTCGCCGTCCGGCCCCACCGCCACCACCGACAGCATGGCGCCGCCCAGGTCCGAGAAGTCGAAGTCTTTGACGCGATAATCGTCGACAGGCACGATAACGTACTGGGCCGGATCAACGAGATCCGGTGTCAAGTCCAATGTTGCGTCCATATCCAGGAAGCGGAACATGGAATCCTGGCTGGCGAAATAGCCCGGCGTGATCAGATAGTACATGCCATAGCTTGACACATGGGACGCTTGCACTGAATAGTCCTCGTACCCATTGCCAGCGGCGAACACCATCACGATGTCGGCGGCAGCCGCGCGCCGCAGCATGTCCGCCTCGGCCTGCAGAGCTGCGATCGGAATGTTCTGATACTTCAGCAATTCCGTCCCGAGATTATCCCAATACCCCGGATTGGGGATGCTAGGACCATCGGGATCATCAGGATCATCCATAAGCATTGGCGGCAAGGCGTTAGGACCAAAACTGCCATTGAGGACCTGAGCGCCCGACGCGATCGCGTAGTCAAAGGCAGCCATTTCGTCATTGCCGGAGTCCTCATCGCCACCGATCACGCGCACACCCAGCAAACTCGCGTCATAGGCAACGCCATGCATCTGTACCCCATCGCGGGCCGCCCCGATGATTCCCGCCACGTGGGTCCCGTGTCCTACGACCAAACCGGTCGTCTCATCCAGTTCGGTATCCGAATAATCCCACGGCTCCTGATCGTCGATGAAGTTCCAGCCCCCAAAGACACGCCCCAGGAACTCGGGATGCTGGGCGTACAACCCCGAATCCACCACCGCCACCAGCACCCCCTGCCCGGTATAACCGCGCGCATAGGCATACTGGGCATTGATCAGATCCAGGGTGCCGCTGCGCCGGAATTCGGCATCCACAAAACTGCCGGGATCGGCGATCAGGTCGCCGGGCGCGGCCGCCCCCTGGGCGCACAGCCCCAGGGCCAGCAGAAAAATGGACAATGGCCGCAACAGGCACGCCGACCGCGCAACCGGGGCGCCTTGCAGACGCTGAGGGGGCATCATGTCCCGATCAAACCAGCGGCCACGCGACAAACGAGCTTTCCTGCGTGCAAACATGTGTTCCCCCTCATGTTCGAGAATGATTGCTCTGTATTTTCTAAATATTATTTCAATTTAAATATTGTCAAATTGATAGAAAGCAACCAGGCCGAATCCATGCAGCAGCCGCTGGGTCGCGGCATCCGGACGAGCGCCGATGAACAGCGCCGCATCGTGAATATCCTGGGTCTCATCGCAGGCCGCCTGCGGCAAAAGACTGCGCGCGCGGCGGGCGATCGCCTCGGCCGGATCGAGCCAGTCCACCGGCCAGGGGGCCAGCCGCCGGAACACATTCACCAGCAAGGGATAGTGCGTACATGCCAGCACGACGATATCGGTGCGGCGGCCCTGCGCCTCGACGAAACAGCGGGCAAGCTCCGCACGCACCGCCTCATCGGGGACCGGCTCGCCCCGGACATAGGCTTCCGCATAACGGGCCAGGCTCTCGGACCCGACGAGCTGGACATGGCAACACGAGGCGTAGGACTGAATGAGGCCCCGGGTATAGGCGCGCCGCACCGTACCCGGGGTCGCCAGCACGGAAATCAGGCCTGACCGAGTGCGCTCGGCGGCCGGCTTGATCGCCGGCACGGTGCCGACGAAGGTCATCCGCGGATAGGCCGCGCGCAAGTCGGCGCCGGCCAGGGTGAACGCCGTGTTGCAGGCGATGATGCACAGCGCCGGATCGTAGTCGCGCAACAATTCGCCGAACAGCCGGATGAGGCGCGCCTTCAGCGCGTCCTCCTCCCAATCGCCATAGGGAAAGCCGGCATGATCGGCCACATAGAGGAAATGCCGCTCGGGCATCAGCACGCGCGCTTCGCGCAGCACCGTGAGACCGCCAACCCCGGAATCGAAGACCAGCACGGGCTTCGACCGCTCCATTGATTGCATGAACGCCGCCTTACTTCCTCGCCGCCAGCAGCCGGCACGAACCCGCACGCCTCACGTTTGCGGCAACCCGGCTTCGAGGGCCGCCAGCGCCCGCAAGCGCGCCGCTCTCAAGTCCTCGCGGATACGCCCGGCATCGCCGCCGGCGGCGCGCGCAATCGCCCCCGCGTCGACGGCACGCGCCGCCTCGATGCGCCGCGCCCAGGCGGCCGGATCGATATCCCCGAGCACACAGGACGCCGCCTCGAACAACGCCCGGCAGCGATCCGGCCGCCGCCAGGCATCGATGAATTCGAGCAGATCCAGCCGATCCTCGGCGCGCGCGGCGCAATGCGCCAGACGTTCCAGGACCAGCGGCAGCAGCCTGGCCTGGTCGCGGCAGGCGGTGGGCGCGCGCAGGGCCTCCTGCAAGCCCGCCGCCGACGCGCGGCACAGCAAGGCGTAGCGCTGGGCCAGATCCAGCCCACGGCGCGCCGCCTCGCGCAAACCCGCGCGCACCGCCTCGTTCCAGACCAGCCCCGGCGCCACGCGGGGCAACGCGCCGCATTCGGCCAGCACGTCGATCATCCGGTCGGGATGCGTGCTGGACAAACCCTTGGCGAATTCCTGCCAGACGCGCTCGGGCACCAGGGCATCGACCTCGCCGTTGTCCACCAGGGCGCAGCACAGGGCCAGCGTTTCGGGCGCAATCGAAAAATCGTGGAAACGCGCCGCGAAGCGCGCCAGGCGCAGCAGCCGCACCGGGTCCTCGACGAATGCCGGCCCCGTATGGCGCAATACCCGCGCCCGCAAATCGGCCACACCGCCCAGAGGATCGATCAACGCGCCGTCGGACGCGCGCGCGATCGCGTTCACCGTCAGATCGCGGCGGCGCAGATCCTCATCGAGGGTGACTTCGCGCCCCGCATGGAACACGAAGCCCTTGTAGCCGCGACCGGACTTGCGTTCGGTACGCGCCAGCGCATATTCCTCATGGGTCTGGGGGTGCAGGAACACCGGAAAATCGCCGCCGACTGGCGTAAAGCCGCGCGCCGCCATGATCTCGGGCGTGGCGCCGACCACCACCCAGTCGCGGTCCCCCGCCGGCAGCCCCAGCAGGGCATCGCGCACGGCGCCGCCCACGACATAGACCTCGAGCCCCTCGACAGCGGGGTCGCTGCGCGGGCTCATGGCAATGCGGTGCGGGTTCCGGTCATGGGGCTGATCGTCCCCAGGCGTTCCTTGAGCGACTGGGGCTGCCCCGAGAACAGCGCGGCATAGTAGACCGCGTTGGACATGACGTTCTTGACGTACAGGCGGGTCTCGGTAAAGGGAATGGTCTCGGCGAAGATCGCGCCCTCGACCGGGGCCTGCAGGCGCGCGCGCCAGCGTTTGGGCCGCCCCGGGCCGGCGTTGTAGCCCGCCGTCGCCAACAGCTCGGAGCCGCCGAGATCCTGCAGCACCATGTTCAGGTACTGGGTGCCAAGGATGGTGTTGGTGTCGAAGTCATTGACCTCGCTGAGTTTGAAATCCTTCATGCCGATCTTGCGGGCGACCCAGCGCGCGGTATCGGGCATGAGCTGCATCAGGCCCGAGGCGCCGACCTTTGAGCGCGCATCGGTGATGAAGCGGGACTCCTGCCGGATGAGGCCGTAGACCCAGGCCGGATCGAGATCGATCTGGCGCGCCTTGGCCGCCACCTGGCCCTCGAACGGCGCGATGAAACGCTGGCTGAAATCCACCTCGCCGCGCGTGAGCAGAGAGGTGTTAACGACCCGGTCGTAGATGTTTTCCTGGCGGGCCAGCTCGGCCGCCGCGCGCAACTGGCCATCGTCCATGCCGCGCAGGGCGAAATTCCATTCCGGCACGGCCTCGTGGCGCCATCCCAGGTCGAACAGCGCGATCGCGCGTTCGAGGCCCTGATCCGCCCGGGCCTGCTGGACCCGCGCGGCATCCACCGGCGCTGGTTGGGCTGGCACATAGGGCGCGCGGCCCAGCTCCTCGTTGGCCAACTGGCCATAGAAACCGAGATCCGTGGCGATGGACTCGAAATACTGCCGCGCGGCCTTTTGATTGCCCTGGGCCGCCAGCGCCCGCCCATACCAATAGCGCCAGACCGGCTCATCGGCCTGGGACGCGGTCATCTTGCGAATCGCCGCGGCGACCCGGCCCCAGTCGATTCTGGCCTCGCGCAATTCGGCCCGGACCTCCCAGGCGTGGTTGTAGTCGGTCATGGGGACGAAGCCGGACTTGCGGTACCAGCGCGTCGCATCCGGCTCGACATTCAGGGCGGCCACCAGCCCGAACTGACCCCACACCCATTCGAGGTCTGCCTTGGGCACGAATCCCGCCCAGCGGCCCTGGACGTCGCGCGCGGCGGCCTCGCGATCATCCTCGCGCGCCAGGCGCGACAGGGCGATGGTCGTCAGCTCGATCTGGATTGCGGTGCGCGGCTTGGGCTGGCGCTCGAGCCACTTGCGCGGGGCCTTGATCAAGGCCGTGTATTGGACCATGGCCGGCGTATCGAAGACGATCGCCGCCACCCGGCGCGCATGCGCCTCTTTGCCGGTTTCGAGCGTATCGCGCAGCAGGCCCGCCAGTTGGTTGCGACTGAGGACATGATCCGCCGCCACCTGATCGAGCAGATCCCAGCAATCGGAGTTGGGACGATAGACCGCCAGGACCTCGGCGGCATGCGCCTTGTGGCCGCTCATGTGCGCCGCCAGCAGCCGTGCGCAATCGAGGCGCGCGTTGCTGTCGATCACCGGACCGATGCGCTGTACCTGACCGTAATCGCCCGCGCGCACGGCGGCCAGGACCCAGTCGCCCTTGATCCTGTCGGCCAGATAGGCGTCGGTATTGTCGGCCAGGAAGCGGGTGATCTCGGCATCGGGCACGGGCGTGGTGCGATCGGACAGTTTCTGGCGCAAGGACCAATAGCGGGGATAAATGCCCAGCACCGGATCGGCCGCCGCCAGCGGAACCAGGCGGTCCACCTCGGCCCAGCGTTTCTTTTGCATGGCCTCGTAGGCATCGACGACGGCCTGGCGCGCCGCCTCGGGAACCACCGGCGCCACATAGGGCTCGGCATGGCGCGCCGGTGACGCGGGGGCGGTCTCCTGGGTGGTTGGCCCGGAATTCTCAACGGCAAACGCCGGCTGCGATGCAGTGGGCGCCTCGGCCCCGGCGCAGCCCGCCAGGCCCAGGGCGATCACCGCGCCCAGCGCCGCACCGCGCCGCCGAAAGGCGCCGGGGACGATGCATCCCGGGTTTTTCTGATACCTTAGAAAGTCTGTCAACATATCGCCTGCGACCCTACGACCCACTACGCCATGAACGACTACGCCAAGGATAACGCAGTCCCCTTGCGAACGCGACTCAAACAGCACCGCGCGCAACAGGCCGCCAGCGAACGCGACCGGGGCGCCCTGCTGATTCGCGGGCGCCTCTATACCTGGCTGGCGACGACACGCACCCGCCTGCGCGAGGCCGGCCGCCCAGAGCCCCGCCGCATCGCCGCCTTCTGGTCGATGGAAAACGAGCCCGGCTTGCAGGCCCTGCTGCGCCAGTGGGGCGAGGACGACAGCCTGGAAATCTCACTGCCCGCCGTCGTCGCGCCCGGCCAGCCCCTGGAATTCCGCCGCTGGACGCCCCAGACCCCGATGCATCCGGGCGCCTACGGCATCCTCGAACCCAAAGGCGAACCAGCCCCCGCGCCCGATATCATCCTGGTCCCGACCCTGGGATTCACCCGGCAGGGCGACCGCCTGGGTTACGGCGGGGGATACTACGACCGCACCCTGGCCGCCCTCAAGGCCGCGGGACACCCGTTCACGGCCCTGGGCATCGCCTGGGCCTGCGGGGATCTCAGCGGCGAGGACTACCGGCCCGCCGCCCACGACGTGCGCCTGGACGGCATCCTCACCGACAAAGGCTGGGCCGTTCCGGCGCCGGAACTCTAGGGCACCGCCGAGCAAGTCCGAGGCAGGCCCCTGCCTTAAGGAACCCTCTGAATAAGTCCTGCGACGCCGGACTTATTTCAGAGGTTCCTTAACCTCGCTCCAGGTTGGCGCAGATCGCCAGCACCGCATCCGCATTGTTCAGCGTATAGAAATGCGCGCCCGGCGCGCCCTGCTCGAGCAGGCGTTCCACCATGCGGGACACGGCCTCGGTGCCGAATGCCCGGATCGAGGCCTTGTCATCGCCGAAATCAGCCAGGCGCAAGCGCAGCCAGCGCGGGATTTCAGCGCCGCACATATTGGAAAAACGCGCAAGCTGTGTATAGTTGGTGATCGGCATGATGCCCGGCACGATCGGGATATCAATACCTCGTGCGCGCACGCGATCGACGAAATCGAAGTACGCATCAGGGTTGAAGAAATACTGGGTAATGGCGCTGTCGGCGCCCTCGGAGACCTTGGCGACGAAATGCTCCAGGTCCTCGCGGGCGCTGAGCGCCTGCGGATGCATCTCGGGATAGGCAGCCACCTCGATGTGGAATGCATCGCCGTACTGCGAGCGCACAAAGCGCACCAGGTCGCTGGCATGTTGCAGCTCGCCCGCATCGCCGCCCATGCCGGAGGGCACGTCCCCGCGCAGCGCCACCAGCCGGCGCACGCCGCGCGCCCGGTAGGCGTCGAGGATGGCGCGCAATTGCTCGCGCGACGAGCCGATGCACGACAGGTGAGGCGCCACATCAGCGCCCAGATTCTGCATCAATTGCACCGTATCGACCGTGCCCTCGCGGGTGGAACCGCCCGCGCCGAAGGTCACGCTGACATAGGCGGGCCGCAAGGCCATCAGGCGCTTGGCCGAACGCACGAGCCGCTCCTGGGCGGCAATATCGCGCGGCGGAAAAAATTCGAGGCTGAAAATCGACGATGTATTCATGTGAGCAGCAAGTTTGCCAAGACGCCCGAGACGATGCTGTAGATCAGGGCGCCCAGCACGGCCCACCAGAACCCATCGACCTGGAAGCCCTTGAGAATGGATCCGGCGAACCAGAACACCAGAGCATTCAGGACCAGCAGGAACAGACCCATGGTCACCAGCGTGATCGGCAATGTGAGCAGGATCAGGACCGGCTTGACCAGCGTGTTGAGCAGGCCGAGCACCAGCGCGGCGATCAGCGCGGCGCCAAAGGACGCGACGGTGATCCCCGGAAGGATATAGGCCACGATCAACAGGGCCACGGCATTCAGGATCCAGACGAGCAATAGAGTCATGTGGGGCCTCCAGTGAGGGACGCGTCGCGCGTCCGGATCAATAGCGATAGTGCTCGGGCTTGTAAGGCCCGTCGACCTTGACGTTGATGTAATCGGCCTGCTTTTGCGTCAACGTGGTGAGCTGCACGCCGAGCTTTTTCAGGTGCAGGCGGGCGACCTTTTCGTCCAGATGCTTGGGCAGCACATAGACCTGGCCCTGGCGATAGTGCCCGCCACGCGTGTAGAGCTCGATCTGGGCGATGGTCTGATTGGTGAACGAAGCCGACATCACGAAAGACGGATGGCCCGTGGCGCAGCCCAGGTTCACCAGACGGCCCTTGGCCAGCAGGATGATGCGCTTGCCGTCGGGAAAGATGATGTGATCGACCTGGGGCTTGATTTCCTCCCATTGCAGGTCCTCGACCGAGGCCACATCGATCTCGCTGTCGAAATGGCCGATATTGCAGACAATCGCCTGGTCCTTCATGCGGTACAAGTGATCGCGGTTGATGACATGGTAATTGCCGGTGGCGGTGACGAAGATATCGGCCTGCCCGACGACCTCGTCCAGATCGACCACGCGATAGCCCTCCATCGAGGCCTGCAGGGCGCAGATCGGATCAATCTCGGTCACCCACACTTGGGCGCGCAACGCCGCGAGCGCCTGGGCGCAGCCCTTGCCCACATCGCCAAAGCCGCAGACCACGGCGATCTTGCCGGCCACCATCACATCGGTGGCGCGCTTGATTCCATCGACCAGCGATTCGCGGCAGCCATAGAGATTGTCGAACTTGGACTTGGTGACCGAGTCGTTGACGTTGATGGCGGCGACCTTGAGCTCGCCGCGCTGCGCCATCTGGTAGAGACGGTGGACACCAGTGGTGGTTTCCTCGGTGACCCCCTGAATCAGGGCCAGACGCGTGGAATACCAGGACGGATCGCGCGCCAGGCGATCGCGGATCGCGGCGTACAGGACGCGTTCCTCCTCGTTTTCGGGATGGGCGATCACCGCGGGATCGGACTCGGCGCGCGCGCCCAGATGCAGCAGCAGCGTGGCGTCCCCGCCGTCATCGAGAATCATGTTGGCCTGCTCGCCGGGCCAGTCGAAAATGCGATGCGTGTACTGCCAGTAATCCTCGAGGGACTCGCCCTTGACGGCGAACACCGGCGTGCCGCCCGCGGCAATGGCGGCGGCGGCATGATCCTGGGTCGAAAAGATATTGCACGAGGCCCAGCGCACCTCGGCGCCCAAGGCCTTCAGAGTCTCGATCAGGACGGCCGTCTGGATGGTCATGTGCAGGCTGCCCGCGATGCGCGCGCCTTTCAGGGGCTGCGCGGCAGCAAATTCCTCGCGGGTGGCCATCAGGCCGGGCATTTCAGTTTCAGCGATGGCGATCTCGCGGCGGCCCCAGCCGGCCAGGGCGATATCGGCGATGACGTAGTCGTGTGCAGTGCTCATGTCGGTCCTGTTGAGCCTGCGCAGGCAATGGGAAGCATGCCCATCGTGCCCGCGCAAGGCGGCGATGGGCGCCGTTTCATAACGGGATCCCGAGCCTGGCGGCGCGCGCGGGATCGATGCGATCCCGGCGCCGCGCCGCTGCAGCGCCCCTCGGGCAAGAGAGGATTATAGCGCGGGCACGCCCATGGCACCCCTCACACAAGGACCAGCCCCCCGCACTTTCGTAGGCGGCCGGCGCCCAGGGGGACGCGGCGCTTTCGAACCCGCCGTCGGATTGGGCACAATCGGGGAGCCAAGGGCGC
>JBEBRQ010000009.1:0-76166 GCA_040394755.1 Castellaniella defragrans | reverse complement strand
ACTACCAGGCCGGCAAGATCGGCGCGGCGCTGAACACCGCCTGGGGCGCCTTCAGCCTGGATGCGACCTACGCCAAGGCCATGCTCAAGAATCAGCCCGACCGCACGGGCCAGAGCTACAGCCTGAACTATTCGCGGTTTTTCGCGCCGACCCAATCCAGCATCACGCTGGCGGCCTATCGCTATTCCACCAGCGGCTACCTGAGCCTGGGCGATACCATGAGCCTGCGCGCGCGCGATGCGGCCCATGATGCGCTGCCCTACTACGCCAGCAACACCAAGAGCCGCTTCCAGGTCCAGCTCAACCAGCCGCTGGGCGAGCGCTGGGGCTCGTTCCGGCTGTCGGGCTTCAGCCAGGATTATTGGGACCGTGGCGGGCGCGACACGCAATACCAGTTCGGCTACTACAATTCGTTCGGGCGCGTGAGTTACGGCCTCAGCGCCTCGCGGCAGTACAGCGTGTACTCGGGGCAGTGGGAAAACACCTACATGCTGAACCTCAGCCTGCCCCTGGGCAGCGGCGCCAATGCGCCGCGCTCGAACACCACGGTGCAGCACAATACCCGGGATCACAGCACATCCGTCTATGAAACCATCAACGGCAGCCTGGGGTCCTCGGACAACCCCCTGTACTATGGCGTGAACGTCGGCTATGTGCGCCGCAACGGCGGCAATACCAACAATGTAAGCGCCAATGTGTCGTGGACCTCGCCCTATGCGCGACTGGGCGCCAGCGCCGGGCGCGGCAGCGGCGGCGACAATCAGACCAGCGCCAGCGTGTCGGGCGTGGCCGTGGCCTGGGGCGGCGGCGTGGCACTGGCGCCGACGCTGGGCGATACCTTCGCCATTGTCGAGGCGCGCGGCGCGCGCGGCGCGCGCATTGTCAATGCCAACGGACTGCGCGTGAACTCGCAGGGCTATGCCCTGGTGCCGAACCTGATGCCATTCGCCCAGAACATCGTCGAGGTCGATCCGAAGGGTCTGCCGTTGAACGTGCAGTTCAAGTCGACGATCCAGAACGTGGTTCCCACCGCCGGTGCGGTCGTGCCGGTGCGGTTCGAGGTCGAGGCCGGGGGCCGGGCGGCGGTGATCCGCGCGCATCTGGCCAACGGCGAGGCGCTGCCCTTTGGCGCCGAGGCGCTGGACGGCGAGGGCAATCTGGTGGGCACCGTCGCCCAGGGCAGCCGCCTCATCGCCAACAACCTGCGGGCCGATGCGGGCCGCCTGACCGTCAAGTGGGGCGCGGCGGCGGCGCAGCAATGCACGCTGGACTACGCGATTCCCGCGGAAGCCGCCGATCCCGGGCGGCCGTTCCATCTGTTGCAGGGTGTTTGCACGCAATGACCCCGATGACGCCACTCAAATGCGGATTTCCGCCATGAGCGGCAGATGCTTTGTCAATGTGCAGGCTATATATTTACGAGACGGACCATCATGCTATTAAAATCCATTTCCTCATATTTCGCGCATGAAAATAAATCCGCGCTTAACCGTGGTTTTCTTTTGCTGGCCATGTTTATATTGCTGATGCCCATGCGTGGCTGGGCGGCTTGCACCGTAACCAATAGTCCAGAAGCGATAGATAATATGGTAATCTGGACGCTGCAAGGATTCCCCGTCGAGGGCGTGAGCCCTTCAGCTCCGATCGGTGTACCTTTTTACACCGAAACTGTATATCTCGTTGGTGGCGGAGAGATAAAGTGCGACACACTAGGAATTCTCATGTATGAAGGTCTGACTGGACCTAAGCTAGATTCGCAGTACATTTATAAAACAACGATTCCCGGTGTCGGCATCCGCTTAAGTTTTGGGGAGAATAAAGTGATACCCTTTTTCTCGATCCGATCTAGTGGGTGGGACATCACCTCCAATATAGAAATGGTCATCGAGTTTATAAGGCTGGGGCCAATCACGGCGGCCGGTACTCTGGAAGGCGAAATTGCCGGCGGTTTCGCCGAGAACGGAGCCACCCAGGTCATCAGCATACGGCTCGCCAATCCGATTACCGTCACCCCCAAGACGCCCACCTGCTCGGCAACAATGCCAACGATCGAGGTGGATATGGGGAAGGTTGCGGTGTCCTCCTTTGGCGGGGCGGTGGGTTCTTATGGCGGCAACCCGACGGACTTCAATATCGATCTCTTGTGCGATGGCGGAGAATCCACATCCTATACCAATCTGCACATGACGCTGACCGACGCCACGGACCCCGGGAACACCTCGGATCAGTTGAACCTGACCCCGGACTCGACGGCAGAGGGCGTGAAACTAAGAATATTCAACGGCTCGGAGGCTGTGAGCTTCGGTCCCGATTCAGACGTGACCGGCAACCTCAACCAATGGTCCGTGGGACAGGTCCAAAACGGCCCGGTGTCGATTCCGCTCAGTGTGCGCTACGTGAAAACCGACCCGGTCGTCCGTCCTGGCTCGGTTCAGGCGACGGCAACATTTACGCTGAACTATCAATAGAGTCCCCACGGGCCATTCCGGCCTGAGGCGGACGTTGGGCAGGCGAGGAATCCGCTACCCCAGGCAGCGGCTTTTCGGTGAGCCCGGGTCGGGACTGGAGTTGGACAGAGGCCCCAGCCATACGGTATGATCTAGAGTTTTTCCGAATACCGAATCCATGATCAGCCGGAATTCTAGGCTTAGTGAGGCTGAGGCGCAGGCATTCGATGCGCTGGCGCTGGCGCGCAACGGGCGGGCTTTGCAGGACGAGACGCCCGTTGCCGGCTTTGCGCGCCTTTGCGAGGGGCTGCCCGCGCCGCAGGATGGCATGATCGCCTGGCGGCTTGCCGGCCGCAGGGACGGCCAGGGCAATGCCTGGCTGGATGTGCAGGCCCGGGGCGCGGTGCGCGTGGTGTGCCAGCGTTGCCTGGAGGCCATGGACCTGCCCCTGGATGTCGCCAACAGTCTGCGCCTGCTCGCCACGCAGGCCGAGGTCGACGCGATGGATGCGCTCGAGGCCGGCGGGCAGGGCGATGATGTGGAATACCTGGTTGCCGAGGGCCGCATGGACGGCTTGGGCCTGGTCGAGGATGAACTCATCCTCGCCGTGCCCTATGCGCCGAGGCACGCGGCCTGCGCCGGCGGCCCCGATCCGGCGGCAGACGGGAAACGCAACCCGGACCCGGGACGGCCATCGCCTTTCGCGGCGCTGGGGCGTCTCAAGCAGCACTGAACATTTATTCAACACCAGGGCTTTCGCTTACAATGAGCGGCCCGTCTACAGGAGTCACCATGGCTGTCCAGCAAAACAAAAAGAGTCCGTCCAAGCGCGGCATGCATCGCGCGCATGATTTTCTGACCGCCCCGGCCACGGCGGTCGAGCCGACGACTGGCGAACTGCATCTGCGCCACCACATCAGCCCCAACGGCGTCTATCGCGGCCGCAAGATCCTCAAGACCAAGAACGACGAGTAATCGCGTTCCGGATCGCGTATCCGATGTCTGACAGCAGCAGGGTTCGTATCGCCATCGATTGCATGGGGGGCGATCACGGCCTGCCGGTGACGGTGCCGGCGGCCATCGCGTTCGCGCGGGCGCAGCCCGACGCGCAATGCCTGTTGGTGGGCGACGAGGCCCAGATCCGCCAGGCGCTGCAAAGGGACGCGGCGCCCGCGGGCTCGTTCGAGATCCTTCATGCCTCCGAGGTCGTGTCGATGCACGACTCGGTCGAGGTCGCGCTGCGCCGCAAAAAAGACTCGTCGATGCGAGTCGCGGCCCAGGCGGTCAAGGACGGCCGCGCCGACGCGGCGGTGTCCGCGGGCAATACCGGCGCCTGGATGGCGATCTCGCGCTATGTGCTCAAGACCCTCGAGGGCATCGACCGCCCGGCGATCGCCACCGCCATTCCCAATCAGGCGGGAGGGGCGACCACGGTCCTGGACCTGGGCGCCAATGTGGACTGCACCGCCGAGCATCTGTTGCAGTTCGGTCTGATGGGCTCGGCCCTGGTGTCTTGCGTCGATCGGATCGAACGGCCCCGCGTGGGTCTGCTCAATATCGGCGAGGAGGTCATCAAGGGCAACGACGTGGTCAAGCGCGCCGCCGAGCTGCTGCGCGCGAGCGGGCTGAATTTCCACGGCAACGTCGAGGGCGACGATATTTTCAAGGGCTCGGTCGATGTGGTGGTCTGCGATGGATTCGTCGGCAATGTGGTGCTCAAATCCATCGAGGGGCTGGCCCGGATGATCAGTGTCATGATGCGCGAGGAATTCCGCCGCACGCCGCTGACGATGGCCGCCGGCCTGGTGGCCAGCCCTGTACTCAACCGCTTCCGTTCCCGGGTCGACAATCGCCGCTACAATGGGGCCGCCCTGCTGGGGTTGCGCGGCATCGTGATCAAGAGTCATGGTTCGGCCGACGCCTATGCGTTCGGCCAGGCCCTGCTGCGGGCCCGCGAGGCGGTGCACAACGGCCTGCTCGAGGGTACCATCCAGGGCCTGTCGGCTTTGCGCCGGGCGCTCTCGGACTCGGCCGGCGAATCCGCGCCCGCCACGCCTTAGTGGACCAATCAAACAGGACGCTAGCATCCTTTCCGGAAGAAACCATGCCTTACGCCAAGATCACAGGAACGGGCGGCTACATGCCTCCCCGGATCGTCACCAACGATGACTTGGCCGCCGAGCTGGCCACGCGCGGGGTCGAAACCTCGGATGCCTGGATCGTCGAGCGCACCGGCATCCGGCAGCGCCACATCGCCGATCCCGGCGTCAAGACCAGCACGCTGGCGACACATGCGGCGCGGGCCGCCCTGGATGCCGCGGGCCTGACGGCCGGCGATATCGATCTGATCATCGTCGCGACCTCCACGCCGGATTTCATTTTTCCCAGCACGGCCTGCCTGGTGCAGGCGAACCTGGGCGCCGCGGGCGGCGCCGCTTTCGACGTCCAGGCGGTTTGCAGCGGCTTTGTCTATGCCCTGACCACCGCGGACGCCTTCATCCAGGCCGGCCGCGCGCGTCATGCGCTGGTGATCGGCGCCGAGGTGTTTTCGAGCATCCTCGACTGGAGCGACCGGCGCACTTGCGTGCTGTTTGGCGACGGCGCCGGCGCGGTGGTGCTCAGCGCCAGCGACGAGCCCGGCATCCTGGCGGCCAAGCTCAATGCCGACGGCAGCCAGATGCACATCCTGTGCGCCGCGGGCAATGTCGATCGCGGCCAGGTGACGGGCGATCCTTTCCTGCGGATGGACGGCCAGGCGGTCTTCAAGCTGGCGGTCAATTCGCTGTCGCGCTCGGCGCGCGATGTCTGCGCGCAGGCGGGCGTGACCCTCGAACAGGTCGACTGGATGGTGCCGCATCAGGCCAACGTGCGCATCATCAATTTCATCAGCCGCAAGCTGCGCGTTCCCGACGACAAGGTCGTGATCACGGTGGGCGAACATGCCAATACTTCGGCGGCCAGTGTGCCGCTGGCGCTGGATGCGGCCTGTCGCGATGGCCGCATCCGTCCCGGCCACCTGATCCTGTTGCAAGGCGTGGGCGGCGGTTTCACCTGGGGCTCGGTCCTCGCCAGAATGTAGGGATCTTTATGAAGATAGCCTTTGTCTTTCCCGGCCAGGGTTCGCAGGCGGTCGGTATGCTCGACGCCTGGGCCGATGATCCGGCCGTGCAGGATGCCGTGCGCGCGGGCGATGCCGCTCTCGGGCAGGATCTCTCGGGCCTGATCGCGCGCGGTCCTGCCGAGGATCTCAACCTCACCGCCAATACCCAGCCGGCCATGCTGCTGTCGGCCGTCGCCATGTACCGGGCCTGGATCGCGGCCGGCGGGCGCGCGCCCGATCTGGTCGCCGGTCATAGTCTGGGCGAATATTCCGCGCTGACCGCCGCGGGGGCGATGGCTCTCGCGGATGCCCTGCGCACCGTGCGCGTGCGCGCGCAGGCGATGCAGGCCGCGGTGCCTGTCGGCGCGGGCGGGATGGCCGCGATCCTGGGCCTCGAGGACGAGGCCGTGCGCCAGGTCTGCATCGAGGCGGCCGAGGGCGAGGTGGTCGAGCCCGTGAATTACAACGCGCCGGCGCAGGTCGTCATCGCCGGCCATGCAGCCGCCGTCGCGCGCGCCTGTGAGCGCGCCCGCGCGGCGGGCGCCAAGCGCGCGCTGCCGCTGCCGGTCTCGGCGCCGTTTCACTCCAGCCTGCTCGAGCCCGCGGCCGCGGTGCTGCGCGAGGCGCTGGCGGCGATCGAGATCCGCAGTCCCGCCATTCCCCTGATCAATAATGTCGATGTCGCCCGGCCGGCCGATCCGGCGGCGATCCGCGACGCGCTGGTGCGCCAGGCGTGGCATCCGGTGCGTTGGGTCGAGACGGTCCGGGCAATGGCCGCAGACGGCGTGACCCACGTGGTCGAGTGCGGGCCGGGCAAGGTCCTGACCGGCCTGGTCAAGCGCATCGATAGTCAATTGCAGGTTTTGAACATCACCGATCCGGCGTCGCTGCGGCAGACCCTGGATGCACTGGGAGGTTGATATGTCGGATAAACCACTCGAAGGCAAGATCGCCCTCGTCACGGGCGCCTCGCGCGGCATCGGCCGCGCCATCGCCCAGGAGCTGGCGGCGGGCGGCGCCACCGTGATCGGGACCGCCACATCGGCGGCGGGCGCCCAGGCGATCACCGAGGCGCTCGCGGCCCGCGGCGGGCGCGGCGTCGTGCTGGACGTCAATGACGGGGCCGCTTGCGATGCGCTGCTGGCCGAGCTCGCGCGGGATGGCGCGCCGCACATTCTGGTCAACAACGCCGGGATCACGCGCGACGGCCTCATCATGCGGATGAAGGACGAGGACTGGGCCGCGGTGCTGGAAACCAACCTGTCGGCGGTTTTCCGCCTGATTCGGGGCGTGGCCAAGACCATGATGAAGGCCCGCTGGGGCCGGATCATCAACATCACTTCGGTGGTGGGGCATGGCGGCAATCCCGGCCAGGCCAACTACGCGGCCGCCAAGGCCGGCGTGGCGGGAATGTCCCGGGCCCTGGCGATCGAGCTGGGCAGCCGCAACATCACGGTCAATTGCGTGGCGCCGGGCTTCATCGAAACCGACATGACCCGCGCCCTGAACGACACGCAGACGGCGGCCATTCTCAGCCAGATTCCGCTTGGACGGCTGGGGTCGGCGGCAGAGATCGCGCATGCCGTGGCTTTCCTGGCGGGCCCGAACTCGGCTTACGTAACAGGGACCACGTTGCACGTCAATGGTGGTATGTACATGTGAATACATCAGAACGGATGGCGCCGTCTAAGGTAAAATCCGTTCAAACAAACCGGCATGCCATGCACCGCGCCGCTATCCATAGAGGGGTCGCGTGAGTTCTGGACCTGCCTTTTTTACCACCGCCCGCTGCTTCTGGTGGCCTCATTTGGCTATAATTCGCGGGATTTTCCCTACTTGGAGATATGCATGGAAAGCATCGAACAGCGCGTCAAGAAGATCGTCGCTGAGCAACTTGGCGTCAATGAGGCCGAGATCAAAAACGAATCTTCTTTCCTTGACGACCTCGGTGCCGATTCGCTCGACATGGTCGAACTCGTCATGGCCCTCGAGGACGAATTCGAAACCGAGATCCCCGACGAAGAAGCCGAAAAGATCACGACGGTGCAGCAGGCGGTCGATTACATCACCTCGCACAGCAAGCAATAAAACTTTTTGATCCCCGGCCATGACGCGGCGAGCCGCGCAAGAGCCTCGAGGCGGTTCATAGCAGATGGCGGGCGGGTATGCCAATACCGGTTGGTGTGCCCAGCTTGCACATCGCTTGCTTGAAACCGCCTTTCCCATTTTCAGGAGCCGTACGTGAAGCGACGTGTCGTCATAACCGGATTGGGGATTGTTTCCCCCGTGGGCAATACGCTCGATGTTGCCTGGGACAATCTCATCAATGGCCGCTCGGGCATTGATCGGGTGACACGGTTCGACGCCTCGGGCCTCAACAGCCAGATCGCCGGCGAGGTCCGGGACCTGGATCTCTTTTCCTATATCCCGCCCAAAGAAGCCAAGCAAATGGATGCTTTCATCCATTATGGCGTGGTGGCCGGCCTGCAGGCCTGGCGCGATTCGGGCATGGACATGGACGCCGAGGACCCCACGCGTCTGGGCACCATCATCGGCTCGGGCATCGGCGGCCTGCCGCGGATCGAGGAAACGCAGATCGAATACCTGCAGCGGGGCGCGCGGCGGATTTCGCCGTTCTTCGTGCCCGCCTCTCTGATCAACCTCATTTCGGGACAGCTCTCGATCATGCTGGGCCTCAAGGGCCCCAGCTACGCGGTGGTTTCGGCCTGCACCACGGGCCTGCACAGCATCGGGGACGCGGCCCGGCTGATCGAGTACGGCGATGCCGACGTGATGGTCGCCGGCGGCGCCGAGAGTTCCGTCTCGCCGCTGGGCATGGGCGGGTTTGCCGCCATGCGCGCGCTGTCGACCCGCAACGACGATCCGCAGACCGCCTCGCGCCCCTGGGACCGCGATCGGGACGGCTTCGTCCTGGGCGAAGGCGCCGGGGTGGTGGTCCTCGAGGAATACGAACATGCGCGCCGCCGGGGCGCGCGCATCTATTGCGAATTTCTGGGCTGCGGCATGAGCTCCGACGCGCACCATATCACCAGCCCCGACCAGGATGGTCCGCGCCGAGGCATCCTCAACGCGCTGCGCAACAGCGGGGTGAACGCGGACGAGATCAGTTACGTCAACGCGCATGGCACCTCGACGCCGCTGGGCGACAAAAACGAAACCGAGGCGCTCAAGCTCGCCTTCGGCGATCATGCGCACAAGCTCGTGGTCAATTCCACCAAGTCCATGACTGGACACCTGCTGGGGGCGGCGGGCGGCATCGAGGCCGTGTTCACGGCGCTGGCGGTGCATCGCCAGGTGTCGCCGCCGACGATCAACCTGTTCAACCAGGATCCGGAGTGCGATCTGGATTACTGCGCGAACCAGGCGCGCGATATGAAGATCGATGTGGCCCTGTCGAATTCCTTCGGCTTCGGGGGCACCAACGGTTCGATGATCGTGCGCCGGATATAGGGTCGGCATGCGCGGGGGGCCGCGCATGTGTCCCGGGTCGCGGCCATGAGCGAACGCGATGTCGACCTGGACCTGGTCCAGCGCGTGCAACACGGGGACCGCCGCGCCTTCGACCTGCTGGTCATCAAGTACCAGCGCAAGATCATGCGCCTGCTTGCCCGCATGATCCATGACCCCGCCGATATCGAGGATGTGGCCCAGGAGGCCTTCATCAAGGCCTACCGCGCGCTGCCCCAGTTTCGCGGCGACAGCGCCTTTTACACCTGGCTCTACCGCATCGCCATCAATGCCGCCCGCAATTGGCAGGCGGCCCGCTACCGCCGTCCGAATACGGTTTCATCCCTGGAAAACGAGGACGGTGAAACTTTTGATCAGATCGAGGGCCTAAGCGACCATGGCACGCCGGAATCCATGGTTGCGAGCCGCCAGATCGCGGAAACCGTCAATGCGGCGATCGAGGCGTTGCCTGAGGATTTGCGCACGGCGATCGTCCTGCGCGAGATTGAAGGAATGAGCTATGAGGACATCGCCAGCACGATGCAGTGCCCGATCGGGACGGTCCGGTCCCGGATTTTCCGCGCGCGCGAGGCGATTGCCGCGCGTCTGCGCCCGGTCGTGGATCACGATACGGACCATCGTTGGTAAGGAGCCTCTATGAATACCTTGCGTTCGACGGATGACGCCCCTGAAACCTCCTGGGAGGCTTCGGTATCCGCCTGGGTCGATGGCGAGGCGGATATGCGCGCGGACGAACTCGACACCCCCTATGGCCGCCAGATCTGGGATACCTATCACCTGATCGGCGATGTGATGCGCAGCAATGACCTGGCCATCCGGCCATCGGATCGTTTCTATGCCCGCGTTTCGGCCGCGATCGATGCCGAGCCGGCGATTCTGGCGCCTGCGGCGGTTTCGCGCCGGGGGGCGCTGCGGCTGGGGCTCTCCGGCCTGGCGGTGGCGGCTGCGGTGGCTTCGGTGATGTGGGTTGCCTGGCCGGCGCTGTTCAGCGAGGATCAGGCGCTGCCGCAAACCGCGCCCGTCCTCGCGCAGGCCCAGCCCGCCGATCCGGGCCTGGCCGACTATATGGCGGCCCATCGGGCCATCGTGGGCGTCGGGCCCGTTCACCAGGTTTCTTTCGATCAGATGGGGTCGCCCTGATGCGCATCGATGCCGGATCGGGCGGGCAGCCCGCCTCGCCCCTGGCGAGGTGCGGCCTGCTGCTGACGCTGGCTCTCGTGCTGGCGGGCGCTTTGGCGGCGCCCGCGAATGTTCGCGCGCAGGACCAGACGCCGCCTGATTCCGGCATGGCGTTTCTCCAGAAGATTCAGGCGGCCGCCCATGCCCTCGACTATTCGGGCGTGTATACGTACCAGCAGGGGACATCGATGCAGTCCTCGCAGATCGTGCACGTGGTCGATGGCATGGGCGAGCGCGAACGCCTCGAGATCCTCGATGGCGAGCCTCGCGAATACCTGCGCCAGGGCAATGTCAGCCAGACCCTGATCCCCGCGCACAAGCTGATCCTGCTCCAGTCCCTGCGCAGCGAGCACTTTCCCAACCTGTTGCTGGGCGATGCGGCGAACGTCCTCGATCATTACGAGTTGCGGCAATCTTCCCGGTCTTACCGGGTGGCCGGGCGCGACTGCGTGCTTTCCGAATTGCTGGCCCGCGACAGCCTGCGTTACAGCTACCGGGTCTGCACGGACCTGGAAACCCACCTGATGCTCAAGGCCCAGACTCTCGACGCGCAGGGGCGGATCATCGACCAGGTGGCTTTCGGCAGCGTGCTCATCGGCAAGGAGGTCGATACCCGCGAGCTCGATTCACGCTGGGATACGCGCAATTGGCATCTCGTCGAGGAAACCGTCCAGCCGACCGATCTGGAGGCTCGCGGTTGGCGCATTGTCTATCCCAAGGGCTTTCTACCCTTGATCCAGATCGCGCGCGCCATCCGGCCCGGTCATCAGGCCGATCAGCTCGTCCTGTCGGATGGATTGGCGGCAATTTCCATTTTCATTGAAACCTTTGACCCCGAACGCGATCAAAAGGTCAGGCAGGGCGGTATGAGCCAAGGCGCCATCAATGTCTATCGCAAGCGGGTCGCGGCTTTCTGGTTGACCGCGGTGGGCGAGGTGCCGGCGCAGACCGTGCACGATATTGTGCATGCCATCGAGTATGTGCCGCGCGCCGCCCACTCGAAATAAATATTTTCAGGAGTCTTCCATGTCATTGAACCCACCCGATCATTCGATCATGAAACGGGCCGTGGCCAGTGCGGCGGCCGGGCTGATCCTGGCTTGCGCCATGCCCATGGCCAGCGCGCAGGCGCCTGCGGCCGCTCCCGCCCAGGTCGAGGGCCTGCCCGACTTTACTGGAATCGTCGCCCAGACAGAGGGCTCCGTGGTGAATATCCGCACCACGGAGGCCGTGCCCGTGGGCCGCTCTCCCATGGGGCCGGACGCCGACCCGTCCGATCTGTTCCGCTGGTTCTTCGGCCCTGATTTCGTGCCGCCCGGTATGCAGCAGCCCAAGCCGCCCCGGGGCAAGCAGCAGACTCCCGCGCCCCGGGAACGCACCGTGCCGCGCGGTATCGGTTCGGGTTTCATCATCTCGGACGATGGCTACATCCTCACCAACAACCATGTGATCGACAAGTCCAACGGGATTTCCGTGACGATGACCGATGGCAGGGAATACAAGGCCAAGGTCATCGGCAAGGACGAGCGCACCGACATCGCGCTCATCAAGATCGATGCCAAGGGGCTCAAGCCCCTGCCGATCGGCGATTCCAATACCCTCAAGAAAGGGCAGTGGGTGCTGGCCATCGGCTCGCCTTTCGGCCTGGATTCGACGGTGACAGCGGGGATCGTGAGCGCGATCAATCGCGACACGGGCGACTACCTGCCGTTCATCCAGACCGACGTGGCGGTCAACCCCGGCAACTCCGGCGGTCCGCTGCTCAATCTGCAGGGTCAGGTGGTCGGCATCAACTCGCAGATCGTGTCGCGCAGCGGGGGCTTCATGGGGATTTCCCTGGCGATCCCGATCGACGAGGTGATGCGGGTGGTTGATCAGCTCAAGGCGCATGGCAAGGTCACCCGCGGGCGCATCGGCGTGCAGATCACCGAGGTGCCCGATGACGTGGCCAAGGCCCTGGGCCTGGACAAGGCGCATGGCGCCCTGGTCAGCAATGTCGAGGCCGGCGGCCCGGCCGCCAAGGCGGGGGTCCGCTCCGGCGACGTGATCATCGGCTTCAACGGCCAGAAGATCGAGCACATGAGCGATCTGCCGCGCATGGTGGGCACGACCCGTCCCGGCACCGAGGCCGCCATCGAGGTCTGGCGCAAGGGCAAGACCCTCGACCTGAAGGCCAAGGTGGCCGAGCTCGACAATGCGGCGGCTGCCGCGCAGTCCCAGGCCGATGAGCCGGCCACGGACACCGATATGTTCGGCCTCAAGGTCGGGCCGGTCTCGTCCGAGGACAAGGACGCGGGCGGGGTCGAGGTGCTCGAATCCGATGGCGTGGCGGCCCAGTCCGGGATCGAGCCGGGCGACATCATCCTGCGGGTCAATGACGTCGACATCACCAGTCCCGAGCAGTACACCAAGGTCGTCAAGGAACTGAACAAGTCGCGTCCGGCGGTGCTGCTGGTCCAGCGCGGCAACCTGTCCCAATGGGTCATCGTCAAGCCCGAATAATCTTGTCGCCGGAAAAAGCTAAAATACCGGCTTGACGTGAAGGGGACGCCCCAGGGCGTCCCCTTTTCATTCCCTCGCCGGCGGCGAGCGGCGCGGCGGGCTGCTGGTTTATCCCGGCGCGGCGATTTTCAGGTATTTGACGGGTTTTATGGACCATATCCGCAACTTTTCCATCATCGCGCACATCGATCACGGCAAATCGACCCTCGCCGACCGCCTGATCCAGCGCTGCGGCGGCCTGCAGGACCGCGAGATGGCGGCGCAGGTGCTGGATTCGATGGACATCGAGCGCGAGCGCGGGATCACCATCAAGGCCCAGACCGCCGCGCTGCGCTATACGGCCGCCGATGGCAAGGTCTACAACCTGAACCTGATCGACACGCCGGGGCACGTGGATTTTTCCTACGAGGTCAGCCGTTCGCTGTCGGCCTGCGAGGGCGCCTTGCTGGTGGTCGATGCCTCCCAGGGGGTCGAGGCCCAGACGGTGGCCAATTGCTATACCGCGATCGAACTCGGCGTCGAGGTGCTTCCCGTCCTGAACAAAATGGACCTGCCCTCGGCCGATCCGGATGCGGCCGCCGCCGAGATCGAGGATGTGATCGGCATCGACGCCACCGAGGCGATTCCCGCCAGCGCCAAGACCGGCCTCGGGGTGGATGAGATCCTCGAGGCCATCGTCCGCCGGGTTCCGCCCCCCAAGGGCGATCCCGGCGCGCCTTTGCAGGCCCTGATCATCGACTCCTGGTTCGACAATTATGTCGGCGTGGTGATGCTGGTGCGTATCGTCAATGGCACGCTGCGCCCCAAGGACAAGATCCTGCTCATGGCCACGGGGGCGACTCACCTGTGCGAGCATATCGGGGTTTTCACGCCCAAGTCCGAGCCGCGCACGGTCTTGTCGGCCGGCGAGGTCGGCTTCGTGATCGCCGGCATCAAGGAACTCGAGCACGCCAAGGTGGGGGATACCGTCACCCTGGCCGGCAAGCCGGCGCAGACGGCGCTGCCGGGCTTCAAAGAGGTCAAGCCCCAGGTGTTCGCCGGGGTGTATCCGGTCGAATCCAGCGAATACGACCAGTTGCGCGATTCGCTGGAAAAGCTCAAGCTTAACGACGCCGCGCTGATGTTCGAGCCCGAGGTGTCCCAGGCCCTGGGATTCGGCTTTCGCTGCGGGTTTCTGGGGCTGCTGCACATGGACATCGTGCAGGAGCGCCTCGAGCGCGAGTTCGACATGGACATCATCACCACCGCGCCCTCGGTGGTCTACGAGGTCCTGCACCGCGACGGCAGCCTGCTGATGGTCGACAGTCCCGCGCGGATGCCCGAGGTCGGGCACATCCAGGAGATCCGCGAGCCCATCATGACGGTGACGCTGTTCATGCCCCAGGAATATGTCGGGCCGGTCATGTCGCTGTGCACCGGCAAGCGCGGCGTGCAGCTGAACATGAGCTACCACGGCCGGCAGGTCCACCTGAGCTACGAGATCCCGCTTGCCGAGATCGTCCTGGATTTCTTCGACCGCCTCAAGTCCGTCTCTCGCGGCTATGCCTCGATGGATTACGAGTTCAAGGAATACCGGGTTGCCGATGTGGTGCGCGTGGACCTGCTCATCAATGGCGACCGGGTCGATGCGCTGTCGATGATCGTGCACCGCGCCAATGCCCGGTTCCGGGGCCGCGAGGTGGTTTCGCGGATGCGCGGCCTGATCCCGCGCCAGATGTTCGATATCGCCATCCAGGCGGCCATCGGCGCCGAGGTGGTGGCCCGCGAGAACGTCAAGGCGCTGCGCAAGAACGTCCTCGCCAAGTGCTATGGCGGCGACATCACCCGCAAAAAGAAGCTTCTCGAAAAACAGAAGGCCGGCAAGAAACGCATGAAACAAGTCGGCAACGTCGAGATCCCGCAGGAGGCCTTCCTGGCCGTTCTGCAGGTCGAGGATAAGTAACCATGCCTTCAATCGCCTGAGGAGACGGGATGAGCTGGGATTTTGCCCTGATCTTGTTTGTGGCGCTGGTCGTGACCGGCATTGTCTGGTGTCTGGACGTCCTGGTCCTGCGGTCGCGCCGGGTCGCGCGCGCCGAGCAGGCCGCCGCGGCGTGCCGCAACAATGCGGCGGGCCTGGACGAGGCGGCGCTGCAGGAGGCCTGCGGGCAGGCCTACGAACGCGCGGCGCGTCCGCCCTGGTGGGTCGAGTACGGGGCCAGCTTTTTCCCGGTGATCCTGTTCGTGTTCGTCCTGCGTTCTTTCGTCGTCGAGCCGTTCCGGATTCCATCGGGTTCGATGCTGCCCACCCTCGAGAGCGGCGATCTGATCCTGGTCAATAAATTCCAGTACGGCATCCGCCTGCCGGTCATTGATCGCAAGGTGATCGACATCGGCTCGCCCCAGCGCGGCGATGTGCTGGTGTTCCGCTATCCCGTGGATCCCGCGGTGGACTACATCAAGCGCGTCGTGGGCCTGCCCGGCGATGTGATCGAATATCGCAACAAGGTCCTGACGATCAATGGCCAGATCGTGCAGCACCAGCGCGATGGGGATTATTATGAACCTGATCGGGCGGCCTACATGGGGCAGTACCGCGAGCAGCTCGGGCAGGTGTCGCACCAGATATTGCTCAACGAGCATACCCCCCAGGACTTGATGCCGATCGTGCGGTTCCCCGAGTTCGACCACTGCGCGTATTTTGGCGGCGGCGTGCGCTGCACGGTTCCCGAGGGCTATTACTTCATGATGGGCGATAACCGGGACAACAGTCTGGACAGCCGCTACTGGGGTTTCGTGCCGGATGCCAACATTGTGGGCCGGGCGTTTTTTATCTGGATGAACTTCGGCTCGCCGAGCCGGATAGGTGGATTCGACTGATGGCTTCCCTGTCGTCCCTGCAGTCGGACTTGGGGCATGTCTTTCGCGACCCGGGTCTGCTCGAGCAGGCGCTGACCCATCGCAGTCATGGCATGCCGCACAACGAACGTCTCGAGTTCCTCGGCGATTCGGTGCTGAATTTCGTGGTTTCGACCCTGTTGTTCGGCGAACATGCCGAGATGGACGAGGGCGATCTGTCGCGCGTGCGCGCCAATCTGGTCAAGCAGGCGGCGCTGGCGGATATCGCGCAGAAGCTCGCGCTCTCCGGCCATCTGCGCCTGGGCGAGGGCGAGCTCAAGAGCGGCGGCTTTCGCCGGCCTTCGATTCTGGCCGACGCCCTCGAGGCGGTTTTCGGCGCCGTATATATCGACGGCGGCTACGAGGCCGTGCGCCAGGTGATCGAGCGCCTCTATCGGCCGATCCTCGGCAACATCGATATCCGCACCTTCGGCAAGGACCCCAAGACCCTGTTGCAGGAGATCGTGCAGGGGCGCGGCCTGGACCTGCCGCACTACGAGGTCCTGGCCACGCACGGCGCCGCGCACAGCCAGTTGTTCGACGTCGAGTGCCGGATCGACCGGCTCGATGTGCGCGTCACCGCCTCGGGCAGCAGCCGCCGGGCCGCCGAGCAGCTCGCCGCCGGCCAGGCGATCGCCGCCATCGAGGCGCTCGGCCCGGCTCGCAAGACCGCCCGCCGGGGCCGCAAGCCCGCGCAGCTCAGCCTGCCGGTGGCGGTCGCCCAGGAGAAAAAATGAACGCGCCGGCCCGTTGCGGTTTCGTGGCGATCGTGGGGCGCCCCAATGTGGGCAAATCCACTCTGGCCAATGCCTTGATTGGCACCAAGATTTCCATCGTGTCGCGCAAGGCCCAGACCACGCGGCATCGCATTCACGGCGTGCTGACCCGTGAGACGGACCAGTTCGTCTTCGTCGACACCCCGGGATTCCAGACCCGGCATGGCGGGGCGATGAACCGCATGATGAACCGGGTGGTCACCCAGGCCCTGGCCGAGGTCGACGTGGTCGTGCATGTGGTCGAGGCCGGCAAGTGGTCCTCGGGCGATGCCCGGCTGCTGCCGCTGCTGCCGACCTCGCGGCCGGTCATCCTGGCCGTCAACAAGGTCGATGCGCTCAAGGACAAGAACGCGATGTTCGCCTATGTCTCGCGCATCACCGCCCAGTTTCCCTATGCCGCCGTGGTGCCGGTGAGCGCCTTGCGCGATGTCCAGCTCGGCATTCTGCTCGACGAGATCGCCGCGCGCCTGCCCGAGGGCGAGCATCTTTTCGAGGCCGATACCCTGACCGACCGGCCGATGCGTTTCATCGCCGCCGAGCTGATCCGGGAAAAGATCTTCCGCCTCGTGGGCGACGAGCTGCCCTACGGCTGCACGGTCGTGATCGAGCAGTGGGAGGAAAACGAGGGCGGGGCGCGCATCGCCGCCTGCGTGGTCATCGAGCGCGAGAGTCATCGGCCCATCCTGCTGGGCGCGGGCGGCCAGCACATGAAGCGCATCGCCACCGAGGCGCGCCAGGATATCGTCAAGCTGCTGGACAAGCCCGTGTTCCTGGACGTGTACATCAAGGTGCGCAAGGGCTGGTCGGACCGCGAGGCGGCGCTGCGCGAACTGGGCTATGAGTAGACGCGGCCAGCGGGTGCAGGATGTGCGCGGCTATGTCCTGCACGCCAGCGCCTGGCGCGAGACTTCGCTGATCGTCCAGGGGTTCACGCGCGAGCATGGCTGCGTCGCCCTGGTGGCAAAGGGCGCCAAGCGGCCCTATTCGGTCCTGCGGCCGATCCTGGCGACTTTCCAGCCCCTGTCCCTGTCCTGGAGCGGCGCGGCCGAGGTGCGCACCCTGGTGCGGGCCGAGTCCTGCGGCGTGCGGCCGCTCGATGGGCGCGCCATGATGTCGGGCTGGTACATGAATGAACTGATCCTGCGCCTGCTGGCGCGCGAGGACCCGCATCCGGGCGTGTTCGATGCCTATGAGGCCGCCCTGGACGAGCTGGCGCAGCCGCGCCGGCACTCGCCCGCCGGGGTGTTGCGCCGTTTCGAATGGCGGCTGCTGGAGGACACCGGCTATGGGCAGGAGGGCGCGCCGCCGGATTTCGGGGATGGCCGCGGCGAGCCGCTGCTGCGCCAGCATCTGCGCGAGCGGCTGGACGCCTTGCTCGAGGCGCCGCTGCGCACCCGCAAGGTTCTGATGGACTTGCGGCGCTACTGATGGCCCGTCCTGCAGAATGCCGGGGCAGGTGTTCGCGCTGCCGCCACAAGGAAAAGCGCTCATGAAGCAGGGTGTCGTCCTGTCGGTGGGCGCTTCGGCGCTGTTTGCCGGCCTGTATTTCTATGTGACCTTGCTGCGTCCCTTCGATGGGGACATCATTTTTTCCTGGCGCATCCTGCTGGGCCTGCCGGCCCTGGCGGTGGTGGTGCAGCGCGCCCGGGGTTGGGGCGAGGTCCGCGCCGTCGGCCGGCGTATGGGCGAGCCCCGGTTTCTCGTGCTGTCGATCCTGAGCGCGGCCCTGCTGGGCGTGCAGCTCTGGCTCTTTGTCTGGGCGCCCCTGCACGGCATGGGCCTGGATGTCTCGATGGGGTATTTCCTGCTGCCGCTGATGATGGTCGTGGTGGGCGGGCTGTTCTATGGCGAACGGCTCAGCCGTCTGCAACAATGGGCGGTCGCCCTGGCCGTGCTGGGGGTGGGGCACGAGTTCCTGCGGGTGGGTGTGATGTCCTGGGCGACCCTGGTGGTGATCCTGGGCTATCCGCCGTATTTCATGCTGCGCCGTCATCTCAAGGTCGGTTCCCTGGCGGCCTTGTGGTATGACCTGGTGCTTTTGCTGCCGGCGGCCCTGGTGGTCCTGCAGATGCAGGGTTCCGAGGCCATCGGCGCCTTTGTGGAATTTCCGCGCCTGTTTCTCTTGATCCCGCTGCTTGGGCTGATCAGTTCGGCGGCGCTGGCCATGTACCTTGCCGCGAGCCGCATGCTGCCGCTGTCGCTGTTCGGTCTGCTCGGCTATGTCGAGCCGGTGCTGCTGTTCTGGGTGGCCTTGCTGGCCCTGGGCGAAAGCGTGGCGCCGGCCCAGTGGCTGACGTATGTTCCGATCTGGATGGCGGTCGCGCTGGTGGCGGTGGAGGGGGCGAGGAGGCGGTAGTTGTCTTTGCCACCAGACGCTCAGGGTTTGGGGTGGTTGCGGGGCCTCTTTGCCGATCGGGGAGAAAATATGTTGAGCTTGTTCAAGAGGTTCAAGTCATCGATCGGGCTTTTCATGGAAGTCAGGCGGCGACAGTGATGCCCGGCGCGTACTCGCGCCGCGCAGGCTGCACTACGATTTCCACATGCTGATCCAGCGACACCAGCGCCTGCATCAAGCGTTCCAGCGAAATGTTCTGGAGCTTGTAGCGGCGGACCTGGGACACCTTGGGCTGGGTCATGCCGGTGATGTGGGCCGCTTCGGTCTGGCTCAGGTCGCGTTGGTCAATCAGCTCGTTGAGTTTGAGCGCGAGCGCTGCCTTCGCCGACAGTTCTTGCGCATCGTCGAAACCGAGATCCAGCAGCACGTTGTCGGTGCCTTGAGGGGTATCCTTGCGACTCATCATGTTCTCCTGTTCGCCGCGTAGCGGGCGAGCACTGCCTTCAGTCGTCGCAGGCTTCAGACAAGGGCCTGCAAGCCCTTGTTGGCGATGATGTTCAACAGCTTGAGCGCCGGGCCGGTGGGGTGAGTTTCGCCTTGCTCCCACTTGCGCACGGTCGATGCCGTGGTATGCAGGTGAAGCGCAAACACCGGCTGGCTGAACTTCAAGCTTTCCCGCAGCCGCTTGATGTCGGCCGCGCCGAACGCCCGCACTGGCGGCGGACAAATTGCGTCAAACTCGCGTATCGTCACCTTGCCGATGGCCCCCGCCTCAACGAGCGCCGTCAGGTCGCCGCGCAGCGATTCAATGATCTTGCTCACAATGCACCTCCAGTAATACGCCAGCCCGCAACGCTTTCGGCAAGGCTTCGGTGGACAACCCCAAGAATACCTTGCCGGCGAGTTGCAGCGCCTTCTTCTCATCCTGCGTGATGTTCGCCTTGTCGCGTAGCATCACCGACAGCGTACAGCTTCTACATCACCGTTTATGCCGATTGTTGCAGAGAATTCGTTTTCTCTACTTGGTTATGGTCGAGCGAATCGAACGCTTCGAAGTCTTCCAGAACGGAACGAGCGCGATGTGGATAGCTCCTACACAGCTCGTCAACGTCCACTCGATATCGTTTCAATCGGAACGTGTCCGCTACCGCACGGATTTCGTAGAAGGCTGCCGCCGTACCGTCTCGCTTCTCCAGCGAGCGAATAACGGCGTACTTCACTGAATCGGAACAACGCATCCCAAACACGATTTCACAAAGGTCAAGGGACGATTCGTTGAGGCCACGCGGCCCTAACAGGCGCCATTCCTTTTCATACTTCCAGTCCTTGGCTTTGCGGAACAACACCGCCGCGTCCACTTTGCTGCGCGCTGCCTCGTCCTTGTCCAGAATCATTGCTGCTACGGCATCGGCCGATACGGTTCGATGGCCGCCATAGGACACGGCTTGAAGGTTGGGGAGTGCATCGGGCGGCACGGTGTAGCCGATGCATATGCCCCGGTGTTGATCGCCGTAGTGGCTCCACATCAGTGGGCAGTTATATCGCTGCGCCAACGAAACCACCCCTTTCTCATACTGCAGCAAAAGTTCCCGTTTCAGTCGGGCGATCAACAAGCGCCGGTATGCGTTCTCATATGGAAGCTCATGCGAGGGATCTCTAGCGTTATAGGCATCTTGTTCTATAGCCTGTTCGGCGCGTGCGATGCTCAGTTTTTCAATGTGATCCGCTGTCTTCTGCCCTCGATATCGGATGGTATTTGCCGCTGCGGACATTGTATCCACAGTACGCTGACGAACCATTTTGCAGACCGTGCGCTTCAGTCGTTCAACATCGCAGTCAGCAACAACGCACGGCTGCGTATCCAGCGGGTCGTTGAATGTGCTCGGATCGGCAAAGAACAGTTGATCGTGGCAGAGCTGTTCTACTGTTCGCGAACTGAATGATCTGTACTTGTAGAGTGTCTTGGGCGGCATATTTGGTTTCTACCTGCGGTAGGTCCAGTATTGATGGTTATCCATCAAACTCGGCGTTTATCATGATGCGTTCTTCGTAGGTCGTCGCGTAACAATACGATAATCCAGCCCCCTCAGTTTGTGCCGGCTACCCTATCCGAGATTCGAGCAGACGCCGCGTGTTCTCCAGCTCTTTTTGTAGCAACTCGGCATCCGGCAACACCGTCCGGTAGTTAGCCGCCATCACCTTGCTCGGTAAGCCATCCAACGCATACCGCGCCAGAGCATGGCCCTTGTCGGCGCACAGGATCAGGCCCACCGGCGGATTCTCGTCCGGGTAGGCCCAATGCTCCTTGGCATAGTTGCAGTACATATGCATCTGCCCCACATCGGCATGGGTCAGGCTGCCCAGCTTCAGGTCGATGATGACCAGGCAGCGCAGCTTGCGATGGAAGAACAGCAGATCGACCCGATACCAGGTCTGGTCGATGCGCAACCGGCGCTGCCGCCCGACGAAGGTGAAGCCCTCGCCAAGCTCTAGCAGGAAGTCTTCCAACCGCTGGATCAAGGCCGCTTCGAGGCCGGACTCCGAATACTCGTCTTTGAGGTCGAGGAACTCCAGCACATGCGGGTCTTTGATGGCGTCATTGGGCGTGACGGCATCCTCGGGCTTGGCCACCGAACCCTTGACCAGCATCGTCGCCTTGTCCTTGGACAAGGCTGTGCGTTCGTAAAACTGGCTGCCGATCTGCCTGTCGAGCTGGCGCACGCTCCAACCACCGCGCAGCGCCCCGGCCTCGTAGAACCGGCGGGCATGGTCATCCTTGACCGACAGCAGCCGGACATAGGCCGACCACGGTAAGGTGAAGACCTGGGTCAGTTCGGTGAGGTCGAATTTCCGAGACAGTGTCTCGGAAATTGCCTTAAGGGGGTAAGCGACGAAGAAGCGCCGCATGTTCTCTAGGTTGTCCGGGCTGAACCCGCGCCCGAACCGGGCCGTCAAATCGGTAGACAACCGTTCCATCAACTGCTCGCCATAACCGGCCCGCCGCCTGCCTTTCTGCTCGGCTTCGACGATCCGGCGGCCAATTTCCCAATAGCTGGCCGTCATCAGCGCATTGAGGCTGCGTGCCGCTGCCTGGCGCGCCGCATCCAGCAGTTCCACGATGCCGCCGTGGATGCCGGCATAGCCAGCCGGCAAGGTGGCAGATTTCCGCGTTGCCACAGGCGTCTTCCTTGTCATGCTGTTGTCTCCATGGAACGGGATGTCCCGGTAATCGCCAGCCGCCGATTCGCCACCAGTTCGGCCTCATCGCGCACTAGCTTGTCCCCGGTATGAACATAGCGCATGAACATCGTCACGGTCTTGTGGCCTGTGACCTTCATGCCCACCCTGGTTGGTACGCCCGAGTTGGCAATGCCGGCTGTCGCTCGGTGACGGAATATCCGCAGCAGTTCATCGCCCACGATGAGCCGGGTTTCCCTACCGGGTGGGCACATCGGGACGTGGCGGCATGGATTGGTGCCATCCGGGCGCAGCCCCCACACTTCGGCCAACCCCGCAGCGCCTACGGCTTGCTGCCCCCCAAGGCAAAAAAAACAGCGGGCCGAAGCCCGCTGTTTGCGATGGGATGAACGCGGTCCAGCCAGACCGCATCCACCCGCCTGTTGCCGATCCTAGTCGCGGTCGCCGCCGAAGATGCCCAGCAGCATCAGCAGGTTGACGAAGATGTTGTACAGGTCGAGGTACACGGCCAGGGTGGCGCTGATGTAGTTGGTTTCACCGCCCTGAATGATGCGTTGCAGGTCGACCAGCAGAAAGGCTGAGAAAATCCCGATCGCCAGCACGGATACCGTGAGCATCATTGCCGGGATTTGCAGGAACAGGTTTGCCAGCGAGGCCAGGATCAGCAGGATGACGCCGATAAAGAGGAATTTCTGCAGGTGGGTGAAGTCGCGCTTGGTCGTGGTGGCGATGCTGGCCATGACGCCGAATACCGCCGCCGTGCCGCCGAAGGCGAACATCACCAGCTGCGTGCCGTTGCCCATGCCGAGCACGAAGCCGAGCATACGCGAGAGCATCAGGCCCATGAAGAACGTGAAGCCCAGCAGCAGGGCGACGCCCAGGGAGGAATTTTTGTTGCGCTCGACCAGGAACATCAGGCCGAAGGCGCCCACCAGGAAGATGATGGTGCTGGTGCCGGGACTGGCGGCCATGAACTGACTGAAACCGGAGGTCAGGCCGAGGGCGGCCCCCAGGACGGTGGGAATCAGCGACAGGGCGAGCAGCCAATAGGTGTTGCGCAGGACGCGGTTGCGTACCGCGGCCCCGGCCGAGGGCATCCCCTCGTGAGGCAGGCTGGACGGTTGGAAGTCGGACATGTCGGGTTTCCTATGATGCGTTGGGCCCGTCGCCATCGCTGCGGGCCGGAATGCGGGTTATCTTACAACAGGCTGAATAACGGCGTCCATGTTCGAAAAAAGATTGGACTATGCGCTGCCGTCAGGGTTCCCGGCGGCGAGGTCGTGGGCGTGCAGTTCGTGCCCCGCGGCCTTGTAGGCCTGCCAGCGGCGGCGGGCGGCGGCGATGTCGGCGTCATGGCCCGAGACGATTTCGAGAATGCGCTCGAAACGCGCCGCGCCTGGCGGGCATTCCAGGTCGAGGTTGAGCAGCCAGCCGTCGTGGGCGGCCTCGTCCAGCGCCTGGGTGTCGGCCGCCAGCAGGACCGCCGCCTCGGCGGCCAGGGGCTCGCCGATCAGGGCATGGGTGATGAAACTGGCGGGCTCGAAGGACCAGAGCAGGGCGTCGAAGCGCCGCATCCGGCGCGCGTCTGTGCAGTAGACCAGCAGGCGGCGGCCGGCGCCCGCGTGGCGCGCGGCGGTCTGGCAGGCCATGCGCAGGCGGTCCTCGGCGCCGAACGCGAAATCGATGCGGCTCATGGGCCTCAGCGCCCGCCGGCCTGGCCCAGCAGGTAGCGCACCAGCAGGGGCACGGGGCGGCCGGTGGCGCCCTTGTCCTTGCCTTCGTTCCAGGCGGTGCCGGCGATATCCAGGTGCGCCCAGGGATATTTGCCGGCGAAGCGTGACAGGAAGCAGGCGGCCGTGACCGAGCCGGCCGCGCGCCCGCCGATGTTGGCCATGTCCGCGAAATTGGATTTCAGCTGGTCCTGGTAGGCCTCCTCGAGGGGCAGGCGCCAGGCGGGGTCCAGCGCCTCGCGGCCGGCGGCGAGCAGGGCCTGGGCCAGGTTTTCGTCCTGGGTGAACAGGCCGCTGTTGACGTGGCCCAGGGCGATCACGCAGGCGCCGGTCAGGGTGGCGATGTCGATGACGGCGGCGGGCTTGAAGCGCTCGGCATAGGTCAGGGCGTCGCACAGGATCAGGCGGCCCTCGGCGTCGGTGTTGAGGATTTCGATCGTCTGGCCCGACATGCTGGTGACGATGTCGCCGGGTTTGTTGGCGGTGCCGCTGGGCAGGTTTTCGCACGAGGGCACGATACCGATGACCTCGCGCGGCAGGTCGAGTTCGGCGATCGCGCGCATGGTGCCCAGGACGCTGGCGGCGCCGCACATATCGAATTTCATTTCATCCATGCCCGGGCCGGGCTTGAGCGAGATGCCGCCTGCATCGAAGGTGATGCCTTTGCCGACCAGGACGATGGGGGCGGCCTTGCCCGAGGGGCGGACGCTGGGCGTGTGGCGCAGGACGATGAAGGCCGGCGGCTCGGCCGAGCCGCGCGTCACCGAGAGGAAGGAACCCATTTTCAGGGCCTCGATCTTGCGCTGGTCGAGGACCTCGGCCTTGAGGGTCTTGAACTGGCGCGCCAGATCGCGCGCGGTCTTGCCCAGATAGGTGGGGGTGCAGACGTTGGGCGGCAGATCGCCAAGGGTGCGGGCGAGGTTCATGCCCGCGCTGATGGCGCCGCCCTGGCGCAGGCCCTCGCGCGCCTGCGCCGCCTGGCTGCGGTCGACGTGCAGCGCGAAGGCGCGCAGTTTTGGGGCGGGCTTGGGTTTGCTGAAGGTCGCATCGTAGCGGTAGGCGGCCGTGCCCGCGGCACGCGCCGCGGCGCTGGCGCGGTCGGTCAGCGAGGCGTCGGGGCAGGCGATGGCCGCCAGGGTCGAGACCGCGCTGGTCAGGCCGGCGCGCGCGCAGTAGGCGGCCAGGGCCGCCTGCGCGCGGGCGTGGACGGCGGCCTTGTATTGGTCCTGGGGACCCAGCCCGAGTAGAATGACTCGTGCCGCGGCGATGCCTGCCGGGGCATGCACGGGCAGGCAACTGCCGGGGGCCGCGTCGAATTCGGCTTTGATGATGTTGCGCAGCGCGCCCGAGGCCGCCTGGTCGAGGGCATCGGCGGCCTCGCTGAGGATACCGTCCTGGAATACGCCCACCGCCAGCGCGGGGGTCTTCAGTGTGTGCAGTGAGGCATTGGTCAGTGTGCTAAATTCCATTCGATTCTTCCTCGGTGGGTTCCGTGCATTTGACGGTCCATTATTCCGCATTTTCCATGTCCTTGTTCAAGCGCTCCGTCTTTTCCGAGATCACCAGCCACGCCGGCATCGTGTTCTCGACCCTGCTGGTCGTCTGGCTGAGCGTGCTGCTGGTGCGTCTGCTGGGCGAGGCGGCCAATGGCGATATCGGCGCCAACGTGGTGCTGGGGCTGGCGGCGTTTTCCAGCATCACGGCCTTGCCGGTGATTCTGTCGGTGACGCTGTTCGTGGCCGTCCTGACCACGGTCACGCGCAACTACCGCGAGTCCGAGATGGTGGTCTGGTTCGCCAGCGGCTTGTCGCTCGCCCAGTGGGTGCGGCCGGTGATGCGTTTCGCCTTGCCGGTGGCGGCGCTGGTGGCCGTGCTCTCGCTGGTGGCTTCGCCCTGGGCGTATCGCCAGATCGCCGAATACCGGCAGCGTTTCGAGCAGCGCTCGGACCTGTCCAAGGTCAGCGCCGGCCAGTTCATCGAAACCGAGGGCGGCGCGCGGGTCTTTTTCGCCGAGCCGCCGAGCCGCGACAGCGATGAACTGGGGCGGGTGATCGCGCGCGTCATCGAACCCGACTGGCTCAGCATCGTCACCGCCGACAGCGCCGCCATCCGCAGCGAGCCCAATGGCGACCGTTTCCTGGTGCTGGGGCCTGGACACCGCTATGACCTCAGGCCGGGCACCCCAGAGGTGCGTCTGCTGGATTTCGACCGTTACGGGGTCCGCATCGAAAGCCGCGGCGATGCCAGTTCGCTGGATGCGGCGCGGCAGGCCGCGCGCCAGGAAATCAAGGCGCGCCCGACCTCGGTCCTGGTGGCCAGCGGCGATAAGGAATCGCTGGCCCAATTGATGTGGCGGCTGGCCTTGCCGCTGGCCGTCCTCAATCTGGCTTTGATCGCCATTCCCCTGGGCGCCGTCAATCCCCGGCTGGGGCGCTCGGGCGATCTTTTGATCGCCGGCATGGTGGCCCTGCTGTATATGAACCTGATCAATCTGTCGCGGGGCTGGATCGGGCGCGGGCAACTGAGTTTCAGCCTGGGGGTGTGGCTGGTCCACCTCGTGTTCCTCGTTCTGGCTGTTGGATTGTTCTGGCATCGCCTGCGCATTCGCCGGCCCCGCAAGATTCCCGCCTGACCCCTGGCGAAAGTTCCCGACGGCTTGCCGCCGGCCGATGATGCCGCGCGCCGGCCGGACGCGGCATCATCAGCCTCGCGGCGCGGGCGGGTCCAGCAACTCCGAGGATTCACCGTACAGCAGCCCGTGGTTCAGGGCGACCGCCGCTTTCAGGTAGTCCCATAGGGCTTTGACCCGTCGCGCCTGTTGCAGGTCCTGGTGGCAGTACATCCAGAAGCTGCGCGTGACGCGGATCTCCGCGTCCAGGACCGGCTCCAGGCGCGGTTCCCGGGCCGCCATGAAGCAAGGCAGGATAGCCAGGGACTGGCCGCGCAGGGTGGCCTGATATTGGGCGATCACGCTGGTGCTGCGGAAAATCACCCGGGAATGATGGATGATGTCCTCGAGGTAGCGCAGGCGGTCGCTGAACAGCAGTTCGTCCACGTAGCCGATGAAGGTATGCCGGGTCAGATCCTGGTGGCTGCGGATCGGGGGATGGGCGGCGAGGTAGTCCCGGCTGCCGTAGAGCTTGAGAACATAGTCGGTGAGCTTGGTGCACAGATAGGGGCCGCGCTGCGGGCGCTCGAGCGCGATGGCGATGTCCGCCTCGCGCTTGGACAGGCTGATGTAGCGCGGGACCGGCATGATGTCCAGGGTGATGGCGGGATGGCGGCGCTGGAATTCGACCATGAGAGGGGTCAGCACGGCGCAGCCGAAGCCCTCGGTCGAGCCGATGCGCAGGTGCCCCGAGGGTGTCTGGGCGGCGCCCGACAGGCTTTCCTGGGCGGCGAGCAGGGCGCTTTCGATCTGTTCGGCGTAGGTAAAGAAACGCTGGCCTTCCTCGGTGGGGGTGAAGCCGCTGGCGCGCGACTTGTCGAACAGGACGACGCCGAGCTCATGCTCCAGCGTCCGGATGCGCCGGGCCACGGTGCTGTGGCGCACCCCCAGCCGCGTGGCCGCCGCGCTGACCCGCTGGGTCCGCGCCACCTCCAGGAAATAGCGAATACCGTCCCAGTCCACCATGACGCCCCCTTGTGCAAATTTGATCAACCAATGTGCAAATATTTTGGTGGTTTTATTCTTTTTACACAAATACACTGGGGCGTGCCTTGCTCATGAGGCAAGCATCATAACGATTCAGATAATGGAGACAAGCCATGAGGAAATTTGCGATCACCTTGATGACGGCCCTGTGCCTGGGCGCTTACGGACCCGCTCAGGCCGAGACGCCGCCTGTGCGGATCGGGGTCCTGACCGATATGTCCGGGACCTATGCGGGCATGGGCGGGATGGGCTCGGTGGTCGCCGCGCAAATGGCCGTGGACGATTGCCTCAAGGCCGAGTGCAAGGGCATGGATATCCAGGTCCTGTCGGCCGACAATCAGAACAAGGCCGACATCGGCGCCGCGCGGGCGCGTGAATGGTTCGACCGCGATGGCGTGACGGCGATTGCCGACCTGACGAATTCCGCGGTGGCCCTGGCCGTCCAGAATATCGCCCGGGAAAAGAACCGCGTGGCGCTGTTCTCGGGGCCGGCCACGACCGAGCTGACCAACAAGAACTGCTCCCCGGTGGGTTTTCACTGGATGTTCGATGTGTATTCGCAATCCATCGGCGGTGTCAGGGCGACGATGGACAAGGGTGGAAAGTCCTGGTATTTCATCACCGTGGATTATGCCTTCGGTCATTCCCTCGAGGCGGGCGCCGCCGCCATGGTCAAGGAACTGGGCGGCACGGTCGTGGGCTCGGTGAAGCACCCGCTCAATGCCCCCGACTTTGCCTCGTACCTGTTGCAGGCGCAGACTTCCGGCGCGCAGGTGGTGGCCCTGGCCAATGGCGGCCAGGATACGGTCAACGCCGTCAAGCAGGCCCGTGAGTTCGGCATCGTCAAGGGCGGCCAGCGGCTCGTGGCCTTGCTGATCTTCCTGTCCGACCTGCGCGCCATGGGCCTGGAAAATGCCCAGGGGCTGACCTATGTCGATGGGTTCTATTGGGATTTCGATGATGGCACGCGCGCCTGGTCCAAGCGGTTCAGCGAGGCGTTCGATGGCAAGAAGCCGACCATGACCCAGGCCGGCGTGTATTCCAGCGTGCTGCATTACCTGCGGGCGGTCGCGGCCTCGGGCTCGACACAGGGCGACGTGGTGGCCGCCAAGATGCGCGAGATTCCGATCGATGATCCCATCATGCACAATGCCAGCATCCGTCCCGATGGGCGAGTGATCCATGACATGTATCTGTACGAGGCCAAGACCCCGGAGGAATCCACGGGACCCTGGGATATGGCCCGGTTGCTCGCGACGATTCCCGCGGATCAGGCGTTCATGCCGTTGTCCCAATCCACTTGCCCGCTCGTCAAGCATTGATGGCCGGGTGCAGTCCACACAGGAGATTTCAATGAGTGATATTCCACGCGTCCCGCTGCTGATCGGCGGTGAATTAGTGCAATCCAAGACCCAGCAGTGGCGCGATGTGGTCAATCCGGCCACTCAGGAGGTCGTCGCGCGGGTGCCGTTCGCCACGCCCGACGAGGTCGAGCGCGCCGTGGCCAATGCCCGCGAGGCCTACAAGACCTGGCGCAACACCAGCCAGGCCAAGCGCCAGCAGATCATGATGAATCTCGCCCGCCTGCTGCGCGAGCGCACCGCCGAAATCGCCGAGGTCGTTTCGCGCGAGCACGGCAAGACCCTGCCCGATGCCGAGGGCGAGGTCGGGCGCGGCCTCGAGGGCGTCGAACATGCGATTTCCATGAATGTGCTGCAATTGGGCGAATACGCCGAGAACGCCGCCACCGGCATCGATGTGTATTCGGTGGTGCAGCCCCTGGGCGTCTGCGCCGGGATCACGGCTTTCAATTTCCCGGTCATGCTCGCCTGCTGGATGTTCCCGATGGCGGTGACCGCGGGCAATACTTTCGTCCTCAAGCCCTCCGAGCAGGACCCGACCGCTTCGATGATGATCGCGCAGCTCGCCCTCGAGGCGGGGCTGCCGCCCGGTGTGCTCAACGTGGTGCATGGCGGCCCGGATGCGGCCAACGCCCTGTGCGACCATCCCGACATCAAGGCTGTTTCGTTCATCGGCTCCACCCGGGTGGGCACCGAGATCTACCGCCGTTCGTCGATGGCGGGCAAGCGCTGCCAGGCGATGATGGGCGCCAAGAATCACAGCGTCATCATGCCCGACGCCGACCGCGAAGCGGCGCTGAATCAGATGCTGGGCGCGGCCTTCGGCGCGGCCGGCGAGCGCTGCATGGCGATCTCGGTCCTGGTGCTGGTGGGCGAGGCCCAGAAATGGCTGCCCGATTTCGTCGAGCGCGCGCGCAAGCTCAGGGTCAATGTCGGAACGGACCGCAAGGCTGACCTGGGCCCGGTGATTTCCCCGCAAGCCAAGCAGCGCATCGAGGGCCTGATCCAGAAGGGCGTGGACGAGGGCGCCGAGCTGCTGCTCGATGGCCGCGGCATCCAGGTCAAGGGCTACGAGCAGGGCAATTTCGTCGGGCCGACGATCTTCAGCAAGGTGCGCGCCGACATGACCATCTATCGCGAGGAGATCTTCGGGCCGGTGCTCTCGGTCGTGCTGGCCGACACTCTCGAGGAGGCGGTGGAGTTCATCAACGCCAATCCGAACGGCAACGGCACATCGATCTTCACGCAGGACGGCGGCGCCGCGCGCTACTTCCAGAACCACATCGATGTGGGGCAGGTCGGGATCAATATCCCCATTCCGGTTCCAGTGGCCTGGTTCAGCTTTACCGGGTCGCGCGCCTCCAAGCTCGGCGATCTGGGCCCCAACGGCAGGCAGGTGGTGTATTTCTGGACCCAGACCAAGACCATCACGGCGCGCTGGCAGGCCCATGCGCGCGACGTCAATACGACGATCTCGATGAAGTAGGCTGTTTCTGGATGCTGTATGCCGGCCGGGCGCCGGCATCATGCCTGATCGATCCGCGTGATCGAATCGATCAGGCGGGCGTCCAGACTTCAGAAACCTCCTAAACTAATTACCAAAAATAATAATAACTCAATTCTTTATTACATATAATGGCGCTTTCTCAGGGGCCATTATTCATGAATCTCCAGCAATTCCGCTTCGTCCGCGAGACCATCCGGCGAAATTTCAACCTGACCGAGGCGGCGCGCGCGCTCTATACCTCGCAGCCCGGGGTGTCCAAGGCCATCATCGAGTTCGAGGATGAGCTGGGGATCAAGATCTTCGAGCGCCACGGCAAGCGCCTCAAGGGCCTGACCAAGCCCGGGCAGGTCGTTTCGGTCATCATCGACCGGATCATGCGCGAGGTCGATAATCTCAAGAAGGTCAGTGATGAGTTCGCGCGCCGCGACGAGGGCTCCCTGATCATCGCCTGTACCCACACCCAGGCCTGCTACCTGTTGCCACGGGTGATTCCCGCGTTCCGCAAGCGTTTTCCCAAGGTTCATGTGTCCTTGGCCGAAGGCAATCCCGAACATCTGGCGCAGCTCGTGCTGCATGAGCAGGCCGATGTGGCGATCGCCACGGAAGCCCTCGCGCAGACTCCCGGCCTGGTCGCGCTGCCGGTTTACTCCTGGGAGCACACTCTGGTGGTGCCGCCCGATCACCCGCTGACGGAACTGACCTCCAGCGCCGCCCGCAGCCTGTCCCTGGAACAACTGGCGCGCTATCCCATCGTGACCTACGACCGGGCGTTCTCGGGACGCAAGACGATCGATGCGGCCTTCGAGCGGGCCACGCTGATCCCCGACATCGTCCTGGAGGCGATCGACGCCGATGTGATCAAGACCTATGCCGATATCGGCCTGGGCATCGGCATCATTGCGGGCGTGGCGTTCGATCCGCGCCGCGACAAAGGGCTGGTCGGCCTGCCCGTCGGGCATCTCTTTGGCCGGCACACCACGTCAGTGGCCATCAAGCGCGGCGTGTTCCTGCGCGATTATGTGTATGTGCTGCTCGAGATGCTGGCCTCGGATCTGACCCGCGATGTGGTCGACAAGGCCATCGAGCATAGCGGCGAGCTGGTCGAAGCCGCCTGACTGGCGGCGCAGAAGCCTCTGGCCGAAAGGCCGGAGCGCTTCACGGGCGCCGGCGGGCTCGTGCGGAGGCCCGCCACAACTTTTTTCGATGTTACGCGCGCGATTCGGACAAATCCGATTGATTTTGATAATGGGAATGATTATCATTAACTATCCTTAGCCCTTCAGGAGTCATCCCATGGCGCAGCAAACAGTCAGTGCACTCATTGTCGGCGCAGATCGATTGGGCAACATTCCCGATCTGCTCAGAGATCACAACATCGCTATTCGCCATCATATCAGCGGGCGCGATCCCTCCCATCAAAAGAAAACCCCGCAATTGCCTTCGGGAACCGATCTGGTGATCCTGCTGACGGATTTCCTGGGTCATAACGTGATGAAAACCTTTCGCACGGCGGCCCAGCGGGCGGGCGTTCAGGTGATGGCGTGCCGGCGCTCGGTCTGCAGCGTCAAGCAGGCGCTGGATCAATGCGGTTATTGCGAGACGTGTTCGATCCGCGATGAGGCGCCCAGAGCGGGACGCGGCAGCAGGGCCATCGCCGCCGTTGCGTGTGATTGATTGAAGGGGAGAGGCGTCAGCGCTTGGACTTGACGCTTTGGCGCGGCTTTTTTGCGGCGCTCTGGCGGCTTTGTTCCTGGGGTGTCGCGGCAGCCGTCTGGGTTTCGACCTCGAGGCGGCGCGCGCCGTTGTAGCGTTTGCGCCAGTAGGCGAGGTCCATGCTCTCGACGCGCACCTTGGCGCCGGTGCGCGGGGCATGGACGAACTTGTGGTCGCCGAGATAGATCCCCACGTGCGAGTTGCGGTGCCCGCGGGTATTGAAAAACACCAGATCCCCGCGGCGCAGTTCTTCGCGATCGACCGAGATGCCGGTATGCGCCATTTCGCGGGCGCTGCGCGGCAGTTTGAGACCCAGTGATTTTTCGGCGGCGTAGGCGACCAGCCCGCTGCAGTCGAAGCCTTCGCCGGGCGATCCGCCACCGTAGCGGTACTTGACCCCGAGGAACTTCATGGCCGTCGACACGAGTGTCTTGGGGGCGGCGGTATCGTAATTCTGGGAATCGGGGCGATCGATCGCCAGACTGTCGTCGGTCTTGAGCCAGGCTCCGAGGGGGTCGGATTGGGTCTGGGCGAGGTAGGAACTGCGCAGCAGGTGCAGCGAGGAGGTGTCGGCAGTCTGTTTCGGCTGGGCCGCGCAACCGGCCAGGGCCAGGGCGGCCGCGCACATGGCGAGCTTTGACAGCCGGGACAGTGCGTGCGAAAAAACGGGTCGTCGAGGCGAATGTGGCGGTGGCATGGCTCGTTTTTTTAGGGTCCGAAAAAATGACCAATCCGGCGAGTTTAGCCAATCCTGGCACTCGGGTAAAGCGCGCGGGCAAATCCGGCCCTGGGCTGGGGGTGCGCGAACCCTCCCGGGGATTAGGGATGTCCCGGGAGTAGGTGCCCCCGGCTTTCGGGTGTAGCATGTAGGCCAATCAAGATTTCGAGGTGAACCGGCAGGCATCGCGTATGCCATGGCGGGTGATCGCGCACAGGAGGAGAGCAGCAATGCAGAAGACGCACGAGTTTCATCGCCAATCCATCACAGAGCGGGATTCGTTCTGGCGGCGGGAGGCCCAGCGTATTCATTGGGAAACCCCTTTCCAGCAGGTGCTGGATTATTCGAATCCGCCGTTTGCCCGCTGGTTCGTCGGGGGGCGCACGAACCTGTGCTACAACGCCGTGGATCGCTGGCTCGATACCCAGGGGGATCAGCCGGCGCTGATCTGGGTATCCACCGAGGTCGATCAGGAAATTGTCTATACGCGCGCCGATCTGGCGCGCGAGGTCAATGCCGCGGCCGCTATTTTGCAGGAGCTCGGGGTCGTCAAGGGCGATCGTGTGCTGATCTACCTGCCGATGATTCCCCAGATCATGTTCTTCATGCTCGCCTGCGTGCGCATCGGCGCCATTCATTCGGTGGTGTTCGGGGGATTCGCATCGCACAATCTGGCCCAGCGCATCAATGATGCGCGGCCCAAGGTGGTGATCTCGACCGATGCCGGCTCGCGCGGCGGCAAGTCCATCGCCTACAAGCCGCTGCTGGACAAGGCCATCGAGATTTCCAGCCACTCGCCCGAGCACGTGGTCATCGTCGATCGCGGCCTCGTTCCTTTCACCCTGCGCGAGGGCCGGGACCTGGCCTATGCGCCGATGCGCGCCCGCCATCTGGATGCGCATGTGCCGGTCGTCTGGCTGGAGTCCAGCGATCCGTCCTACGTGCTGTATACCTCCGGGACCACGGGCAACCCCAAGGGCGTCCAGCGCGACACCGGCGGCTATGCCGTGGCCCTGGCCACGTCGATGGAATACATCTATGCCGGCAAGCCGGGCGATGTGTATTTCTCGACCAGCGATGTGGGCTGGGTGGTGGGCCATTCCTACGTGATCTACGGGCCTTTGATCAATGGCCAGGCCAGCGTCCTGTACGAAGGCACCCCGGTGCGCCCGGATGCCGCCGTCCTCTGGCGCATCGTCGAGCAGTACAAGGTCAACGTCCTGTTCTCGGCCCCGACTGCGGTGCGCGTGCTCAAAAAGCACGATCCCGAGCTGCTGCGCCGTCACGACCTGTCCAGCCTCGAACGCATCTATCTGGCGGGCGAGCCCCTGGATGCGCAGACCGGCCAGTGGCTGTCCGAGGCTCTGGGCAAACCGGTCATCGACAATTACTGGCAGACCGAGACGGGCTGGCCGATCCTGTCGGCGCTGCCGGGCGTCGAGAACGTCCCGACGCGCTTCGGCAGCCCGTCCTTTCCGGTCTATGGCTACGATGTGCGGGTGGTCGATGAGGCCACGGGCGAGGATTGCGGTCCGGGGACCAAAGGCGTGGTGGCGATCCAGCCGCCGTTGCCGCCGGGCGCCATGAGCACGATCTGGGGCAGCGACGAGCGTTTCGTGCGCACGTACTTCGAGTCCTTTCCCGGGCGCATGCTGTATTCGACTTCCGACTGGGGGCTGTTCGACGAGGATGGCTACTGGTACATCCTGGGCCGTACCGACGACGTCATCAACGTGGCCGGACATCGCCTGGGCACGCGCGAGATCGAGGAATCGGTCAATACGCACCCCGCCGTGGCGGAATCGGCCGTGGTGGGGATTGCCGACTCGGTCAAGGGGCAGGAGGCCGTGGCTTTCGCGGTGTTGCGCGATCCCGATCTGCTGGCCGATGACGGCGCGCGCGACCGCCTCGAGGCCGAGATCAAGAAAGTCATCGAGCAGCGCAACGGCGCCGTGGCCCGTCCGGCCCGGATCTGCTTCGTCAACAGCCTGCCCAAGACCCGTTCGGGCAAGGTGCTGCGCCGCGCCATCGTGGCGCTGTGCGAGGGGCGCGATCCCGGCGACCTGACGACCATCGAGGATTCGAGCGCGCTCGACCAGATCCGCGCGGCGCTTTGAGTGCCGGGCCGACTCGCGGCGCGGCGCTGCGACCGGGAGTCGGCCGCCGCGAGCTCTGGTCCTGGGCGATGTACGACTTCGCCAATTCGGGCTACACCACGGTCGTCCTGACCACGGTATTCAATGCCTATTTCGTCGGTATTGTGGCGGCCGGCCGTCATTGGGGGACGCTGGCGCTGACCGCCGCCCTGTCCCTGTCCTATCTGGCGGTGATGCTGACCATGCCGGGCCTGGGCGCGCGCGCCGATGCCCGCGCGGCCAAGCGCCGGCTGCTGTTCACCAGCACTGCGGGTTGCGTCGCCGGCACCGCGCTGCTGGCGAGCGTGGGCCCGGGGGACGTGGCCTGGGGCTTGCTGTGCCTGGCGCTGTCGAACTACTGCTATTGCGTCGGCGAAGCGGCGGTCGCCTCTTTTCTGCCGGGACTGGCCCGCGCGGAATCGATGGGGCGGGTGTCGGGCTGGGGTTGGAGTTTTGGCTACTGCGGCGGGATGCTCGCCCTGGGCGTGGCCCTCTGGATTGCGACGCGCGGCGAGGCCCGGGGCGAAACGGCCCAGCACTACGTCCCTTGGGTCATGCTGTCCACGGCGGCGTTGTTCGCCCTCGCGGCCATCCCTGCGCTGCTGTGGTTGCGTGAACGGGCGGCGCCGGGGGGTGGGGAATCCCGGCCGCTGCTCGCCAACCTGCTGCGCGCCTGGCGGGAGACACGCCACGATTTTCCGGATTTCCGCCGCCTGTTGCTGTGCATCGCCTGCTATCAGGCGGGCATCACTGTGGTGATTACGCTGGCGGCGGTCTATGCCACCGAGGTCATGGGGTTCCAGATGCGGCAGACCATGCTATTGGTGTTTCTCGTCAATATCGCCGCGGCCCTGGGCGCTTTTGCATTCGGCTATGTCCAGGATCGGATCGGCCACAAGCGCGCGCTGGCGGCGACGTTGGCCGGCTGGCTGCTGATGGTCGCCCTGGCGGCCGCCGCCCGGGACGTGCGCACGTTCTGGGCGGCCGCGATTCTGGCCGGTCTGTGCATGGGGACCAGCCAGAGCGCCGGCCGGGCCATGGTGGGTGTGCTGGCGCCGACCCGCCGGCCGGCCGAATTCTATGCGCTGTGGTCTTTCGCGGTACAGCTTGCCGCGGTGGTGGGGCCTTTGTGCTATGGTCTGGTGGTCTGGGCCACGGATGGCAACCATCGCCTGGGGCTGCTGGCCACGGGCGTGTTCTTCATCGCCGGCCTGGGGGTCCTGGCCGGCCTTGATTTCGGGCGGGGGCTGCGCAGCCGCGATGCCGCTGCGACGCACTGACGGGGCCGTCGCCATGTTTTCGTTGCATTTGTCAGCTATGAGTAAGCATCGTGCAGTACGGTTGCGGGTAATGGACACTTAAAAATACAAATAGAGCCCATTCAAGTACAGTCAAATTTTAGGAGCAAGCCATCATCATGACGACGGAGATTGAATCCATACTGGTCGAGAATCGGGTGTACCCGCCTTCAGAGGACTTGGTCCGGCAGGCCAACATCTCGGGCATGGCGCAGTACCAGGCCCTGTGCGATGAGGCCCAGCGCGATCCGGATGCGTTCTGGGGGCGTCTGGCCCGCGAAAACCTGATCTGGGACCGCCCCTTTACGCAGGTGCTCGACGAATCCAACGCGCCGTTCTACAAGTGGTATCCGGACGGCCAGATGAACGTGTCGGCCAACTGTCTCGACAAGCACATGGGCACCCCCGTGGAAAACCACGTGGCGCTGATTTTCGAGGCGGATGACGGCCAGGTGACCAAGGTCACCTACAAGGAACTGCTGGCGCGCGTCAGCCAGTTCGCCAACGCCCTCAAGGGCCTGGGCTTCAAGGCTGGCGAGCGGGCCATCATCTATCTGCCGATGTCGATCGAGGCGGTCGTGGCCATGCATGCCTGCGCGCGGCTGGGCATCATTCATTCGGTCGTGTTCGGGGGCTTTTCGTCCAAGAGCATCCACGAACGCGCGGTCGATGTGGGCGCGACGCTGGTCATCACCGCCGATGCCCAGGTCCGCGGCGGCAAGACCATTCCTCTCAAGGATGCCGTCGACGAGGCCCTGGCCATGGGCGGCTGCGAGGGCGTGCGCCACGTCATCACCTACAAGCGCGCCGGCAGTCCGGTGCAGTGGCAGGATGGCCGCGATCTGTGGTGGCACGACGTCATCGCCGGTCAGTCGGACAATTGCCCGCCCGTTCCCGTGGATGCGGATCACCCGCTTTTCATCCTGTACACCTCCGGCTCCACCGGCAAGCCCAAGGGCGTGCAGCACGCCTCGGCGGGCTATCTGCTGATGGCGCTGATGACCATGAAATGGACCTTCGACGCCAAGCCCGACGACGTCTTCTGGTGCACGGCCGATGTGGGTTGGGTCACCGGCCATTCCTACGTGACCTATGGCCCCCTGGCCGCCGGCGTCACGCAGGTGGTCTTCGAGGGGATTCCGACCTATCCGGATGCCGCCCGGTTCTGGCGCATGATCGAGCAACACAAGGTCACGGTGTTCTATACCGCGCCCACGGCCATCCGTTCGCTCACCAAGCTCGCCGAAAGCGATGCCAAAGTCCATCCGCGCGAATTCAATCTGGATTCCCTGCGCATCATCGGTTCGGTGGGCGAGCCCATCAATCCCGAAGCCTGGGTCTGGTACTACAACAATGTCGGCCGCCAGCGCTGCCCGGTGATCGACACCTGGTGGCAGACCGAAACCGGCGCCCACATGATCACCCCCCTGCCGGGCGTCACGCCGCTCAAGCCCGGTTCCTGCACGCTGCCCCTGCCGGGCATCGACGCGGCGATCGTGGACGAAACCGGCGAGGAGGTCGAGCGCGGCAAGGGCGGCTTCCTGGTCATCCGCCGGCCGTGGCCCTCCATGATCCGCACCATCTGGGGCAATCCCGAGCGCTTTCAGAAAGGCTACTTCCCGGAGGAGCTCAGGGGCTACTACCTGGCGGGGGACGGGGCGCAGCGCGACAAGGACGGCTATTTCTGGATCATGGGCCGCATCGACGATGTGCTCAACGTCTCGGGTCACCGTCTGGGCACGATGGAGGTCGAATCGGCCCTGGTCGCGCACGAGCTGGTGGCCGAGGCCGCCGTCGTGGGCCGCCCGGACGACACCACCGGCGAGGCCGTCGTGGCCTTCGTCGTCCTCAACGGCCCCCTGCCGCAGGGCGATGCCGCTACCGCCATGGCCAAGCAATTGCGCGACTGGGTCGCCAAGGAAATCGGCCCCATCGCCAAGCCGCGTGAAATCCGCTTCGGCGAAAACCTGCCCAAGACCCGCTCGGGCAAGATCATGCGCCGCCTGCTGCGCGTGGTCGCCACCGGCGAGGCCATCACGCAGGATATCTCGACCCTGGAAAATCCGGGAATCCTGGAGCAACTGGCCAAGGTTCAGTAGCCGGTAGAGCAGAAAAGTAGCGCGCGACTCCGGTGAGGCAACCGGATTCCGCGCTACTCTGTTCCTGGAGTTGGGGTTCCCGCAGGAGGAAGCCCAGCGGCCGCATCGGCAGGCCCGTCCGGTTGGCGGTAGGTCAGTAGGGACAGAGGGCGTCTGAAAAACGAATCCGGACTACAGCCGCATCCGGCCAGAACGCCCCCTCGGCTTACATCCCGTTATAGACCGGCCCTTCGCCCCCCTGAGGCGTCACCCACACGATATTCTGCGTCGGGTCCTTGATGTCGCAGGTCTTGCAGTGGATACAGTTCTGCGCATTGATCTGCAAGCGATCCTCGCCGGTTTCGGTCTTGACGAACTCATACACCCCCGCCGGACAGAACCGCGCCTCCGGGCCGCCGAACTTTGCCAGGTTCACCGTCACCGGCACTGACGCATCCTTCAGCGTCAAATGCACCGGCTCATCCTCGTCATGGTTCGTGTTCGAAATGAACACCGAACTCAGGCGGTCGAACGTCAGCTTGCCGTCGGGTTTCGGATAATCGATGCGCGCGCATTCCGCCGCCGGCTGCAGACAGGCGTGATCGGGTTTTTGGCGGTGGACCGTCCAGGGAATATTCCCCTTGAGCAGCCACTGCTCGATGCCCGTCATCAGCGTGCCGACCGTGCGGCCCTTTTTGAACCACTGCTTGAAATTGCGCGATTTGTTCAGCTCGGCATGCAGCCACGAGCGCTCGAAAGCCGCCGGGTAGGCGCTCAGCTCGTCGTGGGAGCGGCCCGCCGTCAGGGCCTCGAACGCCGCCTCGGCCGCCAGGGCGCCGGTCTTGATCGCCGAATGACTGCCCTTGATGCGCGACGCATTCAGGACGCCCGCCTCGCAGCCGACCAGTACCCCGCCGGGGAAACAGAGCTTGGGCAGCGACAGCAGGCCGCCCGCCGTCAGCGAACGGGCGCCGTAGGCGATGCGCTTGCCGCCCTCGAAGATCGGCCGGATCGCCGGATGCGTCTTGTAGCGCTGGAATTCCTCGAATGGTGACAGCCACGGGTTGGCGTAGTCCAGGCCGACCACCAGGCCCACGGCCACCAGCCCCTCGCCCATGTGATACAGGAACGAGCCGCCGTAGGTGTCCGAATCCAGGGGCCAGCCGGCCGTGTGGATCACCCGCCCCGGATGCGACTGGGCCGGGTCGACCTCCCAGACCTCTTTGATGCCGATCGCATAGCTCTGGGGGTCGCGCCCCGCGTCGAGACGGAATTTTTCGATCAGCTGGCGGCCCAGGTGGCCGCGCGAGCCTTCGGCGAAAATCGTGTAGCGGGCCAGCAGTTCCATGCCCGGCTGATAATGGTCGGTATGGCTGCCGTCGCGCGCCACGCCCATGTCGCCCGTCGCCACGCCGCGCACCGCGCCGGCCTCGTCGTACAGGATTTCGGCGGCCGCGAAGCCCGGGAAAAGATCCACGCCCAGCGCCTCGGCCTGCTCGCCCAGCCAGCGCGTGACATGGCCCAGGCGGACGATGTAGTTGCCGTGGTTCTTGAAACAGTCGGGCAGCAGCCAGGATGGATTGGCGCGGCTCTTGGTCTGGGTCAGGAACAGGAACTGGTCCTCGGTTACCGGTACGTCCAGCGGCGCGCCGCGCTCTTTCCAGTCGGGGATGAGCTCGGTCAGGGCCTTGGGATCCATCACGGCCCCCGAAAGAATATGGGCGCCGATTTCGGCGGCCTTTTCGAGGACACAGACGCCGACCTCCTGGCCGCGTTCGGCCGCCAGTTGCTTGAGACGGATCGCCGCCGACAGGCCCGCAGGCCCGGCGCCGACGATCACGACGTCATATTCCATTGATTCGCGTTCGCTCATGGGTGGTGTGGCTCCCGTTATCGAAGTTTGATTTTGGCGGTGTCACCCCGCAGTATGTGTCACCCCGCTGTATGCCGGCTTATTGTATTGCAGATCGTTATACTGCATGTTTTGGGTTTTGCGGATGGCGGAGGATTTGCAATGACAGAGGATCTGGATGCCGCGGCACCGGTCGGGGGCGCATTTCTATCCCGCATGGATGTCCGTTGGGGCGACCTCGATGCCTTGGGCCATGTCAATAATGCTGTCTATTTTCGCTATTTCGAGGAGGCCCGCGTGCGCCTGGGCGTTGCGATAGGATTATTTGACGGGACGGATCGCACAGGCGTGCTGGCCCATGCCTCGTGTGATTTTCTTAAGCCCCTGTTGTATCCTGCCCGGATTATCGTGGGCCTGAAAATCCTGCGCCTGGGGCGGACCAGTCTCGAACTGGAAACCTGGATCGCGCGGGCCGATACGCCAGAGGACATCTATGCGCGCGGGCGCAATATTTTTGTGTGCGCCGATCGCGCCACCGGACGCCCGTCTGCCTGGACCGATGCCGATCGCCAGGCGCTGGCACGCTGTTTTTCTGTTTGAACCATTGTCCATCTACAAGGAATAGAGCATGGAAAAAGTCTATGGCAGCGCCGCGGAGGCCTTGCAGGGGGTCGTCGCTGATGGCCAGTTGATCGCCGTCGGCGGCTTCGGATTGTGTGGAATCCCCGAGGCGCTGATTGCCGCCTTGCGCGATTCGGGCGTGCGTGACCTGACCTGCATCAGCAACAATGCGGGTGTCGATGGCTTCGGTCTGGGTCAGTTGCTGGCGACCCGCCAGATCCGCAAGATGATCGCTTCCTATGTGGGCGAAAACAAGGAATTCGAGCGTCAGTACCTGGCCAAGGAACTCGAACTGGAGTTCACGCCGCAAGGGACTCTGGCTGAAAAACTGCGTGCCGGCGGCGCAGGTATTCCGGCATTCTTCACGGCCACCGGCGTCGGCACGATCGTCGCCGAGGGCAAGGAAACCCGCGAATTCGATGGCCGCACCTACGTGCTGGAACGCTCGCTGGTGCCGGATGTCTCGCTGGTCAAGGCCTGGAAGGCCGATCGCAGCGGCAATCTGCGCTTCCGGCGCACCGCGCGCAATTTCAATCCGAATGTGGCGATGGCTGGCAGGATCACGATCGTCGAGGTCGAGGAGATCGTGCCTACCGGCACCTTCGATCCCGATGATATCCATCTGCCCGGGATCTACGTTCATCGGATCGTGCTCAACGCGAATCCGGAAAAACGCATCGAACAACGCACCACGCGCAAGGCTTGAGGAGGGATACGAAATGGCTTGGGATCGCGAACAAATGGCGGCGCGCGCGGCGCGCGAGCTGCGGGACGGTTTTTATGTCAATCTGGGGATTGGCCTGCCGACCATGGTGGCCAATCACGTGCCCGAGGGCATGGAGGTCTGGCTCCAGTCGGAAAACGGCCTGCTGGGCATCGGGCCTTTCCCGACCGAGGACGAGGTTGATGCCGACTGCATCAATGCGGGCAAACAGACCGTTACCACTTTGCCCGGCTCCTCGATTTTCGCTTCGGCGGACTCGTTCGCCATGATCCGCGGCGGCAAGATCAATCTGGCCATTCTGGGCGCCATGCAGGTTTCCGAAAAAGGCGATCTGGCCAACTGGATGATTCCCGGCAAGATGATCAAGGGCATGGGCGGCGCCATGGATCTGGTGGCCGGCGTTGGCAAGGTCGTGGTGCTGATGGAACACGTCGCTCGCGCCAAGGACGGCACCGAAAGCCTCAAGTTGCTGCCTGAATGCACCTTGCCGCTGACTGGTGTGGGTGTTATCAACCTGATCATCACCGACCTCGGGGTGATGGAGGTCGGCGACGACGGACTCAAGCTCGTCGAACTCGCCCCCGGCGTCACCGTCGAGGAAATCCAGTCCAAGACCGGCGCCCGCATGGACGTATCGGCCTTTGCCTGACGGGGTGGGCATGGCAGCGGATTCATCCGAAACGCCTGCGGCGGATCGTGTGCGCGCGCTGCGCGCGCACTTGCGCGCCGAGGGCCTGCATGCCTGCCTGATTCCTTCGGCCGATCCGCATTTGTCGGAGTACCTGCCGGAGCACTGGCAGGCGCGCGCCTGGATGAGCGGCTTCACCGGCTCGGCCGGCAGCCTGCTGGTCACCGATGCTTGCGCCGGCCTGTGGACCGACAGCCGGTATTGGACGCAGGCCGAGGTCCAATTGCAGGGATCGGGGATCGTACTGATGCGGGCCGGCCAGGCCGAGGTGCCCGAGCCGCTGGATTGGGCGCTGGCTCATCTGCCGCGCGGCGCGCGCGTGGCCGTCGATGGCCGCGTGCTCGATCTCGGCACGGCACGGCGCTGGCGGGCGGGCCTCGAGGCGGCCGGGATGACGCTCGACCTTGGGCGCGATCCGGCTGGCGCCGTCTGGGCCGGGCGCCCCGCATTGCCGTCCGCGCCCGTCTATGAGCACCGGCCGCCGTATGCCTGCCGCAGCCGTCCGGACAATCTTGCGGCGGTGCGTGCCGGGATGCGCGCCCATGCGGCCGATTGGCTGCTCCTGTCCACGCTGGACGACATTGCCTGGCTGTTCAATCTGCGCGGCGCCGATGTGTCTTACAACCCCGTGTTCCTGGCGCATGCCCTGGTGGGCCTGGACGAGGCGCGGCTGTATGTCGCGCCGGGCAAGGTCGACAAAGACCTGACGCGTGTCCTGCGCGGCGATGGCGTGGCCTTGCGCGGCTATGGCGATCTCGCTGCGGATCTCGCAGCCTTGCCCGAGGGCAAGGCGCTGATGATCGATCCCGCCAGGGTGACCGCCGGAACGGTGGCCTGCGCGGCGCGGGCGCGCCTGGTCGAGGCGGCCAATCCGTCCCAGCTTCTGAAGGCCCTCAAGACCGACGCCGAGGCGGCGAACATCCGTCAGACGATGGAGCAGGACGGCGCGGCGCTGTGCGAATTTTTTGCCGGGTTCGAGGCCGCCCTGGCGGCGGGCGAGCGCATCACCGAGCTCGACATCGACGAGCGCATCACCGCCGCGCGGGCGCGCCGTCCGGGTTTCGTGTCGCCCAGTTTCGCCACGATCGCCGGTTTCAACGCCAACGGCGCCATGCCCCATTACCAGGCGACGCCGCAGTCGCATGCCGTGATCGAGGGCGACGGCCTGCTGCTCATCGATTCCGGCGGGCAGTATCTGGGCGGCACCACCGACATCACGCGCGTCGTGCCAGTGGGGCGTCCCTGCCAGGCGCAGCTCGCGGATTTCACTGTGGTTCTGCGCGCGCACATCGCGCTCGCCATGGCCTGCTTTCCCGACGGATTCTCCTCGCCCATGCTCGATACCGTGGCGCGTATGCCGCTGTGGCGCGCGGGGCTCGACTACGGGCACGGCACCGGCCACGGCGTGGGTTATTTCCTGAACGTTCATGAGGGGCCGCAATCGATCGCCGTGCGCGCCAGGCCCCGCCCCGAGCAGGCGATCCGCGCGGGCATGGTCACGTCCAACGAGCCCGGGCTCTATCGCGAGGGGCAGTGGGGCATCCGGATCGAGAATCTCGTGCTCGCCGTCAAGGGCGCGCACACCGCATTTGGCGATTTCCTGTCTTTCGAGACGCTCACGCTGTGCCCGATCGACACCCGTTGCGTGCTGCCCGGCGCGCTGTCGGCCGACGAACTGGGCTGGCTCAATGACTATCACGCCACGGTGCGCGCGCGCCTGCTGCCGTGGGTCGACGGCCCGGCGCGCGACTGGCTGCTGGCACGCACCGAAAGGCTATAATCCAAATTTCCGGCTGTGGCCCGCCAATACCGGGCGAGTATCAAGATGACCAAATACGTATTCGTCACTGGGGGCGTCGTGTCCTCCCTGGGCAAGGGTATCGCGGCGGCATCGCTTGCCGCTATCCTCGAGTCGCGCGGGCTGCGCGTCACCATGCTCAAGCTGGATCCCTACATCAATGTCGATCCGGGCACCATGAGCCCCTTCCAGCATGGCGAGGTGTTCGTCACGGAGGATGGCGCCGAGACCGATCTCGACCTGGGTCACTACGAGCGTTTCGTTTCGACGCGGATGCGCAAGGTCAACAATTTCACCACCGGCCAGATCTACGAGTCCGTGCTGCGCAAAGAGCGCCGCGGCGACTATCTGGGCAAGACGGTCCAGGTGATTCCGCACATCACCAACGAAATCCAGGATTTCATCGCGCGTGGCGCCGAGGCGGCCTGGAATGGCGCGGCCGACGTCGCGATCGTCGAGATCGGCGGCACGGTCGGGGACATCGAATCGCTGCCTTTCCTCGAGGCCGTGCGCCAGATGAGCCTGCGGCTGGGACGCAACCAATGCGCTTTCGTGCACCTGACCCTGGTGCCCTTCATCGCCTCGGCGGGCGAGCTCAAGACCAAGCCCACCCAGCATTCCGTGCAGAAATTGCGCGAGATCGGCATCTATCCCAATGCGCTGCTGTGCCGGGCCGACCGCCCGGTGCCCGATGACGAGCGCGCCAAGATCTCCCTGTTCTCCAACGTTCCCCTGGATGCGGTGATTTCGGTGTGGGACGCCGACTCGATCTACAAGATCCCCGCCATGCTGCATCGGCAGGGACTCGACAGCCTGGTGTGCGACGCCCTGGCTTTGACGCCGCCGCCGGCGGACCTGACGCTGTGGGACCGCCTGATCGATGCCCTCGAGCATCCGCGCGAAACCATCACGGTGGGCATGGTGGGCAAGTACGTCGATCTGACCGAATCCTACAAGTCCCTCAGCGAGGCGCTGGTGCACGCGGGCATCCACACCCATTCCAAGGTGCGGATCGAGTACATCGATTCCGAGGAAATCGAGATGCAGGGCACGGCTGCGCTCGAATCCCTGGATGCCATCCTGGTGCCGGGCGGTTTCGGCAAGCGCGGCACCGAGGGCAAGATCAAGGCCATCCAGTACGCCCGCGAGCACGGCATTCCCTATCTGGGCATCTGTCTGGGCATGCAGCTCGCCGTGGTCGAGTACGCGCGCCACGTGGCCGGCCTGGGCGGCGCCAACAGCACCGAATTCGACCCCTCGGCGGCGCATCCCGTGGTGGCCCTGATCACCGAGTGGCAGGATCGCGAGGGCAAGATCGAGCGCCGCGACCAGACCTCAGATCTGGGCGGCACCATGCGCAAGGGCGCGCAGCGCTGCCCGGTCAGGCCGGGGACGCGCGCCTTCGAGATCTACGGCCCCGAGGTCAACGAACGCCACCGCCATCGCTTCGAGGTCAATAATGTGTATGTGCACCGCCTCGAGGAATCCGGTCTGGTGATCAGCGCGCGCACGCCCACGGAAAACCTGCCCGAGATCATGGAGGTCCCGGACCACCCGTGGTTCATGGGGGTGCAGTTCCACCCGGAATTCACTTCGACGCCGCGTGACGGGCATCCCTTGTTCACCAGCTACATCCAGGCCGCGCTCGCGCATCACAAAAAACGCGCGCTGGCCGAGGCCTGAGCATCCCCGGAGGCGGCATGAAATTGTGCGATTTCCAGGCGGGCCTGGACCAGCCGTTTTTCCTGATTGCCGGCCCCTGCGTGATCGAATCGCGGGATCTCGCCTTCGAGACGGCCGGCCGTCTCCAGGAAATCACGCGATCGCTGGGCATTCCGTTCATCTACAAGAGCTCCTTCGACAAGGCCAACCGCAGCTCGGACCAGTCTTTTCGCGGACCGGGGGTCGAGCAGGGGCTGGCGATCCTCGCCGATGTGCGCGCGCAGCTCGGCGTGCCCATCCTGACCGACGTGCATGACGCCGATCAGGCGCGCGCGGCAGCCCAGGTGGTCGATGTGTTGCAGACGCCGGCGTTCCTGTGCCGCCAGACCGATTTCATCCATGCGTGCGCGGCCACGCTCAAGCCGGTCAACATCAAGAAAGGGCAATTTCTCGCGCCGCACGACATGCTTCAGGTCGTCGCCAAGGCGCGTGCCGCGGCACGCGCGGCGGGCGGCGATGGCGACACCATCATGGTCTGCGAGCGCGGCGCCTCGTTCGGCTACAACAATCTGGTGTCCGACATGCGCTCGCTGGCAATCATGCGCGAAACCGGATGCCCCGTGGTGTTCGATGCGACGCACTCGGTGCAACTGCCCGGCGGGCAGGGCGCCAGTTCCGGCGGCCAGCGCGAATTCGTGCCGGTGCTGGCGCGGGCGGCGGTGGCCGCCGGCGTGTCGGGCGTGTTCATGGAAACCCATCCCGACCCCGAACGCGCGCTGTCGGACGGCCCCAACGCCGTGCCTCTGGAGCGCATGCATGACCTGCTCGCCAGCCTGCGGGCCATCGACCGCTGCGTCAAAGAAGGCGGCGCCTTGCTGAACTCGCTTTGAATCCCGGACAGGAACCCCCATGAGCGCCTACCTCATTGCCAACGTCGAAGTCACCGATCCCGAACAATACAAGCACTACCAGAAATTCTCCTCGGAGGCGATGCGCAAGCATGGCGCCCGGGTGCTGGTGCGCGGCGGCGAGGTGTCCTCTCTGGAGGGTCCGCATCCCGGGCGGGTCGTGGTGCTGGAGTTCGACGACGCCGAGGCCGCGCGCAGATTCTATGATTCCCCCGAGTACCGCCAGGGGCGGGCCGCTCGCGCCGATGCGGCGCATGTGATGATGTACATTGTCGAGGGGGCCTGAGCGCCCCTGGCAGGCCCCGGACGATTGCCAGGCGGCGGTTCGGATACAGGCTGTAAGCGCGAACCCGCGTGGCCCGTCTCCAGGGTAGACTGGCCCCTGGGGCACACGAGTAAAATACCCAGGCTTTGCGTTTTTCCACGCAATCTCTCAAACACAGAGGCAGGATAGTCAGACATGAGTGCAATCGTAGATATCATCGGGCGTGAAATCCTGGATTCGCGCGGTAATCCCACCGTAGAGTGCGACGTGCTGCTCGAGTCGGGCGCGATGGGGCGGGCCGCCGTTCCCTCCGGCGCCTCCACTGGCTCGCGCGAGGCCATCGAGCTGCGCGACGGCGATGCGGGCCGCTATCTGGGCAAGGGCGTGCTGCGGGCGGTCGAGCACGTCAACACCGAGATCTCCGATGCGCTCATGGGCCTGGACGCCCAAGAGCAGACATTCATCGACCGCACCCTGATCGACCTGGACGGCACCGATACGAAAAGCCGCCTGGGCGCCAACGCGATCCTCGCGGCCAGCATGGCTGTGGCGCGCGCCGCCGCCGACGATGCCGGCCTGTCGCTGTATCGCTATTTCGGCGGCAGCGGCCCGATGCAGATGCCTGTGCCGATGATGAACGTCATCAATGGCGGGGCGCATGCCAACAATACTCTCGATCTGCAGGAATTCATGATCCTGCCCGTGGGCGCCGCGAGCTTTCGCGAGGCGCTGCGCATGGGCGCCGAGGTTTTCCACGCGCTCAAGAAAATCATCGGTCAGCAGGGCATGTCGACCGCCGTGGGCGACGAGGGTGGCTTTGCGCCGAACGTGGCCAACCACGAGGCCGCCATCGGCCTGATTCTGCAGGCCATCGAGGCGGCCGGCTACGAGGCTGGCTCGCAGGTCGTGCTCGGCCTGGACTGCGCCAGCTCCGAGTTCTACCGTGATGGCAAGTACCATCTGGCCGGCGAGGGCGGCATCGCGCTGAGCTCGCAGGATTTCGCCAACCTGCTGGCGTCCTGGTGCGACAAATATCCGATTGTCTCCATCGAGGACGGCATGGCCGAGGACGACTGGGACGGCTGGCGCATCCTGACCGAGCAGCTCGGGCGCAAGGTTCAGCTCGTGGGCGACGATCTGTTCGTGACCAACACCCGCATTCTCAAGCAAGGCATCGACCAGGGGATCGCCAATTCCATCCTCATCAAGATCAACCAGATCGGCACCCTGACCGAGACCTTTGCGGCGATCGAGATGGCCAAGCGCGCTGGCTATACCGCGGTCATTTCGCATCGCTCGGGCGAGACCGAGGATTCCACCATCGCCGACATCGCGGTGGCGACCAATGCCATGCAGATCAAGACCGGCTCGCTGTCGCGTTCGGACCGCATGGCGAAATACAACCAGCTGCTGCGCATCGAGGAGGAACTCGCCGAGGTTGCCGCCTATCCCGGGCGCGATGCTTTCTACAACCTGCGCTGATTCCGCACGGGTCCGGGTATGCGCTTGCTGATTCTCGTCCTGGCCGTCCTCACGGTCGCCGCCCAGTACCCACTGTGGTGGGGCAAGGGGGGGTGGATACGGGTCCACGAGCTGCAAAAGCAGGTGGCCGCGCAGGAGGAAGACGCGCAGGCGCTCATCGCTCGGAACAACGCCTTGCAGGCCGAGGTTCAGGATCTGAAATCCGGCACCTCGGCGATCGAGGAACGCGCACGCGGCGAACTCGGGATGATTCGCGACGGCGAGTATTTCGTGCAGATCCTGCCGGCCGCGCCCAAGCCCTGACGGCTGTTTCGTCGCGAGTCGATCGCGGCTCAGGCCATTGCCGGGCAGAGCGTCGGCATGGCCAGTGATGCCGGGCATCGGATCAATCCGCCGGATTGGATCGCCGTATCGAGGTAGGACCGTCATGCACGACCCGGCCGTCGGCCAGGTCCGGCCAGTTTGCGGGATGCGAATGCATGGCCAGGGCCGCGCTGCGCATGATCGGCAGCAGGCCTTGCGCCAGTACCCGCTGGCGGTAGTCGGCGGGCGTGGCCGGGCCGGCCATCAGGCGCAGCAGGGCGGCGATGCCGGGCAGCAACGGGCGATGAGGCCAGGTCAGCTCGAGCACGAGGGTGTTGGCCTCGAAGATCGTTTCCCCCGACGCCGGCCCGCGCCCGTCGGGCCAGCCCAGCCCCAGTCCCCGCAGGTATTGCTCGTGTTGGCGGTCGTTGCGGATCAGTGTCAGGCCCTGCGCCGTCCCGCCCGCGGGGCTGTCCAGGTCCGGGGCGGCATGATCCAGGAAAGAGGCCCGTGCCGGACGAACGATCCGGATCTGCCAGGGCAGCCCGTTCAATGCGCGGCGGCGCCATGCCAGGGCGGCGTCCCGCTGCCCGGCCTGGGGATGGAGGATGTGCAAGGCGTCCTCGAAAGCCTGCGCCAGCGCCGCCGGGTCGGCCTGCCGGGTGGCCGCTGCGCGGCCGGCCTCGACCAGGGCGAAACTGAGCGATTGCCGCAGGAGCAGCCAGTGCGCGGTTTCGATGCCGCCCGCCCCCAGCAGCAGGATGGGCAGGGCGGCCAGCAGGAATTCCGCCATGCCCACGCCATGCTGGCGGGTCGTGGTATGGGGTGAAGCGGGGGTGGCGCGCATGTCGGGGTGGATTCGAAGGGGAACGAAGGACACCAGTGTGGGCGTGTGCCGAAACCCTGTCGATTGTGGAAACTGCGCTGACAAACACAGCGCCTGCGGCTTGTCCGAGGGATTGCGCCAGTACCGGTCGCAGTCGGCGGTTTATCTGGCCGAACGATCAGATCAATGCAGCGTGCGGCCCGGTTCCTGGGAGGTCTGAGGGCTGTCGGTGAACAGCATCGCGCAGTCCACCGCGTCGAAGGTATAGGGCTTGCCGCAGAAATTGCAGGCGATCTGCACCTGCGCCTGTTCGCGCAGGATGCTGTCGATCTCGGCGCGGCCCAAGGTGCGCAGCATGTTGGCGACCCGCGCGCGCGAGCATGGGCAGTGCCAGCGCACGGTCTGGGGCTCGAACATGCGCAGGTCATCCTGCCAGAACAGGCGGCGGATGAGTGTTTCGGTTTCCTCGTTCAGGAGCTCCGCGGCCTGCAAGGTTTCGGCCAGGGCGATGAAGCGGTCCCAACTGGATTCGTCGGCCGATTCGATCGCCTCGCCCCCGGTCTCGGGCAGGCGTTGCAGCAGAAAGCCCGCGCAGTGCCGTTCGTCGGCCGCCAGCCACATGCGGGTGTCGAGCTGCTCGGAGTTGCGCATGTAGTGTTCGAGTGTCTCGGATACCGTTTCGCCCTCCAGGGGGACGATGCCCTGGTAGGCTGGCGTGCCGGTTTCGCGATGGGAGGGATCGAGCATCACCATGAAGCGGCCCTGGCCGTCGGCGTTGAGCAGGGTCTGCAAGGTGCCATCGGCTGGAATGACGGTATTTTCACGGACATGAGCGGTCGCGCGCAGGCCCAGGTCGGAGGTGCATTCCACCACGATGAGGCGCACGGGGCCGTTGCCCTGCAACTGCAGGACGACCGATCCATTGAACTTGATGTTGCCCGCCAGCAGGACCGCGGCGGCGGCCAGCTCGCCCATGAGCCGTTGCAGCACAGGCGGAAGGTCCTGATGCGCGAGGCCAGTACGCCAGGTATCGGTCAGGCGTACCGTCTGGACGCGGGTCGCGCGGTCGAGGGCGAGGTATTTGCGCAGTGTGTCGCTCATGGGTTTGCCGGTTTCTTGGCGTTCACCAGGCGGGTACCCAGCAGGCGGTCGTGCAGGAACTGCCCCTCGGGGTCGAACCAGGTCCAGATGAAAATCGAGAAGGGCGCCGCGACGATCAGCGAATAGACCGAGGCCTGGCCGGTGGCGGCCGACAGGCGGCCGACGAGCCAGATCGCGAGCAGGGGGATCAGCCACATCAGGACGTAGCGCAGGATCATTCTTGGCAAAGGCACCGGGGCGGCGTTGCGGTCGATCAGGCGGATGTCCCAGGTTTTCATGGGCAGGGTCTGGCCCCCATGCCGCCAGCACAGGATGAAGTAGAGGCCGATGGCCAGAAAGGCGACGCCTTGGCGCACATGGCGCAGCATCAGGGCCTCCCGGCTCTGGGTCAGGGTATCGAACAGGTAGTCGGCGAGGAACAGGACGCCAAAGAGCAGGACGCCCTCATACATCATGCAGGCGAACCGCCTCAGACGGCTGGGTGTGGTGGGAATGGGCGATGGAATGGCGGGCATGGTGTGAATGAGGACCCCGAAGCCTGCCATTATCCCGCAAAAGAGGGGCGTCCGGGCCGCGACCTTGGGGTTCAGCGCGAAGAATGCGCTGCTTTTGTCTGCGGGTCCAGGGCTGGTCATCAGTGGAAACCTGCATGGCTGACGGATTTCCATCTACGCCTCTAAAGTTCAGCCAGACTTTGCGATCGAAATGACTCCGATCAGTGCCACTGCGCTGACGATCGCATAGCGCAGTGACACATCCACGAGCTCTATGGGAATAGGGAAAAGCACTTGAATGAGTGCTGAGAGAGCGGTGATGAATAACAGGATTTCCACGCTCTTTTGATAGACGCGACTCTTGCGCATGTTCTTTTCGCTGACGTATCGTTCCAGGTGGTCAATTTTATGAGACATCTTCTGGATTTCATCATGAATGAAGGATGTTTTCATCATCTCGGAAAACAAACGGTTCGCGCGCGTCGAGGAAGTCGGGGAGGCAATGGACTTGGCGTTATCCAGATTACGCACAAAATCCCAATAGAGGGCCGAGACGCTGCGCACCGTACTGTTGCTGTCGAACACCGAGTCAATGAAGACACTGGTCGCGTAGCAACGGTTCCAAACCAGCTGCAGCTTGCATTCCAGCGCTGTGATCAACGCCTTTGTGCGTTCGAGTTCTTGCTGTGTCGTCGCCGACACAATGGTTGCCCATGTAATGTAGGTGCGGGCCGTGTTTGACATGTCGCAGTCCCTGACTTCCCCAAGGAATTCTTCTTTCAGGTCATCAACAGAGGGGGGGCGTGCGGCTACGCAAGCCGTGGAGAGCATGTCGTCAATGTCCATGAGAGACGGCGCAGATAGCATCTTCAGCACACGCTCGTCCAGGCTGGACAATGCGCTCTCGCATTCAATGATGTAATAGGAAAAAGCATAATGAATACGAGGCAAGCTGAAGTCATGCTTGCCAAGCGCTTCCAGCATCAGATCCAGAACACCCGCCACGCAGCTATCAGGGCGCCCTTGAATAATCGACTCATGCCAGCGATTGCGCATAAACAATTCTTCGCGCACGCCGTCCTGCGACAAATCGAAATCCTTGCGAACGCGCTCCACGACAAAACAAAGACTGGTGTTGCGCACCACAATGCGCGTGCAAGGAGCGGACTTCTCACTGGGCAGCTCATACACTTCGTAGTCACTACCGCCAAGTTCGGTTATGAATCTGCTCAACAGAGTATCGCCATCCACCCTTGTGCACATGCCATTCGCTTTGATACGCCCAATGCACTTGCGCACGGCTGACGTCGAGAAGAACTCGACTGGCACAATTGAAATAGCGTGCAGATTCATCGGATGACTTGGCCTTTGCCTATATACCTCTCCAATGTACGGAGTGCGTGCTCGTGAGCCTCCTGCCCGGCGTTGCTTGCGCACAACCTGGCCAGCACCCGGGGTTCAATCCCAGACTCAAAAAGATCAACCGCGCATTTGGTAACGCAGATGTCCGTATCGATGCCGCATACGTCAACCACGCTGATATTTTGCCCCCGCAGCCCCGCGACGAACAATTTGTCCACGCATGTGTAGATCGGCTTATCAATAATAGTGCCCCCAACCTCCAGTCGAAAGGCGAGGGCGAACTCAGATGAGTCACGCCCCAGGCGATTCCACTTGATGAGGGTCCTGAAGAACGAGCCCGTCGGGTTGTAGAAACGGGTAGCGTAGACTACGTCGTAATCCTTTTGCGCAGACTCTACGAGGGCCGGGATGTGCTCGGTGCTCCGGCTGATGAAACCGTTCTGTACATCGACGATCAATAGGCATTTCAACATGATGCGCGGACCTATAGGATTTCAACGGCTAGGACGCTCGCGGTCGAAACTCTCTCAAAGAGAGAATCAGTTCAAGTGTCGCACAGACTGGCATTGTACCGGCACCCCTGATAGAGCTTTCCGGGCAATGGGGAGGTATGCGCCTGCACGCAGCGTGGGGTATTTTTTGCCGCCGGGCCGTCCCAAGGCAAAAAGCGCCCCCTTGGGGGGCAGCAAGCCGCAGGCGCAGCGTGGGGGTATTTTTTGCCGCCGGGCCGTCCCAAGGCAAAAAGCGCCCCCTTGGGGGGCAGCAAGCCGCAGGCGCAGCATGGGGGTATTTTTTGCCGTGGGGTCGCGTCCGGCAACAAAAAGGGCTGCCTCCTGGCAGCCCTTTCACAATGTGGTCGCAGAGGCTCAGTGCGCGGTGTGGGTCTGGCGAAGCGCGACCTCGGGACCCTTGAACAGCGATGCAACCTTGCGGAACAGATTGCCCAGCATCTTGCCCAGGGGAGGAAATTCGTTCTGGGCTTCGATGGCTTGCTTGAGCAGCTCGCGCTCAAGGGAATCGGTCAGGCGGGTTTGGTTCATCGGGTTCATGGCTAGCCTCTTGCAGGATACAGAGCGTTTCGCTCAGGGTTAACCCTATTATAGGGTTAACCCTAGTACAAAAGCAAATCTTACTGCCCGTTTCCCGTTTCTCAAGACTGGGTGTAGTCATTGTGCCGATGAGCGCGATGTCGGAGGGCGCAAGAGTCGCCATCGTGTCCTGCGGTTTGCCGAGGCGAGCATATTACTCACAGTCGAGGTGCCAGAGCACCACCATATCCTCGACAATCTGGATTGTATTTGTGGTCGGTTCGTGCGCTTTGGCTCGCTCGTGAGAGAGGTTCGGGCGTGGGGATGCAATCCATCGCCGCCTTGTTTCGATTAATCCAATGGAGTAGAATCAACCATGTCCGAGACCCTGCAGGGCATTGTCGAACTCCCTTCTTATATTCGCTTGGCCGAAAGGCTGTTTACTGAGAAAGAGCGTCAAGACCTGATCGACCATCTGGCCGAGTGTCCCAAGTCTGGGGCCATCATGGAAGGCACGGGTGGGGTGCGCAAGTTACGCTGGGGGCGCGGCAGTCAGGGCAAGAGAGGGGGTGCGCGCGTCATCTACTACTACCACGATGACATCATGCCGTTGTACTTACTGGCGCTGTTTGCCAAGAGCGACAAGGAGAGCTTGAGCAAGGCCGAGCGTAATGATCTGGCCGATCTCGTGGGCGTGCTGGTCGGTATCTGGAAAGAGCGGAAAAATCATGAGCAAAGGATTCGATAGCATCAAGCAAGGTTTGCAAGAGGCGATTATCCATGCCAAGGGTGATACGTGTGGTGTGCGTATGCATCGTCCCCGCGCAATCGATGTGAAGGCCGTGCGCGCCAAAGTCGGCATGACCCAGGAACAATTCGCCGCGCACTTCGGTTTTTCCGCGGCGACCCTACGGCACTGGGAGCGGGGTGACCGTGCCCCGCGTGGCCCGGCGCTGGTGCTGCTCAATGTGATTGCGCACAACCCGAAGGCGGTGATCGAGGCATTGACGGCGTGATCCCGCGCCGCTGTGTATTTCTTCCAGTCTCGCAGCCCGTAGCCGTTCGATGGCGAGTCGTCTCAGGGCGAAAGATTCCTACTCCCGATCCCCGTCCCGGTAGCCCGCGGCCACGATATTGAACTGGAACAGCCGGCAATCCAGCGCGCCATTGTGCAGGGGGTGGCGGCGGTGGGCCTTGAGGCGCATGTGCGCGGGCAGGTCGAGGTCGCTGGTGATGATGTTGAGCCGCCAGCCGTCGTAGTGCCGTTTGAGGTGGCTGGCCCACTGCGGCCAGAGATCGGCCTCGTCTTTGCTCAGGCGTTCGCCATAGGGCGGGTTGGTGATGATCCAGCCCTCGGGCGCGGGCGGGGGCATCTGGCGCGCGTCGCTGATCTCGAGGTGTATGGATTCCGGGGTCAGGTGGGCGCGTTCGAGATTGGCGCGGGCGGCGGCGATGGCGGCCGGATCGAGGTCGCAGCCGACCAGCGCCTGATCGAGACGGGGGGCGATGCGGGCGCGCGCGTCCTCTTTGAGGTCGCGCCATTGGCGGGCGTCGTGGTTGCGCAGGCGCTCGAAACTGAATGGGCGCCAGATCCCCGGCGGGACGCCGAGGGCGATCCAGGCCGCCTCGATCAGGATGGTGCCGCTGCCGCAGAAAGGGTCCAGCAGAGGCTTGTCGGGCGTCCAGCCCGACAGGGCGAGCAGGCCCGCCGCAAGGTTTTCGCGCAAGGGGGCCTCGCCTTTGTCCAGGCGCCAGCCGCGCTTGAACAGCGATTCCCCGGAGACATCGAGGTAGAGCGTGGCCTGAGAGGCATCGAGGAACAGGTGCACACGCGCATCGGGGCGCACCGTGTCGATGTCCGGCCGGCTGCCTTCGCGTTCCCGCAGGCGGTCGCAGATGCCGTCCTTGGCCCGCAGGTTGCAGTATTGCAGGCTGCGCAGGGGGCTGCGCACCGCCGAGGTATCGACCCGCAGCGTCTGTTCGGCGCCGAACCAGCGTTCCCAGGGGGTCTGCCGCGCCAGTTCCAGAATGTCGTCCTCGGTGCGGATCTCGGCCTGCGCCACGCGCACCAGGATGCGCGTGGCGAGCCGCGAGCACAGGTTGGCGCGCAGCACGCCCATCCAGTCGGCCCGGAAGTGGCAGCCGGCGCGCCCCGCGTGGACCGCGTCGTAGCCCAGCGCCTCGAGTTCGAGCGCGAGGGCTGGTTCGAGGCCGTGCGGGCAGGGGGCGAACAGGTCGAAGACCTCGGCCTCGCGGGGGCGGCGCACCCGCCGGATGCGGGCGTCGGGTTCGGCTGTTGCCGGGTTCCGGGGAGCCTCGTGGCGAGGGGCGGGCGCGTCGTGCGGGCGCTGGTCCTCGCGTGACGCAGAGGGAGTGTCCTGCGGCCGCCGGCTCCCGCGTGGCGCAGGGGAAGCGTCCTGAGGCCGCCGTCTTTCGCGTGGCGCGGGGGCGGCTTCCTGGGGCTGCCGCGCAGCGCCTGGACGGGCGGGTTTGCGCCGCAGGGACGGTTCGCTTGCCGGTGCGTGCGTGTCCGGGGACTGGTGCTGCGCGTGTTCCTGGAGGGCGACCTGGCGCGCGCGCGCGCCCGAGCGCTTGCGCGGGGCCTCGCGGTCTTTGGCGGCGGGCGCCTTGCCTTTGAGGCTCAGGGTCTTGCGTGCGGGGGTGTCGCTCATGATTTTCAGAAGGGTTTGACGACGACCATGACCAGGACCAGCAGCAGCAGCAGGACGGGGATCTCGTTGAACCAGCGGAAGTAGCGGTGGCTATGCGCATTGGCCCCGCGCTCGAAGCGGCGCAGGTGACGCAGGCATGACAGGTGGTAGGCCGCGAGGATGGTGACGGCGGCGAGTTTGACGTGCATCCAGAGCTGCCCCCAGCCCAGGCCCCACCCCAGGTAGAGCCAGAGCCCCAGCAGGATGGCCAGCACGCCCAGCGGCGTCATGAACCGGTACAGGCGCCGGGCCATGCCCAGCAGCAGTTCGCGCGCGCCGGGGTCGGTCGCTTGCGCCAGATTGACGTAGATGCGCGGCAGGTAGAACAGGCCCGCGAACCAGGCGGTGACGAACAGGATATGGAAGGCCTTGACCCAGAGCATACTCATCCCCGCAGCTGGCCTTCGCCGGTCAGGACCCATTTCAGGATCGTCAGCCCTTCGAGGCCGACCGGGCCGCGCGCATGCAGGCGATTGGTCGAGATGCCGATCTCGGCGCCCAGTCCGTATTCGAAGCCGTCGGCGAAGCAGGTCGGCAGGTTGACGTAGACCGAGCTGGAGTCGACTTCGCGCTGGAAGCGCTGGGCGGCCGCCAGGTTTTCGGTGATGATCGATTCGGTGTGTTCGGAGCTGTAGCGGGCGATGTGGTCCATGGCCTCGTCGATCGAGTCGACGACGCGCACGGCCAGGATGGGCGCGAGGAATTCCGTGACCCAGTCCTCCTCGGTGGCCGGGATGCTCTCGTCGAGCCAGGCGGCGGCGCGGGGACAGGCGCGCCATTCGACGCCCATTGCGCTCAGGCGCCGGCCCAGGCGGGGCAGCAGGGCCTGGGCGACGTCGGCGTGGACCAGCAGGGTCTCGACCGCGCCGCAGATGCCATAGCGGTAGGTCTTGGCGTTGACGACGATTTCGATGGCGCGCGCCAGATCGGCGGCGGCATCGACGTAGATATGACAGTTGCCCTCCAGGTGCTTGATCATGGGGACGCGGGCCTCCTCGGACAGGCGCGCGATCAGACCCTTGCCGCCGCGCGGCACGATGACGTCGATAGTATCGGTCATGCGGATCATTTCGCCCACGGCCGCCCGGTCGGTGGTGCCGACGACCTGGACGGCGTGGGCCGGCAGGCCGGCCTCGGCCAGACCCGCCTGGATGACATCACCCAGGGCGCGGTTCGAGTGAATGGCCTCGCTGCCGCCGCGCAGGATGGTGGCGTTGCCCGATTTCAGGCACAGGGCTGCCGCGTCGATCGTGACGTTCGGGCGGGATTCGTAGATGATGCCGATCACGCCCAGCGGCACCCGCATACGCGCAATCCGCATGCCGTTGGGCCGTGTCAGGGTCTCGGTCAGGGTGCCGATGGGGTCGGGCATGGCGGCGATCTGCTCGAGGCCCAGGGCCATGGTGTCCAGGGCCTTGTCCGAAAGTTTCAGGCGGTCGATGAGGGGCGCCTCGAGGTCGTTGCGCCGCGCTGTTTCCAGGTCGCGGGCGTTCTCGGCCTGGAGCCAGTCCCGGCGGGCGTGCAGTCCCTGGGCCATCGCGCGCAGGGCGCGCGCCTTGGCCTGGCCGCTGGCGTTGCGCATGGCGCGTGCCGCCTCGCGGGCCTGGCGTCCCAGGAGGATCATCGGGGAATCGGCGGTCGTGTTGCTCATAGGGGCAGTAAGGAAGAAAGAGTGATTCAGGGGCGCGGCGTGCCCGCCACGGCGATGCGCATGACCAAGCGGGCCAGCTCGTCCCAGGGATCGGACAGCCTGCCGGCGACGGGGATGCCCTTGATCAGGCAGTCGATTTCCTGGACATGGCGCACGGCGGCCGGCCAGGCGCCGGACGGGATGCGGGCCAGCGCCTGGCGGGCCAGGCGTTCGCGCGGACCGAACAGCCGGTGCTTGCGCAAAAGCCCGTCGATTCCCTGGCGGGCGCGCTGCGCCTCGGCGAGGCGGGCCAGGATGCGGATTTCCTCACCGACCGCCCATAATACCAGCAGCAGGGCCTCGCCTTCGGCCCGCAGGCCCGCGAGGACCGCCAGCGCGCGGTCGGCGCGGCCCAGCAGCATCGCATCGCGCAGGTCGAACAGGTTGTAGCGCGCCACGTTGAGGACGGCGGCCTGGGCCTGTTCGAGGGAAATGCGTCCGGGAGGATGCAGCAGCCCGAGTTTTTGCACCTCTTGGTGGGCGGCCAGCAGATTGCCTTCGACCTTGTCGGCGACCCATTCCAGGGTGTCGCGCGTCATGTCCTGCCCCTGGCGCGCGAGGCGGGCGGCGATCCAGGCGGGCAGGGCCTCGCGGCCGACGGCGGGGACGTCCACCCACAGGGCGGCCTGGCGCAGGGCCTGCGCCCATTTGCTTTGCTGGGTGGCGCGATCCAGTCCCGGGAGATGGATGACGATGCGCACATCCGGCAGCCGGTTTTCGCCCGCCAGGGCGGCGAGCTTCTGCAGGGTTTCGCCGCCGGTCTTGCCGGGTTTGCCTGTCGGCAGGCTGATTTCGAGCAGCCGCAGGTCGCCGAACAGCGAGGTGTTCTGGGTGGCGGCCAGAACAGCGCTCCAGTCGCCCCGGGCATCCATGACCAGGCGTGTGCGTTCGCTGCAGCCCAGGCGCGCGGCGGCGGCGCGCAGAGCATCGCCCGCCTCGGTCGCCAGCAGGATTTCGTCGCCGCAGATCACCGTGCAGGGCGCGAGCGACTGGGCTGCCGCCAGTTGTTCGACGAAGCGATCAGGATCTGGGGCGCGGCTCATGGCCTCAGGGGTAGGTGGCCGACGTCGCTGGCTGTGTCAGCGGACTGGCCGGCAGCTCGACGGCGGGCGCCTCCTCGTCGGAGGGGACCTCCACCACGGGGCGGTCGGCGGCGTTGGCGTAGGCGTTGGCGACCTCGGGGGCGCTCAGGCGCCGCAGTATCTGGTCGATCAGCCCGTTGCGCATATTGCTGAAGGTGCGGGTGATTTCGCTTTCCTTGGCCTGTACGAAGCGCTCGTTATAGGGCAGCTCGCGCATACTGCGCAGGGTGGTGGGCGCCAGGATCTGATGACCTGCGCGGTCGAGCAGCTCGAAGGTGAAGGCGAGTTCCAGCTCGTATGTCTCGACGCGGCCCTCGGCGTCCAGCGAGACCTGACGCAGGTTTTGCTGGTTGGCGATCTGGCGCAGGTAGGCGTCGGCCTCGGCGCGGCGCTCGGTGAAGCGAGTTTCGGGCGAATTGGCCAGGATCGTGCGCTGCAGGCGCGCGCCGAACTCTGAGTCCAGGTTGATGTTGGTGTAGAGCGTCTTGAAGGGGAGGGGCGTGGCCTGCTTCAGGTGAAAGCCGCAGGCCGTCAATACCGCGCACAGCGCCAGGGCGGCGGCCAGGAGCAGGCGGGATTGACGGCGGTCGGTCTGGAAGAAGGCCATGATGGAGTTACCCTACGACGTTGACCAGGCGGCCGGGAACGATGATGACGCGCTTGGGCTCGCGGCCTTCGAGAAAGCGCAGGGCGGCCTCGTGGCCGCGGGCCTGGGCCTCGATGCTGGCCTTGTCGGCATCCTGCTCGATGGTGATCTGGCCGCGGACCTTGCCATTGATCTGCAGGACCAGCTCGATGCGGTCGGCATGCAAGGCGTTCTCGTCCACCTGGGGCCAGGGGGCGTCCAGCAGGTCGCCCCACTGGCCGGCCAGGCCGAGCTCGCGCCACAGGCGCCAGGTGATGTGCGGCACCACGGGGTACAGCACGCGCAGCAGGATGGACATGCCCTCGGACAGCGCGGGCTTGCCGACCTCTGCCGCGCCGGCGGCCTCGAGCGCGTTGAGCATTTTCATCGCCGCCGAAACGACGGTGTTGTACTGAATGCGCTGGTAGTCGTAGTCGGCCTGCTTGAGCAGGGTGTGGATCTGACGGCGCAGATCCCGGTCGGCGCTCGCAGCCGTCGACCAGTCGGGGGCAACGCCCTGGACGGCGCGGATGTCCTGGGCGTGCGCGTGGCACAGGGACCAGAGGCGGCGCAGGAAGCGGTTGGCGCCCTCGACGCCGGAATCCGACCATTCCAAGGTCTGCTCTGGCGGGCTGGCGAACATGACGAACAGCCGCGCCGTGTCGGCGCCCAGCCCGTCGATCAGGGATTGCGGATCGACGCCGTTGTTCTTGGATTTGGACATTGTGCCGATGCCGCCGTAGTCCACCGGCGAGCCATCGGACTTGAGGCGCGCGCCGATGATCGCGCCCTTGTCGTCGCGGATGTTCTCGACCTGCTCGGGCCAGAAATATTCGATACCGCCGCGGGCGTTCTTGCGCGAATAGATGTGGTTGAGCACCATGCCCTGACAGAGCAGGCGGGTGAAGGGCTCGGAAAATTTCAGCAGGCCGAGGTCGCGCATGACGCGCGTCCAGAACCGGGCGTACAGCAAGTGCAGGACCGCGTGCTCGATGCCGCCGATGTATTGGTCCATCGGCATCCAGTAGTCGTTGCGCGCATCGACCATGGCCGTGTCGTTGCCTGGCGAGGTATAGCGCATGAAATACCAGGACGAGTCGACAAAGGTGTCCATGGTGTCGGTCTCGCGGCGGGCGGCCTTGCCGCAGCGCGGGCATTGGCACGCCAGGAAGCCTTCGTGCTTGGCCAGCGGGTTGCCGCTGCCGTCGGGCACGAGGTCCTCGGGCAGGATGACCGGCAGGTCCTGTTCGGGGACGGGCACGGGGCCGCAGTCCTCGCAGTGGATGATGGGGATCGGGGTGCCCCAGTAACGCTGCCGCGAAATGCCCCAGTCGCGCAGGCGCCAGGTGGTCCTGGATTCGCCCAGGCCCATGGCGCTCAGGTCGGCGGCCACGGCGCGAATTGCCTCGGCGGTGCCCAGCCCGTCGTATTTGCCGGAGGCGACGGTGCGGCCGATCTGCTTGTCGGCGTACCAGTCCTGCCAGGCCTGGGTGGAATACTCGCGGCCCTCGACGGCGATGACCTGGCGGATCGGTAGGCCATATTTCAGGGCGAAGGCGAAGTCGCGCTCGTCGTGGGCGGGCACGCCCATCACCGCGCCGTCACCGTAGCTCATGAGAACGTAGTTGCCGACCCAGATCGGCACGGCCTCGCCGCTCAGGGGGTGGATCGCCGTCAGGCCGGTGTCCATGCCTTCTTTTTCGCGGGTGGCCAGCTCGGCCTCGGTCGTGCCGCCTTGCCGGCAGGCCTCGATGAAAGCCGCGATCCCGGGGTTGTCGAGGGCGGCGCGCGCCGCCAGCGGGTGCTCGGGCGCCACGGCGCAGAAGGTCACGCCCATGATGGTGTCGGCGCGGGTGGTGAACACGTGCAGCAGGCCGTCCTGGATCGGTTGGCCCGCAGCGTCGCGGATGTCGTGCCGGAAGGCGAAGCGCACGCCCTCGCTCTTGCCGATCCAGTTTTCCTGCATGAGCCGCACGCGCTCGGGCCAGCCGGGCAGGCCGTCCTCGAGGGTGTCGAGCAGTTCGTCGGCGTAGTCGGTGATGCGCAGGTAATAGCCGGGGATCTCGCGTTTTTCCACCGGGGCGCCCGAGCGCCAGCCGCGGCCGTCAATGACCTGCTCGTTGGCGAGCACGGTCTGGTCGACGGGGTCCCAGTTCACGACCTGGGTCTTGCGGTAGGCGATGCCTTTTTCGAGCATCTTGAGGAACAGCCACTGGTTCCACTTGTAGTATTTCGGATCGCAGGCGCACATCTCGCGCGACCAGTCGATCGCCAGCCCCATCGACTGCATCTGCTTTTTCATGTAGGCGATGTTGTCGTAGGTCCATTTGGCGGGCGGCACGCCGGATTTCATCGCGGCGTTTTCAGCCGGCATCCCGAAGGCGTCCCAGCCCATGGGCATCAGGACGTTGTATCCGCGCATACGCAACTGCCGGGTCATCATGTCGTTGATGGTGTAGTTGCGCACGTGGCCCATGTGCAGCTTGCCGCTGGGGTAGGGCAGCATCGAGCAGGCGTAGAACTTGGGCTTGGGCGTGCCCTGGGCGTCGTGGGCGTCCTCGGTGACGCGGTAGACGTCATCCGCACGCCAGTGCGTCTGGGCGTCGGTTTCGACTTCGGTCGGGATGTAGCGTTCCTGCATGGATCTGTTCGGGTCGTGGATGGGTTGGAATCGAGCAACCCGTCATTGTACCGTGCTGTGCCCTGGCGGTTGGGACGGCCCGGCGGCAAAAAATCCCCCACGCTGCGCCTGCGGCTTACTGCCCCCCAAGGGGGCGCTTTTTGCCTTGGGACGGCCCGGCGGCAAAAAAAACCGCCTGCAAAAAGCAGGCGGTCTGATTCCAGCGAAAGCCGGCGAGGCGTCCCCGGGCGGGGCGCTCGGGGTTATTTCAGCTTGGTTTCCTTGTACTCGACGTGCTTGCGCGCGACGGGATCGAATTTCTTGATCAGCATTTTCTCGGGCATGTTGCGCTTGTTCTTGGTCGTCGTGTAGAAATGACCCGTCCCAGCGGTGGACTCGAGTTTGATCTTTTCGCGGGTGCCTTTTGCCATGGTGTGCTCCTAGGGCCGGTCAGGCCAGTTCGCCGCGCGCGCGCAGGTCGGCCAGCACGGCGTCGATGCCGTTCTTGTCGATGGTGCGCAGGGCTTTGGTGGACACGCGCAGGCGCACCCAGCGGTTTTCGCTCTCGACCCAGAAACGCCGCGACTGCAGATTGGGCAGGAAACGGCGCTTGGTCTTGTTGTTGGCGTGAGAGACATTGTTGCCCACCATCGGGCCCTTGCCGGTCACTTGGCATACGCGTGCCATGGGCTCACCTCTGTGAAATATGGATATCAGTAAAGCCAAGCATTCTAAACTGAAAATGCCTGACAAATCAAGCTGCGCGCATCGCAACACGACCGGACAGCCAGGCCAGCGCCGCGCAAAGCGCCAGTATACCCGCCAGGGGCAGGGGGGTGTCGGCATGCCAGGCGCTGATGGCCAGACCGGAGGCCGCACCGCACAGCATTTGCAGGCCGCCCATCAACGCCGAGGCCACCCCCAGCCGGCGGCCCTGTCCGGCGAGGGCGAGCGCCGCCGCGTTCGGGCTGGCGAATCCCTGGCTGGCCATGAATCCCATCAGACACAGCATCAGCAGGGGCAGGGTGATGAGGCCGCTGACCGTCAGCAGCAGGGCGGCCAGGGCGAACAGCGCCATGCCGCGCAAGGACCACGTGAGCAGCGTGGCGGGGGTATGGCGGTTGAGGAGACGGGCGCTGAATTGCGCGGCGATGATCAGTGCGGCCGCGTTCAGGCCGAACAGCAGGCCGAAGTACTGCGGCTCGATCCCGTAGATGAGAATGAAGGTCCTGGGCGAACCCGAGATATAGGCGAACAGACCTGCCGAGCCGAAGCCTCCCGCCAGGGCATAGCCCATGAAGGCCCTGTGGCGCAGCAGATCCCGGTAGGTGGCCGCGATGATGCGGGGTGTCAGCGCCGTGACGTATTCCGGGTCCAGCGATTCGCGCATCGAGATCGCGACCGCCAGCCACTGCATGATCCCGATCGCGGCCATGATGTGGAATACCGTCCGCCAGGACCCGAGCAGCAGGGCCTGGGCGCCCAGCAAAGGCGCCAGGATGGGCATCACCCCCATGACCAGCATCAGCAGTGACAGCGCCTTGGCCGCGTCGCGCGTTTCGAGGTGATCGCGGATCACAGCGCGCGGGATGACCATGCCCGCCGCGCCCCCGAAGGCCTGGACGACTCGCCAGAGCGCCAGTTGGTCAATCGTGGAGGCGCTGGCGCAGCCCAGCGAGGCGGCCACGAACAAGGCGAGGCCGCCCAGGAGGGGCGGCTTGCGTCCGTAGCGGTCGGCGAGCGGTCCGTAGCAGAGCTGCGCCAACGCCAGTCCCAGCAGGTAGGAGGCCAGGGTCTGCTCGACCAGGCCCTGGGCCACGCCCAGGTCGGCGGCGATGGCCGGGAACGAGGGCAGGTACATATCGATCGCGAGTGGACCGATGGCCGCCAGCGATCCCATGAGGATCAGCCAGGGCGGCAGGGTGACCAGTATCGCGCGAGATGGCATGTGGGGGGGACTTGAGCTAGGTTTATTTGGCGCTACTATAGCAAGGTCTCTTTTGCCGCCGGGCCGTCCCAAGGCAAAAAACGCCCCCTTGGGGGGCAGCAAGCCGCAGGCGCAGCGTGGGGGTATTTTTCCTATCTAAAAGGGAGGTTGTGTTGAGCTCGATCCAGTCCATGATAGAAGCCAAGCTTGCCGCATTGCCCATTCCCGTATCCCTCGAATTGCCCGACGGCCAGTTGGCCGGCGCCGCTGATGCGGCGGTCCGGCTGCGGGTCCAGGACCACACCGTTTTGCCGCATTTCGCGACGGGCGAGATCGGCGTCCTGGGTGAGGATTACGTCGAGGGCAAATTCAGTTTCGAGGGCTCCATGCGCGATCTGATGCGCCTGGCGGCCGGGATATTGTCCGAGGATCCGGTCGATGCCGCGCGCTCCGGCTGGCTGACCGGAATCGTGCGCCGCCTGATGTCGGTCTGGCGCCACTCGATCGAGCGCGATGCCCGGCAGATCGAATTCCACTACGACTTGTCGGATGATTTCTACGCTCTGTGGCTTGACCCCCGCCGGGTCTATTCCTGCGCCTATTTCCGCGAGCCTGACATGACGCTGGCCCAGGCCCAGGAGGCCAAGCTCGATCACATTTGCCGCAAACTTGCCCTCAAGTCCGGCGAGCGCTTCCTGGACGTGGGCGCCGGCTGGGGCGGGCTGCTGCTGTGGGCGGCCGAGAACTACGGTGTGCAGGCCACGGGAATCACGCTATCGCGCAATCAACATGCCTACGTCAACCGGCTGATCGAGGAAAAGGGTCTGGGCGGGCGCGTGCGCATGGAGCTGCTGGACTACCGCAAGCTCGATGAATCCGTGCAATACGACAAGATCGCTTCGGTCGGCATGTTCGAGCACGTGGGCCGCGCCCAGTTGACGGCGTATTTCGCCAAGCTGCGCCGCCTGGTTCGTCCGGGCGGCCTGATCCTCAATCACGGCATCACCGCCGGCGGCCTGGACAATGCCGACCTCGGCGCGGGGATGGGTGATTTCATCGAAAAATTCATCTTCCCCGGCGGTGAGCTTTCGCACATCAATTACGTCATGCGCACACTGGCCGAGGCCGGCCTCGAGGATGTGGACGTCGAGAACCTCAGGCCGCACTATGCGCGCACGCTCTGGGCCTGGAGCGACGCGCTCGAGGACAAGCTCGAGCAGGCGCGCGCCATCCTCGATTCCGAGCAGGGCGCGCGGTCGTTGCGGGCCTACCGCATGTATCTGGCGGGTTGCGCGATGGGCTTCGAGCATGGCTGGATCGCGCTGCACCAGATCCTCGTCCAGCCCCGGCCCCCCGGGCGGGAAGACGAGCTCGACTACCCTGCCGACCTGAGCTATCCCTGGCGCCGGGATTACATGTATCGCGGTTTGCCGGACGGCGCCAAGTAGCCATTACGAACGGCACCATGTAACCATTACGGTTTATTTTGCGTCATCATGCGTGTAAAATGACTCTTTCGCCGTGGTTGAGGGGTTTTTATTCAACCCATGACGCTCGACCCGGCGGTTTGGTTTTTCAATTCTGGCGTATGACGGGTCGGCGCGCGCCGGCCCCATAAACCTGTCAAGGGATGCCCTGGGCATCCACGCTAGTGCCGGTATGTATTGGCGGGCCGATCCCGTCTTCCGCACACCCTCCCTTAAGCTATGGCGCGTGACACGCTTCGTGCGTGTGGCGCGTCTCCGTAACCCAAAGGAGGCAACATGTCTATCCATTTCCCTGCGCTGCGCACTGCGGCTTTCCGCCAGCGCCTGTCATTTGGCATCATGGGCCTGGCCTGCGCCGCGTTGCTCGGCGGCACGCCATTGGCCGCGCAGGCGGCTGATACGCCCCAGTGCGAATTGGACCGGCCCGTCCGTTTCGGCGGCATGAACTGGGAATCGAACCTGGTGCTCGTCGAGGTCGAGCGTTTCATCATGAAGCACGGCTATGGCTGCGATTCCGAGGTCCTGCCGACGGAAACGCTGATGGCACTGGCGGCGCTGCAGCGCGGCGATCTGGACATCAATTCCGAGCTGTGGCTCAACAGCACGTTCGAGCCCTGGCGCAAGGCCGAAGCCTCCGGCAAGGTCAAGGGCATCGGTAGCCTGTACATGGGCGGCGAGGGCTGGTTCATCCCGCGCTACACCGCCGAGCGCTTTCCCGAACTGAAAAAGGCTGCCGATCTGCCGAAATTCAAGGATGCGTTCAAAGACCCCGAGAATCCGGGCAAAGGCCGCTTCTACGGTTGTCCAGCGGCCTGGAACTGCCAGGTGATCAATGCCAACCTGTTCAAGGGCCTGGGCCTGGACGACAGCTTTACGCTGTTTTCGCCGGGTAGCAGCACGACGCAAAAGGCAGCGCTGACCGCCGCCTACCGGCGCAAGGAAAACGTCGTGTTCTATTACTGGTTCCCGACCTCTTTGGTGGGCTCCATGGATCTCGTGCAGCTCGAGCTGCCGCCCTATGACAAGGAAAAGCAGCAGTGCCTGACCGACATCAATTGCCCGAATCCGCAGGCCACCGCTTATCCAGACAATCCAGTGTTCACCGCGGTGAACGTGGAATTTTCTGAAAAAGCACCGAAATTGATCGGATTTCTGTCCAGGATCGAGGTGCCGCTGCCGGTCATGGGTGAAACGCTTTCATATATGGACGAGAACGAACTGGATGCCGAGCCCACCGCCCTGTGGTTTCTGAAATCCAAGCCGGATGTCTGGACCCAGTGGCTGCCCGCCGACGTGGCGCAGCGGGTGCAGGCGGCGCTCTGAGGGGGCCGCGATGTTTCCACAGCTGATCCAGGCGCGCGAACTGCAACGCCCCATCGATGATTTTGTCGAGGGAATCGTCAACCAGTACGCGGATACCCTGCGCGCGCTGACCCAGCCCTTGCTCGACCTGCTGGTCTGGGTCGACCAGACCTTGCGGGATGCTCCCTGGTGGCTGGTGGTGGGGCTGATCGTGGCAATCGCCTGGACGGGCAGCCGCAAGTTCGGGTTCAGCCTGTTGATGGGCGCGTTGTTGTTCCTGGTGGGGGCGATCGGGCTGTGGGACGCGGCCATGCAGACGCTGGCGCTCATGCTGGTGGCGGTGCTGTTCTCGGTGGCCATCGGAATTCCGGTCGGCATCCTGATGGCCAGTGTGAAATGGGTCCGCGCAGGGATGTTGCCCATCCTGGACGTCATGCAGACCATGCCCAGCTTCGTCTATCTCATTCCAGTCGTGATGCTGTTCAACCTCGGCAAGCTCGCGGCGCTGTTCGCCACGGTGATCTATGCGGTGCCGCCGGTCATCCGCCTTACCGACCTGGGCATCCGCCTGGTCGATCGCGAGGTGCTGGAGGCCTCGCGGGCCTTCGGGGCGAGCCGCGCGCGCCAGCTGTTCGGGGTGCAGTTGCCGCTGGCGCTGCCCAACATCATGGCTGGCATCAACCAGACGACCATGATGGCGCTGGCCATGGTGGTCATTGCCTCGATGATCGGCATGGGTGGACTAGGCTACGAGGTCTTGCAGGGAGTCAACCGTCTCCAGTTGGGGCGCGGTCTGCTGGCTGGCGTGGGCATCGTGATCCTGGCGATCATCTTTGACCGCATCACCCAGCAGTTCGGCAAGCGGCAGATGCGGCGGAGGGCCTGAGCATGAGCAAGATCGAAGTCCGCAATGTCTACAAAATATTCGGCCCCCGGCCGCGGCACTGGATGGAAGCCGTGCGCCAGGGTATCTCGAAAGAGGCGCTGCTCGAGCGCAGCGGCCATACCCTGGGCCTGCGCGACATCAGCCTGTCCATCGAGGAGGGCCAGATCCACGTGATCATGGGCCTGTCGGGCTCCGGCAAGTCGACGCTGATCCGTCACTTCAACCGCCTGATCGATCCCACCGCCGGCCAGATCCTGGTCGATGGCATCGACGTCATGAGCCTGCGTCCACGTGAGCTCGAACGCTTTCGCCAGTCCAGGATGAGCATGGTGTTCCAGCGCTTCGGCCTGCTGCCGCATCGCACCGTCCTGGACAATGCCGCCTACGGGCTGGCCGTTCAGGGCATGGGCCGCGCCGAGCGCAAGGCGCGTGCCATGCACTGGCTCGAACAGGTCGGCCTGTCCGGTTTCGAGGCGCAGTATCCGCATCAACTCTCGGGCGGGATGCAGCAGCGCGTGGGCCTGGCGCGCGCCCTGGCCACCGATGCCGAGATCCTGCTGATGGACGAGGCGTTTTCCGCGCTTGATCCGCTGATCCGCCGCGAGATGCAGGATCAGCTGCTGGCCCTGCAGGCGCGCCTGAACAAGACCATCGTCTTCATCACCCACGATCTGGACGAGGCCCTGCGCCTGGGCAACCGGATCGCCATTCTCAAGGACGGCGAACTGGTTCAGGAAGGGGCGCCCGAGGACATCCTGCTCACGCCGGCCAATGACTATATCCAGTCGTTTCTGCAGGACGTCAATCGCGGCAAGGTCCTGAGCGCCGCGCACGCCTGCAATGAGCGCCCCCTGACCTTGACCATGCGCACGCATCCGGCACATGCCCTGGGCCGCCTGGCGGGATGGGATTATGAATATGCGGCCGTGCTCGACGGCAAGCGCCTGGCGGGGGTCCTGACGCGCGAGCAGGCCGAGCGCGCGGTCCGCGAAGGCGCCCGGGATGTGGCCCGTTTCGTCGATGACATGGCTTCCGTGCCGGCCAGCGCCGGCCTCGACGAGGTCCTGGCCCGCCTGTTGCGCAGCCCCGCGCCGCTGGCGGTCACCGGCGAGGACGATGAATTTCTGGGCGTGCTGTCGCGCAGCCGCGTGGTCGAGCTGGTGAGCCCCGCCATCGTGGCGGATGGCGTCGAGCCTGCCGGACAGTCGGATGCCGGGGCCGATGGGCCGATGCCATCATCCGGGCCGCCGGCGCTTGCGGTCGATGGCGCGAAACCGGCAGGGCAGCCGGATCAGGCGATGGCAGCCGAAGGGGCTGGCCTATCCGAACGATCACGGGCTGCGACGCGGGACGTGGCCTGACCCTGCCGCGTGGCGCGGGGCATCAGGCTTGCGCCATGCGGACTTCCTCGCGCCGCAGCACGCGCGCATACCATCCGAACAGCAGGATCGCGGTCAGGCCCAGGCCGGCGGCCGCCATGATCCACATCGTGGCGGCGCCCACGGGCGCGCCGGGCATCAACCAGTCGGCCACGGGCCGCAGGTGGCCGGCGCCAGGACCGTAGCCGAACCACCAGCCGCCGATCAGGCCGAGGCCCGTCAAGGCGACGATCTGCAGGACAAGCGGGACCACGGCGACCTTGTGGGCGCGCAGCAGGTAGGCGCTGACGCAGTGCATGGCATCGCAGAGATGGAACCAGGGCGCGACCTGCAAGAGGGCCAGGGCGACCACCGCCACGCGTGTCTCATCGGTGTAGAGGCGGACGATGGGTTTCTGCGCCAGGATCAGGACTGCCGCCGTCAGCACGGCGCCCAGCACGACCAGCGCCACGCCGGACAGGCCCGCCGCGCGGGTCCGGGCGGCATCGCGCGCGCCGATCGCCTGCGCGGCCAGCGAGGCGGTCGACAGACTGATCGACATCGGCAGCATATAGCACAGGGCGATCAGGTTGGCGAGGATCTGCTGGCCGCCGCTCACGTACAGCCCGTCGCGCGCGATCAGCAGGGCCATGAAACTGAATGCGCAGACCTCGATCAGGTAGGAGCCGCCCATGGGCAGCCCGAGCCGCAGCAGCTCCTTCTGGTCAGCCCAGCGGGGGCGGCCCACTCGCAGATCCAGGGCGCGGAATACCGGCAGACGCTTGATCGCCCAGAGTCCGGCGGCAAGCGTCATCCAGCTCACGACCAGAGTGGAAAGGCCGGCGCCCACGGCGCCCATGGCGGGCATTCCCGCCCAGCCGAATATGAATACGCTGTTGAACAGCAGCTTGAAGCCGATGCTCGCGACGTTGATCAGCATCACGATGCGGGTTTGCGAGATTGCCGTGGCCAGGGCGTAGATGCTGCGAAAGACCAGGGCGGCCGGCAGGGCCGCCGCCAGGGCCATGAGATACCACGCGATCCGGCTGCGGACGTCGGGCTCGACCGCGCCCGACATGGACAGCCAGACATCTGGAAACAGCAGGGTGGCCCCGCCGATCAGGGACAGGAACAGCGCCAGCCAGACGCCCTGGCCCCAGGCGTGGCCGGCCAGATCCAGGCGCCGGGCGCCAAAGTGCTGGGCGATGATGGGGATCAGGGCGTGGATGACCCCCATCAGGCCGATGAAGATCGTGATGTAGATCGAGGACCCGAGCGCCATGGCCTGCAGGTCCGTGGCGGTGGTATGGCCGACCATGGCCGTGTCCAGCACGGCGAAGACGATCCCGGCCCAGGAACTGACCAGGATGGGCCAGGCCTGCCGCAGGATTTCCGCAGCGGCGCCGCGCGCGGCGCTGTGCCGTGGCGGCTGGTTCATGGGTTGTGGGGTTCGATCCGCAGCAGGCGGAACATTTCATTGCGGTCGGGTCCGCGCCGGCCTTCCCAGAGCGCCGCATGTCCGGTGTAGGCGGCGCTGCCGTTGCGCAGCGAGGCGGGCGCAACCTGCTGCAGGAGCAGTGTGCAGCGTTCGTCGAAACTGAATTCGATACCGTCGAACACCAGGAACGAGGCGCGCTGGCCGGTCCCCAGGTGCAGTGTGCGCACGCATTCGCCGGGGCGGCGGTAGGTGTCGAGGGCGCGGGCGAGCGAATGGGAAACCTCGCGGTAGCTGCGCACGTAGTCCAGGGCGGGCATCCAGAGTGTCGCCAGCAGGAGCCAGGTAGTGATCAGTCCGCCGGCCGACAATGCCGTTCCGCGCCACAGGCCGGCCGGATGCGAGCGCAGGCGCCAGCGCACCAGCAGGATCCAGGCGGCACTGCCGAGCACGGCCAGCGTCAGGGCCGGCCAGGCGATGTGGGCATCCAACCCGGCAGTCTGGCGTTCGATGTTATGGGCGATCTGGGCCGGCCATCCGGTCTGCACGGCGACCCAGCCCAGCCAGACCGTGGCGGCGGTCAGCGAGAAGCACATGATCGCGAACCAGTCCAGGGCGTTGACGATGCCGCGGCGCAGGGTCGGCAGGGCGAATGCGCCCAGAACCGCGCATGGCAGGGCGAGCGTGCTGTATTCGGGTTCGAAGGGGTCGATCACGAACAGCATTACCAGGAGGGCGCCGCCGGCGAAGCTCGCGGGGATGAGCATGTGTGGCGCTGCCAGCCATTTGCGCCAGCGCCAGAGCGCAAGCAGCGCCAGGGGCCAGGTGGGCCACAGGAACCAGGGGAGATCGCGCGCGATGCTGAGCAGGGCTTTGGGGTTGGGCCAGTCGAAGGACTGACTGGTCCAGTACCACCAGCTGCGTGTCCAGTACGGGCCGAATTCACGGGCGGGAATCCACCAGAGCAGGATCAGGGATGCGCAGATCAAGGCGCTGACGGCCAGCCACTTGGATGCGGGGCGCAGCGGGCTGGGCGGCAGGAATGCGCAGATCGTCGCGATCATCAGCGGCAGGCTGCCCAGCCAGCCGCGCGCGAGAAACGCAGCGCCCAGGGCCACGCCCAGCGTGATCGCGCCGGACGCTGGATGGTCCAACATGCGAGCCACGGCATAGAAGGCCAGAGCCTGGCAGGCGATGATGACCGGGACCTCGGAGGTTTCGTGCATTCGCCAGATGATGCCCACGGTCGCGACGATCAGCAGCAGCGCGGCGTCGGCCAGCATGCGTCCGTAGTCGCGGGAATCCGGCTCGCCGCCGAAGGGCAGAGCCAGGGGCTGCGCTTCGGCGCGCCGGCCCAGCAGGTAGGTGCCGTACCAGATGGTGCTGGTCAGGATGCCGAACCACAGCAGATTGGGCAGGCGCGAGGCAATGATTTTTGCGTCCAGCGGCCCCCAGAACCATTCGAACAGCGGCGCGAACGCCCAGATCGAAAAGGCGCCCACCCAGGTTTCCAGCGGTCCGTCCTGCGCATGTGCGAGCGCGCCGATCTGCGGCAGCAGCCAGGCATGGGCGCTCGTGCCAGAGAGCGCGGTGAGCATGGTGGCCAGGGTGGTGACGTCGTCGGTTTTCCAGGGGTCGCGGTAGAACAGGCCGGCCAGGATATAGACCAGCCCCACGCTCAGGAGGAACAGGCGCGAGAGTTTGGCCGTGGCGGGGGCCGTCAGCCGGGCGGGCGTGGAGCGGACGTTGTCTTGGTACACCGGGACGGCACAAGTGAGATGAGGGACAAAGCCATCTTAAAGGAAAAATCAGTTCTCACACGTCAATAAAAAGGGCAGCCTGGGGCTGCCCTTTGATGCGTGCGCGGCGTTTACGATTCTTTTTTGACCGTGCCTGCGGTGCGCGCGAAACGGGCGCGGAATTTTTCGACGCGGCCGGTTTCGACGATCCGGGTCTGGGCGCCCGTGTAGAAGGGGTGGGACTCGGAGGTCACGTCGCACTTGAAAAGCGGATAGGTCTTGCCGTCGATCTCGGTCGTTTCACGGGTCGAGAGTGTCGAGCGCGAGATGAACTTGTTGCCGGTCTGCTGATCCAGGAATACGACTTCGCGGTATTCGGGGTGGATGCCTTCTTTCATGATGGGGTTCCAGTCGGTCTGTGTCGGGGTCGCCAGCCAGGTTGATGTCGATTTCACCAAGGACCTGACAACGTATCCAGTAAAGCCTGCCATTTTACGGTGTTTTGTGTATTTCCTCAAATGGTTGTGGTGGGCTTTGGCCGCCTACGAAAGTGGGGGGGGGTGGTTCTGCGGAGATCTGGCCCTACAGATCCCCACGCTCGGCCAGGGATACCGCCCCGGAGGTCCCTACGATCAGGTGGTCGACGAGGCGGATGTCCACCAGGGCGAGCGCTTGTTTCAGATGGCGAGTCAGGGCCAGGTCGGCGGGACTGGGTTCGGCCAGGCCCGAGGGGTGGTTGTGCGCCAGGATCACCCCGGCGGCGTGGTGGGCGAGTGCCGCCCGGACGACCTCGCGGGGATAGACGGTCGCCTGCGACAGCGTGCCGCGCGAGACCTCCTCGCAGAGGATCAGCTGCAACTGCGTATCCAGATAGAGCGCGATGCAGTGCTCGACGCGCAGGTGCGCCAATTGCGTCGCGCAGAACTGCTTGACCCGCTGGGGCTGGCTCAGTGCCTGGCCGGCGCGCAGGTCTTCTTCGAGCGCCCGGCGGCTCAATTCCCGGATGGCCAGCAGTTCGCAGGTCTTGGCGCTGCCTATGCCGGGGAGCGCCAGCAGCGCCTCGGCCGGCGTCGACAGCAGCGCGCGCAGGCCGCCGAAGCGTTCCAGCAGTTGCCGTCCCAGGGCGACGGCGTCGCACCCGCGCGTGCCGGTGCGCAGGACGATGGCCAGCAATTCAGCGTTGGTGAGGGCGGGGGCGCCGTGGACCAGCAGGCGCTCGCGGGGGCGTTCCGCGCTCATGGCCGATGGCCGGCCGCAGGCCGGGAATAGGGGGATGTGGCACCCTGGGTCATGATAGGCTCTAAAATTGGCGCATATGCGAGATCTTCTACGGTGACACACTTTGACTTCCACATCTGACGCGGTGAATGCTTTTGTCCGCCCCGATTCCTACGTGACCCTGCACTATCGCATCGAGCTTGCCAGCGGCCCGGCGCTCGGGACGGTGTTCGTCGATACTTTCCTGGACCGGCCGGCCACCTTGCAGATGGGGATGGGGCAATGGGCGCCGGGGCTCGAGGAGATCCTCGTCGGCCGGGCCGAGGGCGAGCATTTCACGGCGGACCTGCCGGCGGCCAAGGCCTATGGCGAGCGCAATCCCGATCTCATCCAGCGCGTCAGCCGCGAGGCCATGCGCGACAATGCGCCCCCGGACACCGAATTCGAGCCGGGCGACATCGTCGAGTTCGTGGCGCCCAATGGCGGCCGCTATTCGGGCGTGCTCAAGGAATTGGGCGAGGCCTCCGGCCTGTTCGATTTCAATCATCCCCTGGCGGGCGCCGATTTGCAGGTGGAAGTCCAGATTCTCGGGGTGCTGTGACCATGTCCGACGCGCACCAGCCCGAGCCGGAAGTCGTCCTGGCCCAGCCGCGCGGGTTCTGCGCCGGGGTGGACCGGGCCATTGCCATCGTCGAGCGCGCCCTCGAACTGCATGGCGCGCCGATCTATGTGCGCCACGAGATCGTGCACAATCGCTATGTGGTCGAGGATCTGCGCGCCAAGGGCGCCATATTCATCGATGAACTGGCCGATGCGCCTTCCGGGGCGATCGTGATCTTTTCCGCGCATGGCGTGTCGCGCGCGGTGCGCGCCGAGGCCCAGGCGCGCGGGCAGCGGATCTTCGATGCGACCTGTCCGTTGGTCACCAAGGTTCATATCGAGGTCGCGCGCATGAGGGCCGAAGGGCGCGAGATCATCATGATCGGCCATCGCGGGCATCCCGAGGTCGAGGGTACGCTTGGTCAGGCCGATGGCGGCATGCATCTGGTCGAAACCGTCGCCGATGTGGCGGCCTTGCGGGTGGCCGATCCCGGACGGCTGGCCTTCGTGACCCAGACCACGCTGTCCATCGATGATGCCGCCGAGGTGGCCGCCGCTTTGCGCGCGCGCTTTCCCGGCATTGCCGAACCGAAGAAAAGCGACATCTGCTATGCCACGCAGAATCGCCAGGATGCCGTGCGCATCATGGCGCCGGCCTGCGATCTGGTGCTGGTGGTGGGCAGTCCCAACAGTTCCAATTCCAATCGCCTGCGCGAGGTGGCCGAGCGCCGGGGCGTGGCCGCCTACCTGTTGGACGATCCGGATATGATCGATCCGGCGTGGCTCCTGAACGCCCGCAGGATCGGCGTGACGGCCGGCGCTTCGGCCCCAGAGGCATTGGTGGGGCAGGTGATCGAACGGCTCAAGGCGCTGGGCGCGCGTTCGGTGCGCCCTCTCGAAGGCGTCGTCGAGAATGTCGCCTTTCCGCTGCCCAAGGAACTCTCGCGCAAGGTTGCGCCATAACGCCCTGTGGGGTGAGGCCATGAGGACGTTCCAGCAACTTCCGGATGCGGCGCTGCGGCCTTTCGTCGATCGCCTCTGGGGGTGGGAGAGCGCGCCGTCCGAGGTCGTGCGCCTGCCGATGTTGCTGCCAGGCACGGGCGCCGAGCTCACTATCCATTATGGCGAGCCGTTCCGGATCGAAACCGCAGGCGGTCCCTCCGTGACCGTCGATCGGGCGCATTTGTTCTGCACGCGCAATACGCCGATTGTGCTTTCGCCAACGGCCAGCATCGGTTTCATCGCCGTTCGTTTCAGGATCGGCATGTTGCGCCGGTTCACGGCGATTCCAGCCGATGAGCTGGTGGATTGCCGGCTCTGCGCGCACGCTGTCTGGGGGGCGTCGGGCGCGAGGCTGGTGCGGCAGTTATCGGACGCCGACGATCACCAGGAAAGAATGGCACTGATCCAGGATTTCCTGATGCGTCATTTGCGGCGGGAATCCGCGGATTTGCTGGTCGAAGGGGCGATGACCAGGCTCTATCGGCAAGGCCCGGCCGTGCCGATCGATGCGATCGCGTCCGGGGCGGGTCTCGGGCGGCGGCAGTTCGAACGCCGCTGGCGGCGGTTCGCCGGCCAGTCGCCCTGCGAGGTCAAAGGTCTCGTGCGGTTCCAGAAAGCCGTGCGGGCCTTGATGCTCGATCCTGCCGCCGGTGTCGTGGATACCGCCCTGGCTTGCGGTTATTCGGATCAGGCGCATTTCATCCATGATTTCCAGCGCCGCGTGGGAATGGCGCCCGGGCGCTATCTGCGCAGCGCCCGCGCCGGGACGCATTTTTACAATACGTCCCGGCATGAATCCGGCATCCTCCCGGTCGTGTATTGATGAACGGATGGAGCTGAATCATGTTTGTGTTGCTGGTTGAACTTGAAACCGATGGGGCGCGGGCGGCAGAGCTGGAAAGCGTTCTGCAATCTCTGGTGGCATTGGCCCGGGATGAGCCCGGTATTCTTTTTTATGCGGTTCAACGCCCCTTGGGCGAGCCGGATCGATTCATTCTTTATGAGCAATATGCGGACAAGGCGGCTTGGGAAGCGCATCTGCGGTATCCGCCGGCAAAGGAAAAGCTCGACCGTTTCGAGTCCTTGCTGAAGGCGCCGCCCAGGTTGACCTTCTGCGATGTTGTCTCGACGACGTCTGCTGTTTCGTAAAAAACCTTAGGTGCGGCGTGGGGGGGGTTGTGAGAGCTCGCGGCCGGCGCCCAGGGGGGCGCCGGCCGCGTGCGAAAGTGGGGGGTGCTGGTTCTTTTGCGGGGATTAGCTTCCAGACGCGGC
>JBEBRQ010000008.1:0-77416 GCA_040394755.1 Castellaniella defragrans | reverse complement strand
CCCGCGCGAACAGTGGCGCCCTTGCCTCCCCGATTGTGCCCAATCCGACGGCGGGTTCGAAAGCGCCGCGCCCCCCTGGGCGCCGGCCGCCTACGAAAGTGAGAGGGTGTTGGTTCTTTTGAGGGGGTGAGTCCGATCCTTTCCTATCCCCGATATCATGGCTGGAGCAGTGCGCCGCGGATCGCGGCGATGCCGTGTGCGCCGTGGCGGCGGGCGGTTTCGGCGGTCTCGGCGGATTGGCCGCCCAGGGCGAACACCGGCCGTCCGGCGGTGGCGGCCAGGGCCTGGAACGTTGCCCAGCCCAATGACGTCCTGTCGGTGTGGCTCGGGGTGTCCAGCACGTGTCCCAGGACGATGAAATCCGCCGCCAGTGTCCGGGCGTGGGCGATGTCGTGTGCATCGTGCGCCGAGACTGCCAGGATGCCGGGGGGGCGTTCGGCGGTGGTGGCCATGCGGGCCGCGTCCGTGGCGCGCAGGTGCAGGCCGTCGGCCCGGGAGCCCCAGTCGCGCGGATGTGCGCTGTTGACCAGGCATGGGGCCGTGTAGCGGCGGCAGAGGGTGAGTGTTGCCTCGAAGGCCGCCGCCAGTGCGGTGCTGTCGCCGGACCATCCGGGTTCCCGGAACTGGACCAGGCAGGGGGCGGCGCGCAATTCGTCCTCGAGCCTGGCCAGCCAGCCGGGGAGGCCGTCGGGGCTGCCGATCGCGCTGATCCGGTAGCGGGTGGGCAGGCGCAGCCATTTCAGCGGCGGCGCGGCGGCGGGCAGGAGGGAGCCGCCATTGGGCGCGATGGGGTGGTCTCCGGTGTCCAGGCGGATGGCGCCGGGGTCGACCCAGAGCAGTGCCTGGTTTTCCAGGCCTTGCGGCTCGCCCTCCCAGGCGGTCACTTGGCAGAAGGCGAGTTCGACGATGGTCTTGGGATATTCGTGGATGTGGGTGACCCAGGGATAGATGCGGGTCGCATGGATGCCGAGTTCCTCGTCGAGTTCGCGTGTCAGTGCCTGCGCGATGGTTTCGCCGGGTTCGATCTTGCCGCCGGGCAGTTCCCACCAGCCCTCCCAGGGCTTGCCCGCGGGGCGCTGGCCCAGCAGCAGGCGGCCGCTGGCATCGAGGATCAGGCCTGCCGCCACGCGGATGTAGGGCTTGGCGCCGGTGTCCTGGGGATGGGCGGCTGGCGCTGCGCCTGCGGTGGCGCTAGACATGGCGGGCGGCCCAGTCGCGTGCGAACTGGCGGGCGACCCGGCCCGAGCGCGAACCTCTTTCGAGCGCCCATTGCAGCGCCTCGGTGCGCGCCTGGGCGATGTTGTCGGGGCCGCAGCCGTGCACCGCGAGCCAATGCCCGACGATGTCCAGGTAGTCGTCCTGGCTGAATGGGTAGAACGACAGCCACAGGCCGAAACGCTCGGATAGCGAGATCTTTTCCTCGACGGTTTCGCCGGGATGGATTTCGCCGTCGGCCTGGTGCTGGGCGGCGAGGTTTTCCCGCATGTACTCGGGCATCAGGTGGCGGCGGTTCGAGGTGGCGTAGATGAGGACGTTGTCGCCGGGCGCGGCCACCGAGCCGTCCAGCACCGATTTCAGCGCCTTGTAGCCGGGTTCGCCCTCCTCGAAGGACAGGTCGTCGCAAAAGATGATGTAGCGTTCGGGACGGTCCGCGATGATTTCGATGATCTGGCCCAGGTCGCCCATGTCGGACTTGTCGACCTCGATCAGGCGCAGGCCCTGCGCGCCGAAGGCGTCCAGCATCGCGCGCACGAGCGAGCTTTTTCCTGTGCCGCGCGCGCCGGTCATCAGCACGTTGTTGGCGGGCTTGCCGCGCAGGAATGCCAGGGTGTTGCGCTCGATGACGGCCTTTTGCCGATCGACGTGGCGCAGATCGTCCAGACGCATGGGTGCGATGCGCGTCACCGCGTCCAGCCAGCCGCGCGCGCCGCGCCGCCGCCAGCGGTAGGCGTGTGCCGACCAATCGATGGGGGGCGGGGCGGGGGGCAGCCAGGCCTCGAGCTGGGCGAGGACGCGCTGGGCGCTCTCGAGCAGCGGGCGCAATTGCGGATCGATCAAGGGAATCTCCTGATTTTGATTGGGAAAGTATAATCTGGGTCTTTGTGGCCGCGTTTCGGGGTCACCGCTTTCAGAATCCGGGTTTGTCTTGATACTTTCTGAACTGTTTGCGCCCATCGCCCAAGACATGCAGGCGGTCGACGCTGTGATTCGCGCGCGCCTGAATTCCGAGGTCGTCCTGATCCGCACGATCGGTGATTACATCATCGGCGCCGGCGGCAAGCGCATGCGTCCGGCCATGGTCCTGCTGGTGGCGGGCGCCCTGGGCTATCGCGGCGACAATCACCACCGCCTGGCGGCCGTTGTCGAGTTCATTCATACCGCCACGCTGCTGCACGACGATGTGGTCGACGAGTCTGACATGCGCCGCGGCCGCGGGACGGCCAATGCCGTGTTCGGCAACGCCGCCAGCGTCCTGGTGGGCGACTATCTGTATTCGCGATCCTTCGAGATGATGGTCGAGGCCGACTCCATGGCGGCGATGGCGGTGCTCTCGACGGCGACGACCATCATCGCCGAGGGCGAGGTGTTGCAACTGCTCAACGTCCACGATCCGGACGTCTCTCTGGATCGCTACCTGCAGGTGGTGCGCTACAAGACGGCAAAACTGTTCGAGGCGGCCGCCCAGGTGGGCGCCATCATTTCCGGGGCCACGCCCGCTCAGGAGCAGGCCGCGGCAGCCTACGGCCGGCACATCGGGACGGCTTTCCAGCTCGTCGATGATGTGCTGGACTACAACGGCGATGCCCAGGCCCTGGGCAAGAACGTCGGCGACGACCTGCGCGAGGGCAAGTCCACGTTGCCCCTGATCCGTGTGCTCGAGGTCGGCACTCCGGCGCAGCGCGACCTGGTGCGCGAGGCCATCAGCACCGGCTCGGCCGATTTCCAGGCGGTGGCGCGGGCCATCCACGACACAGACGCACTGGCATATACGCGCGAGGCCGCGCGCGCCGAGGCGAATCTGGCGCTGCGCGCCCTGGATGTCCTGCCGGATTCCGTATATCGTGAAACTCTGGTAGAATTTTGCTCTTTCGCGGTCGATCGAGACCGCTGAAAATGAATTCCGAGGCCGTCTGGCGGTTGTTTGCGTCAGAGGCTCGGCTACCGTCGGGGTGTAGCTCAGCCTGGTAGAGTACTACGTTCGGGACGTAGGAGTCGCATGTTCGAATCATGTCACCCCGACCACATTCGAGAGCCAGATCAAGCCTTGCGCCGATCTGGCTCTTTTCATTGGCGCGCGATCAATCGTCGCCGAAGCGGATGCCTTGCGCCAGCGGCAGCGCGTTGGAATAGTTGATGGTGTTGGTCGCCCGGCGCATATAGGCCTTCCAGGCGTCGGACCCGGATTCGCGCCCGCCGCCGGTTTCCTTTTCGCCCCCGAAGGCTCCGCCGATCTCGGCGCCCGATGTGCCGATATTGACGTTGGCGATGCCGCAGTCCGAGCCCGCGGCGCTCAGGAAGGTTTCGGCTTCGCGCAAGTCCGTGGTGAAGATTGCCGAGGACAGGCCTTGCGGGACGGCATTGTGCAGTTGCAGGGCCGTGTCGAAATCCCGGTAGCGCATGACGTACAGGATCGGGGCGAAGGTCTCGTGGCGGACGATGGCCGTCTGGTCGGGCATTTCCACCAGAGCGGGGCGCACGTACCAGGCGTCCGGGTAGCGGTCGGCCAGCAGGCGCTCGCCGCCGGTGACGCTGCCGCCCTGGGCGCGCGCCTGCTCCAGCGCGGATTGCATGGCGTCGAATGAGGCCTGGTCCACCAGCGGCCCGACCAGCGTGCCGGCGTCCAGCGGGTTGCCCACTGTGGCGCTGGCGTAGGCGGCCTTCAGGCGGGTCAGCAGGGCGTCGGCCACGCTTTCGTGCACGATCAGGCGGCGCGTGGTCGTGCAGCGCTGCCCGGCCGTGCCGATGGCGCCGAACAGAATGCCGCGGGCAGCCATGCCCAGGTCCGCCGACGGTGCCACGATGATGGCATTGTTGCCGCCCAGTTCCAGCAGGCAGCGGCCGAAGCGCCGGGCCACGCGGGGCCCCACGTCGCGCCCCATGCGGGTTGAGCCGGTCGCCGACACCAGCGCCACGCCGGGATCGTCCACCAGGACCTCGCCGACCTCGCGCGCGCCGATGAGGACTTGCACCAGATCGGCGGGGGCATCGCCAAAGCGCGCCAGTGCGCGCTGGAACAGCGCCTGGCAGGCCAGCGCCGTGAGCGGTGTCTTTTCCGAGGGTTTCCAGATGACCGGATTGCCGCACACCAGGGCGAGCGCCGCGTTCCAGGACCAGACCGCGACCGGGAAGTTGAAGGCCGAGATCACACCGACCACGCCCAGTGGATGCCAGGTTTCCATCATGCGATGCCCCGGGCGCTCGGAGGCGATGGTCAGGCCATGGAGCTGGCGCGACAGGCCGACGGCGAAGTCGCAGATGTCGATCATCTCCTGGACTTCGCCCTCGCCTTCGGCGGTGATCTTTCCGGCTTCCAGGGATACGAGCCGGCCCAGTGCCTGTTTGTGGCGACGCAGCTCGTCGCCCAACAGGCGCACCAGTTCGCCGCGGCGCGGCGCCGGCACCAGCCGCCAGACGGCGAAGGCCGCCTGCGCGGCGGCGACCGCGGCGCGGGCCTGGTCGGGCGTGTGGGTATGCAGGCGGGCCAGCCCGGCGCCATCGATGGGGGAATGGACCGGCAGGTCACCGCCCTGGAGGATGTCGGCCGGCAGACCGAGGGATTGCAGCACGTCCTGAGTATTCATGGGGGAGGCTCCGTGGTGGATCAATCAAGTCCATTTCAGGATAGCATGTGATCGTATTATCAGAAAATAATTTTCTCCAAGGGAAAATACCTAGAGAATAATAAAAATTTTGCTCGCAAAATAGGGCTTCCTGATAAGGCCCGGCGCCATGGATCGGTGGCCGGGAAATTCGATTCCTGATCTGATTGCCGGAGCCATGCAGATGCCGCAGATGCAGTTCGATGTTGTCATCGCCGGAGGGGCGGCGGTCGGCAGCGCCGCCGCCTATTTTTTGACGGCCAATCCCGATTTCCAGGGGACCGTCGCCGTCATGGAGCCCGATCCCACGTACCAGCACTGCGCCACAGCGCTGTCGGCGGCGTCGATCCGCCACCAGTACTCCACGGCGGAAAACATCCGCATGTCGCAGTTCGGCACCGAATTCCTGCGGCACTTCGGCGACATCATGGCTGTCGATGGCGAGCGCCCCGATCCGGCTTTTCGCGAGGGGGGTTATCTGTTCCTGGCGACGGCCGAAGGCATGCCGGTCCTGCGCGAGAATCACATCCTGCAATGCAGTCTGGGGGCGGATATCGTCCTGCTCGATGCGGCGGAACTGGCGGCCCGCTATCCCTGGATGCGGGTCGATGACCTGGCCGGCGGCGCGTTGGGACTGAGCGGCGAGGGCTGGCTCGATGCCTACGGTATGCTGCAAGGCATGCGGCGCAAGGCGATCGCCCAGGGGGCGGTGTACCTGTCCCGGCGCATCGAGGGGGTGGAGCGCGCCGGCGCGCATGTCACCGGTGTGCGCCTGGACGATGGCAGTCATATTGCTTGTGGAGCCCTGATCAATGCGGCGGGTATCGGCGGCCCGGCCGTGGCGCGTCTTGCGGGTATCGACCTGCCGGTCGAGGCCCGCAAGCGCAGCATCTTCTATTTTCAATGTCCGCAGGCGCTGCCGGACTGCCCTATGGTGATTGACCCGAGCGGCGCCTATTTCCGGCCCGAAGGCCAGGGTTTCATCGCCGGCATCGCGCCGCCACCGGACCAGGACCCGGAATGCATGGATTTCGATGTCCAGCACGCATTGTTCGAAGAACGGCTCTGGCCCTTGCTGGCGCAGCGCGTGCCCGCATTCGAGGCGCTGCGCTGCGGGCGCAGCTGGGCCGGGCACTACGACATGAACCTGGTCGATCAGAATGTCATCATCGGTCTGCATCCCGATGTCGACAATCTATATTTCGCCAATGGTTTCAGCGGGCACGGCATGCAGCAGGGGCCGGCTGTCGGCCGGGCGATCTCCGAGCTCATCATTCATGGCGGTTTCAGGACCCTGGACTTGTCCCGCCTGGGCTGGCGCCGCATCCTCGAAGGCGAGCCGATGGTGGAAAAGAATGTCGTCTGATATCGACTTTGTATGATCTTGGTGGTATGCGTCGCGTATCGTGGCCTCCGCTCGCGGTTCGGCGGGCCGGAGCCGGCGTATCCTCTGACATCGATCGATAGGAGTTCCCCGGATCGGGGATCCATGAAGAAGGACATTTGAACAATGACAGCAATAGCGCTCGATCCCTCCCAGGTCCAGGAACGTCAATCCGCCTTGGCGGAACGGCTCAAAGCCCTGAGGCTGCAGCGGGGCTGGACCCAGGGCCAGACGGGCCGCGCCAGCGGCATTTCGGTTTCGGCCCTGTCCAAGATCGAAAATGGCCTGGTGTCGCCGACCTATGATGTGCTGCTGCGGCTGGCGCATGGCCTGGGCGTGGACGTCGCCGAACTGTTCGCGCCGGCGCAGGCGCACATGGGGGCGGGACGTTGCAGCATCGGGCGCACGGACGAGGGCGAAATCCACGACACGCCGCTGTATCGCCACCGGCTGCTGTGTTCGCAACTCGCCCACAAACACATGATGCCTTTCCGCTCACGCATCAAGAGCCACGGCGAACTGCGCAGCGACGAGGGCTGGAGCTGTCACGACGGCGAGGAATTCGTCTACGTTCTGGAAGGCGCCATCGAACTGCATACCGAGTTCTACCAGCCCGTCACCCTTGGGCCGGGCGACTGTTTCTACATCGATAGCCGGATGCGCCATCGCGTGATCAACCAAGGGGATGAGGACGCCGAGGTCCTGTGGTTGACCACCAACGCCGATCTCGATCCTCATGGCGCCGTCGTGCCCTGAGCCCGCGCAGGTCGGGGCATGGGGCGGCATCGCGCAGCGATTGTTCTTTACCAAGCACTAAGGAAATGGGCATGACACTTCATTCTTCGGCGGCTCCCCGCCTGGCAGGCCACGTTCTGGTGGATCAATTGCGCATCCATGGCGTGGAGCACGTGTTCTGTGTGCCGGGCGAAAGCTATCTGCCGGTGCTCGACGGACTGCACGACGCCGGCATCGAGGTGACCGTCTGCCGCCAGGAGGGCGGGGCTGCCATGATGGCCGAAGCCCACGGCAAATTGACTGGCCGCCCGGGGATCTGCATGGTGACCCGGGCGCCCGGCGCCACCAACGCCATGGCTGGGGTGCACATTGCATCCCAGGACTCCACGCCCATGATTCTGCTGGTCGGCCAGATCGAACGGGCGATGCGCGACCGCGAGGCGTTTCAGGAAATGGACTATCGCGCCGTGTTCGGGTCCCAGGTCAAATGGGCCGCGGAAATCGACCAGGCCGAACGCATTCCCGAATACTTGTCGCGCGCCTTCCATGTGGCGCTGGCGGGCCGTCCCGGCCCCGTGGTGCTGGCCCTGCCCGAGGACATGCTCTCCGAAACCGTGGCCGTGGCCGACGGGCGGCCGTTCGACGTCCCGCAAGCCTGGCCTGATCCGGACCAGATCCGCGATCTGGGCGAGCGCCTGGCGCGGGCGCAGCGCCCGCTGGCAATTCTTGGCGGCAGCGGCTGGGACGCCGAATCGGCGCGCGCCTTCGGTGCGTTCGCCGAGCGCCACGGCTTGCCGATCGCGGTCCAGTTCCGGCGCCAGATGCTGTGCCCGGTGGACCATCCGAATTTCATCGGCGATCTGGGGCTGGGCTGCCAGCCCGGACTGCTGGCGGCCATCCGTGAATCCGATCTGATCCTGGCCGTGGGCGGACGCCTGTCCGAAGTCCCGAGCCAGAGCTACACCCTGCTCGACATTCCCGTGCCCGGCCAGGCGCTGGTGCATGTGCATCCCGATCCGGATGAGTTGAACCGGGTCTATCAGGCCGATGTCGCCATGCCATGCCGGCCATCGGCCTGGGTCCGGGCCGTCGAGCCGCTGGCGCCAACCGTCACGCCGCAGCGACGCCAGCGTTGCGAGGCGCTGCATGCCGCGCGCCAGGCCTGGAGCGACCCGGGCGCCGTTCATCATCCCGGGGCATTGCAGATGGGCGAGGTCATGGCGCACCTGAATGCCGTGCTGCCCGAGGATGCGATTCTGTGCAATGGCGCGGGCAACTATGCGATCTGGCTGCATCGTTTCTATCGATTCCGCGCCTATGGCACCCAATTGGCGCCGACCTCGGGCTCGATGGGCTATGGGCTGCCGGCCGCGGTGGCCGCCCAGCGGCTGTGTCCCGGGCGCCGGGTCGTGTGCCTGGCCGGCGATGGCTGCTTCATGATGCACGGCCAGGAATTCGCCACGGCCGTTCAGTATGGGCTGCCGATCATTGTGGTCCTGGTGGACAATGGCATGTACGGCACCATCCGCATGCACCAGGAGCGGCGCTATCCGGGCCGGGTGTCGGCCACGACGCTGCGCAATCCCGATTTTGCAGCCTATGCGCGTGCCTTCGGCGGCCATGGCGAACGGGTCGAGACTTCGGCGCAGTTCGCCCCGGCGCTCGAACGCGCCTGCGCCAGCGGCCTGCCCGCCATCATCCATTGCCTGCTCGATCCCGAAGCCATCACCCCGACCACCACGTTGCGCCAATTGCGTCAGGCCCATTGAGACCCGCCCTGGACCAGGCGTTCTTTCCCGGCGCTTTTCGCGAGCCCGTCGGCTCGCCGAGGCGTCCGGGAATGGTCTCCCTGGCCGGCGGCCGCCCATTGCCCTCGGCGGGGGTCAGGCAGTCGTCTCGGACGCTGTGCGGATGAATGCCTCCAGGGCCGTGCGGGTGCTCGTCCCGATGTCGTCCAGCTGCGCCAGCCGGTCTTCGATCGATCCGCTTTCCGGGGCCAGCGCGCAGGTCTCGATGTCGCGCAGCAACGCCGACAGTCGCGATGCGCCGATGGTGGCGGCCGCGCCCGCCAGCCGGTGGGCCTGTTCGGCAATTTCGTAGCCGTCCTCCTGCGCATGGGCTTCGTGCAAGGCGGCGCGCGTCTGCGCGTACGCGACGAAGAACCGCTCGATCAGCGAGGCGAGCCGCTGGCCGCCGAACGTGTCCAGATGGTTGGTCAGCAGCGCCGTATTCAGCAAGGCGGGCGCATCTGCGGATTCGGCTTCGGCGGCGGATGGTGCGCGCAGGCGCGCGAGCGCCTGATGGAGTTTTTCCAGACGCAGCGGCTTGGCGAGGACGGTGAGGATGCCGGCTGCCAGATATTCGCTGATTTCTTGCGGCTGGACGCTGGCGGTCAGGGCGATGATTGGGGTATTGCGATTGGGGCCGGGCTGGCGGCGGATCCGGCGGCAGATTTCCATGCCGCTGATTTCAGGCAGATGCATGTCCAGCAGGATCAGGTCGTAGGTGTTTCGCGCCGCGTGCCGCAGCGCCTCGTGTCCATCCTGGGCGAGCGTGACCTGGTGGTTGTCGCGCGTCAGCATGCCGATGGCGACCTGCTGGTTGACCTCGATGTCCTCGACCAGCAGCACGCGCAGCGGCGGGGTGGCGGGGCTGCCGGCGGCCGTTTCTTGCGGCGCCGCGCCTGGGAGGGGGTCGATGTCCAGCGGGATATCGAACCAGAACCGGCTGCCTTTGCCTTCCTCGCTTTCGACGTGGATGTCGCCGCCGAGGATGCGGACCAGTCCGTGACTGATGGCCAGCCCCAGGCCCGTGCCGCCGAAATGGCGGGTGATGCTGCCGTCGGCCTGGCTGAAGCGTTCGAACAGCCGGGCGTGGAAGGCTTCGGGGATGCCGATGCCGGTGTCTTGGATCTCGAAGCGCACCCATTGCCGATCAGGCGCTGTTTCCGGCGCCTCGCGGGGCGCGCGGCAGACCTGGACGCGGACCTGGCCCTGGGGCGAGAACTTGATGGCGTTGGACAGCAGGTTGGACAGGACCTGCCGCAAGGCGCCGTCGCTGCCGTGACAGGCATCGGCCAGCGTCGCGTCCAGATCGAGCGTGACCGTCACGCCGTGTTCGCGCGCCTGGGCCGAAAACAGCAGGACGGTCGATTGGACCAGCTCCAGGAGCCGGAAAGCCTGCCGTGTCGGCACGAAGGTGCCTTCTTCGATCTTGGCGTAGTCCAGCAGTCCGTTGAGCAGTTCCAGCAGTGCTTCGCTCGATGCGCGGATCGTTCCGAGCATGTTGTTTTGGCGGCTGTCCAGCCCGGAAACCGCTAGCAGGTCCAGCATACCCATGATGCCATTGAGCGGCGTGCGGATTTCATGGCTCATGGTGGCGAGGAACTGGCTTTTGGCGCGGTTCGCGCTTTCGGCCTGTTCCTTGGCGCTTTGCAGGCTGCGGGTGCGCCGTTCGACCTGCTCGCGCAATTGATCGCGGTTGAACTGCAGCGCTTTCTGGGCCTGATCGCGCCGGTCCAGGTCGGCCAGAATGGATTCGCGCATTTCATTGATGGCGCTGACGACCTGGTCGATCTCGTCGGGCGTGCGCGCGTCGCTTCGGCGGTTCAGTTGCAGTGGTTCCTCGAGGTGGCCCTGGCCAATGCGGCGGGTATAGCGCGCCATGGCTTCCAGGTGGCGGGTGATCTGCAGCTGGAAAATCACGATCAGGGCGATCGTGATCATCAGGATCAGCAGGGTCTGGCTGATGAAGCTCTCGAATGCCTTGGACGCCAGATCGGCATAGAGCTGCCGGAGATTGACGTCCACACTGAGCGTGCCCAGCGAGAGGGGCTGTCCCAGGCGCGTCGTGGCGTATCGAATCGGATAGCGGTGGGTCAGCGTGAGGTTTTCCGGGATGTCGGCCTTGGTGTGCCGCAGCGGCTGGCCGAGGCTGTCGGATTGCAGCGATACCGCGGCGATGTAGGGAAAATTCAGGATCGCATTCAGTTGCAGGGATACCAGGTCCTGATCCAGGTTCCACAGGCTCTGGCCCAGGCTGTCGATGTAGCTGGCATGGATCAGCTGAAGCTGGGCTTCGATCTGGGCTTGTTCCTTCCGGTAGTTCGAATACACCTGGAAAGCCGTCGACAGCAGGGACAGCAGGATGCTGAATGCGATGACATGGGACAGGATGCGGTAGCCCAGCGGGTGGGCTTCGCGATAGTGCAGTAGAAACGATAGACGGCGGCGGATGCGGGGCAGGTGCATGGCGTCAGCGTTTTACGAGATAGTCGTCCGAGGCCAAGTCGACCAGCGTTTCGATCTGGCCGGACGCGCGCAGCCGCAGGATTTCGGCGTTGATCCGGTCGATGTCGGCCAATAGCGGGGAGTCATGGGCGATGCCGAAATGGAAATGGCCGTTGCTGACGACATGGGACACCGGGATCAACCATTCACTCAGGCCCAGGCGGCTGGCCTGGAGATGGCCGCTGAATGCGCCGATCGGCATGAAGTCGATCCGGCCCAGGGCGAGCTTGCCCAGATTCTGCGCTCCGGTCGAGACCCATTCGATGTGGGTGTTGCGTTCGAGAAAGCTGTCGAACGGCTCGCCATAGATGTCGCCCAGCAGCAGGCCGACCGTTTTGCCGCGCAGATCGTCCAAGGAGCTGAAATGGATCGGGCGGGCGCGCTGCGTGAACAGGATGATGGGTTCTTCGATGACGTATTCCGGGACGAACACCATGTCGCGGCTGCGCTGGGCGTTGGGAAAGGCGCCGGCCACCAGGTCCACGCGCCCGGCCTTGACTTCGTACAGGCAGCGCTTCCAGTTGCCGATGTCCAGCAACTGAACCGGATAGCCGAGCCGCGTGAGGATTTCCTGTGCCAGCATGGGGCCGGCGCCGTGCAATGCGCCGGCCTCGGTCCAGGAAACGGGGGGATAGTTGGAATGACCGCACACCAGGATGGTTGGCTTGTCGGCGCTGGGCGCGGTCACGGCGGCCGGGGCGGCGCTGGCCGCCGTGACCAGCATGAGCCATGTCAGGCATCCCAGGATCGGCCGCCGCATGGTGGTCAGCCCATGTACTCGTTGAACTGGTAGCCCTCGCCGTGGATCGTCGTGATGATTTGCGGCGAATTAGGGTTGTCGGCGAGCTTGCGCCGCAGGCGGCTGACCATGACGTCGATGCTGCGATCCGTGGGGCTGTATTCGCGATTGCGCAGGGTATCCATGATCTCGTCGCGCGACAGCGGCCGGCCGGGGCGGGCGATGAAGGTCTGCAACATGCGGTATTCGGTCGACGTCAGCGGGATGGTTTCCCCTGCGCGGTTATGCAGCATGCGCTGGCGCGTGTCCAGCGACCAGCGGGGAAAGCGCAGCAGTTGGGGCTGGATGTTGCGTTCGGCGTCGCGGGCCTGGGTGCAGAGCCGGACGCGGTGGATGAGATTCTTGGCGCGGGCGAGGATTTCGCGGGGATTGAAGGGCTTGGTGATGTAGTCGTCGGCGCCGCACTCAAGCCCGATCAGGCGATCGACTTCGTCCTGGCGGGTGGTGACCAGGATGATGCCGACTTCGGAACGCACCCGCAGTTCACGCGCCAGCGTCAGGCCGTCCTTGCCGGGCAGCCGGATATCCAGCAGGACCAGTGTGATGTCTTCGCTGGCGAGCAGGGCTTCGGCTTGTTCCGCGGTGGCGGCCTCCAGGGGGTCATAGTCCTCGCTGCGGAAATAATTGGCCAGACATTCCCGGGTGATCGCGTCGTCATCGACGATGAGAATGTGTGCGGCTGCCATGTGCCCCTCTGTGTCGTCTTCGCCGTGGTGGGCGTTGTGTATGCGCATTGAGTCACTTGTAGCATGATTGCTCGGAATAGCCGATTGGGGCAAGCCCCAAATGGGCATAGCGGATCAGGGTCGTGTAGTCGAACACAGGGAGCCCGCAGGCGCGCTGCAAGGCATGGGCATAGGGGGGCAGATCGCTGCATTCGAGCAGGATTGCGCCGATGTCCGGGTGCGCCTGGCGGGCCGCGCCGGCGATCGCGAGGACTTCCTCGCGGATGCGATCCGAATCCAGGGTGCCTTTTTCTTCCAGGATCGCGCTGCGGAATTCTTCGCAATGCTCCATGCCCGCGACCACCAGCGGCATGGCCGGATCGACGCCGCAAGCGGCAAAGTGCGCCGGCGTCAGGCGGCCGCTGTGGGCGGTGATGACGCACACGGGTTTGCGGGTGAGGGTGTGGATCAGCGGGATCTGCAAGAGACTCGACAGCAGTACCGGGACATCGACGGCCGCGGCGACTTCGCGTTGGAAAAGCGCCATGAAGCCGCAGGCGCCGGTGATCGCCCGCGCGCCGCGGCGCACCAGTTCCTGGGCAGCTTCGATAAAGGGCTGCGCCAGCGAGGGGTCGGCTTGCTGGAGCAGGCGCTCGATCGAGGCGCCGCGCACGGCCAGGTATTGCACCGGGAAATCGAAAGTCGCGGCATTGCCGACATTGCCCGGGATGCACGGGTAGGCGGCTTCGAGGATCAGGATGCCGATGTCCTGGCCGTACCAGCATTGGGTCTTGCTCTGGATGGAATAGCGCGTCATGGTCGGGTCGCTCGTGGGTTCAGATGGCCAGCCGTTGCCGGATGCGCCGTTCCATACGGGTCACCAGGCGGGTCATGGGGAAGGCGATGATGAAATAGATGATCGCGGTCGCGCTCAGGACCTCGACGGGGCGGGCAGTGCTGTTGGAGATGTTCTGGCCGATGTACATCAGGTCGGACATGCCGACCGCCGACACCAGGGCGCTTTCCTTGAACAGTGTGACGCAGTTCGACAGCAGTGTGGGAACCGCCCGCATGAGCGTCTGCGGCAGCACGACGTACAAAGTTTCGATGCGCTTGCGGATGCCCAGGGCGATGCAGGCCTGGTATTGCTCGGGGGGGATCGTCTGCATGGCGGCGCGGTAGCTTTCGCTGGAAATTGCGCCCATGTAGAGCGTGAGCGCCAGCGTGGCCGAGACGAAGTTGCTCAGTTCCGTGCGCAGGAGCAGCGGCAGGCAGAAGAAGAACCAGAACAATTGCACCAGGACGGGCGTGCCGCGAAAGATCTCCACATAGGCCGAGGTCACCAGAACCAGGAGGCGGTTCTTGGATTGGCGGGCGAGATTGGTCGCGAAACCCAGGACCAGGCCCAGTGCCGTGCACAAGGTGGTCAGGGCCAGTGTGGTCTTGAGCCCGCCGAACAGGGCATCGCTGTAGCCGATCAGGAAGGTGAACGAGAAATCGTAGTTCATGGCGGCGGCTCCTCAAATCCGGGCGCCGCGCTGGCTGCGGCGTTCGATGTGGCCGACGAGCCGCGTGAACGGAAAAGACACCAGGAAATAGATCAGCGCCACGGTGGTGAAGGTTTCGATGGGCCGGTAGGTCAGCGTCGAGAGGATCTTGCCTTCGTACATGAGATCCTCGATGGCGACCAGGGACACCAGGGCGCTTTGCTGGAACAGCATGATGCCGACGGTCAGCAGCACCGGGGTGGCGGAGCGCAGCGCCTGCGGCAGGATGACGTACAGGTTCTTGGTCAGCCCCTTGATGCCCAGCGCGGTACAGGCATCGTGGTGGCTGGCGGGAATGCCCTGGATCGCCGCCCGGTAGGCTTCAGCATTGAAGGCCGTGCAGTTCAGTCCCAGGGCCAGCAGCCCCATGGTCATCGGCTCCAGGTAGACGTTGAACAGGATCGGCACACAATAGAAGAACCAGACGATCTGGATCAGCGCGGGGGTGCAGCGGAAGAATTCGATGAACCCAGTCGCGAGCCATGCCAGGAGGCGGAACCGGCTCAGGGCAAGCAGGCAGACGATGAAACCGGCGACCAGGCCGATCAGGATGGCGCCGATCGTCAGTTCCAGGGAGATCCACAATCCGTGCAGCAGCTTGTCGAGGTATTGCGTGACGAAGAAAAAATCGAGTGTGTAGTTGGGCATGGCCGCGTTCTCAGGGGTGGCTCGCGACGTGGAGAATGTTCTCCAGGAATTCGCGTGTTTTCTGTTCGCGGGGATGGCTGAAGATGTCCTGTGGCGGGCCCTGTTCGACGATGCGCCCGCCCGCGCAGAAGATCACCTGGGTGGCGATATTGCGGGCGAACCACATGTCGTGGGTCACGATCATCATCGGCATCTTTTGCTCGGCCAGGTGCATCATGACCTGTTCGACTTCGCGCACCAGCTCGGGGTCGAGCGCGGAGGTGACCTCGTCGAACAGCATCAGCCGCGGCTTGAGCATCAGCGCCCGGGCGATGGCCACGCGCTGCATCTGGCCGCCGGAGAGCTGATTGGGATAGGCCCGGGCCTTGTCGGCCAGGCCGAACCGGGTCAGCAGTTCCATCGCCTGGCGGGAGGCTTGCGCGCGGGGGACGCCCCGCTCCTTGACGGGGGCCAGTGTCAGGTTGCCCATCACACTCAAGTGGGGAAACAGCGTGTAATGCTGGAACACCATCCCGACTTCCCGCTGGATGGCCGCGTCGATCCGATTGGGGCGGTTCGGTGCCGGGCCGGGCTGGATGTAGCATTGCCCGTCGATCCGGATTTCACCCTGCTCGATCTTTTCCAGTCCCATCATGCAGCGCAACAGCGTGCTCTTGCCGCCGCCACTGGGGCCGATGACGACGACGCGATCGGTTTCCGACATGCCCAGATCCAGTCCGTCGAGCACTTTCAGGGCGGGGGTATAGGATTTATGCAGGTTGCGGATCCGCACGAAATCCGGCTTGCCATCGTCATGGAGCGGTCGGGTGGTGTTCATGCCGCGCCCTCCTTTACTGCTTGCTCTGATCGATGATCTGTTGCGAATAGCGTTTGAACAGTTCGTCCACTTCGCCCAGCGCGACCTTTTCGTTGATGAAAATGTCCAGGACGGCGGTGTCGGCCGAACTGGTCTGGTGCGGCAGCCCGAAGCCCATGCCCTGTTTCTGCAGGGCCGGAACCGGGTTGACGCTGGCGAACCGGCCCGGGTATTGCATCAGGAAGATGCGATTGGTGTCGACTTCATCGACCGTGGCGTCCACGCGGCGCGAGAGCAGGGCGAGGCGGACTTCGTCGATGCTTGGCAGCCGCATGATCCGGGCCTGTTTCAAGCGGCGGCTGATGGTGTGGTCATGGGCGGTCCCGGAAACCACGCCGAAGGTGATGTCGGGCTGGTCCAGGGACTCGAGCGCAGTCGTCACGTTCTGCATCTTTGGATTCTTGGGGTCGTAGACCACATCCAGTTCCGAATACGATGCCGATGTGCTGAAGCGCACCGCCAGAGCGCGTTTCGGTGTGTGGTTCAAGGCCGGGGAGATGTCCCATTTGCCCGATTGCAGACCGGCGATGATGTTGTCCCAGGTGGTGTCGACGAACGCGACCTTCACGCCCAGGACCTGTTCGCCGAATTCGCGGCACAGGTCGAGGTAGACGCCGCTGTATTCCTGGGTCTTGGGGTCCTTGATGACCAGCGGGGGATAGAGGGGAGCGGCGCAGCGCAGGGTGCCGCGTTGCTGGACCGATTGCCACAGCTGCGCATGCGCCGCGGGAACCAGGGCCATCGTCAGTGCCAGCGGCACCAGCCATGTGCGCAGAATGTTGGATGCCAGCGTGCCGAGTCGTTTCATGTGTGTCTCCTGTCGTCTCCCCTTGATGGGGTCATCGGTTTGCATGAAAAGACTTTTTAGCAGCGGGTCGTAACGGTGAAATGAACTTATGTAATGAGGATGTGGATGGAATGTAAATATCCGCTTACAACCGCGGATTTCTAGGGTATTCCTGAGGGATCAAACGACAGCGCCGGATCGGCGGTGATCCGATCCGGCGCTCAGGGTCCGCCCTGCGAGGCGGTTCCGAGGGGGCGGTGGCGCGCAGCGCCGGGTTCAGGCGTAGGACACCAGTCCCTTGATCTTTTCCTGGTTGTAGCCAGACCAGGTTTCGCTGCTGGTTTCCACCACAGGCGCGCTGCGATGGCCCAGGCCGATCAGGCGTTCGAGCTGGTCCTGGCGCTGGGTGAGATCCACGGTTTCATACTCGATGCCCAGGATGTCCATGTCGCGCTTGGTGAGGTCGCATTGCGGGCAGTTGGGCTTCGAATAGACGGTGACGGACATATGTCGGCTCCTTGTGATGTCGGATGGGGGTTCGGGGGGTCAGAAATCCACTTCGAAGACTTCGCCTTCGTCGTCGCGCTGCATCACACCGACCTTGTACTGGGCGGTGTCCTCCTCCTGGTTGGAGGCCTGGACCTTGCTCATGTCGAGCCAGTTCTCCATGTATTTCAGGGGGTTTTCCTCGACGATGGGAAAGGCCACCAGGTCCTCGACGCCAAAGAACCGGGCGACGTCGGTGGCGCTGAAGTGCACCCAGTCCTTCATCATCTGCGAGGTGACGCCGGTGAGCTCGCGGCCTTCGGAGAAGGCGTAATCCGTCCATTCGATTTCGCTGGCGTCGACCTCGTCGATGATCTGCACGATCCTGTCCCGGCACTGCTCGAAGGCGGTGCGGCCGCGCCCGGTCTTGAACATCGCCCGCAGGATTTCCTTGCCGTACTGGACATGGACCTCGAATTCGTCCTGGGCGATCTTCTGGACGGCCTTGCCGATGGGTTGGAACAGGCCGGTGCCGTCGCAGATGCCGAAGGTCACGGCAAAGGACGCCAGGAACTGAATGCGCTCCATGCAGAGCACGGCGACGATGAACAGATAGATGGTGTTGTAGGTTTCCTGGTCGTTCGCGCGTTTGCCGCGCGCATAGTCGTAGCTCACCTCGAAGGCCTGGTTGAAGACCTCGCTGACGACCCGCAGCCGGCTGATGGCCTCCTTGACGGAGAGGATTTCGTTGAGGATGTCGTCCGGATTGTCGAAGCTGTTGCGGACGATCTCGGAGTAGGTCGCGGCGTGGACGATTTCGTTCTTGGTGATCTCCACCCAGCCCGCCCAGGCCTCGCTGCTGGTGCAGACCGGGGCGAGCACCGCCGCGATGGAGCGCGAGGCGACGCTGTCGGCCTCCCATTGCCAGGCGAGGGTCTTGACCATCATGTCGTAGGTGTACTTGTCGCAGGTCTTGAACTGCACGTTGCAGGTCGAGTAGTCGAATTCGTTTTCGTCCCAGTCCTGCTTTTTGAGCGTTTTGTAGAGTTTCCAGATTTCCGGGTAGAACTTGTTGATCGTGTCGAACAGGCCCAGATCCTCGCCGAGGATGATTTCCGGGAAGGCGTAGTCCGATTTTTCGGTATTGAAGATCTTGGCGGGCAGCGGGCGGGTCATTTGTGGCTTGTCCATGAAAGTGCGGTCGGGTGTTTTTTGGCGGGATGCCGGGCGTTACATCGTGCATCCTTCGCACGCCACGGCCTCCTCGCTGTCGCCGATGCTGCCGGCGTTGCTCAGCGTCTTGTCGGAGGCGACGTTGGAGTTGTAGTAGTAGCGGGTTTTCATCCCGTACTTCACCATCGTGAAATAGTGGGTCAGCAATTCCTTGCTGCTGACCTTGTCGTCGTCCTTGATCCGCCGCCAGAGATCCGCCGAAATGCCCTGGTCGGTGAATTTCTGGAAGACGGCATAGGCCTTGATCATGTCGACCTCGGAAATGTCCCAGGCGGACTGGTAGCGGCAGGCGGGATCGTCGCTGTCGGGCGCGGCCCAGCGGATGGTGACGGAGTTGTCGGTCTTGTTGAGCGCGATGTCCCGGACGGGATAGATCGAGTTGGGCTTGCCCAGCGCCTTGGAGGACGATTCGCCCGGCATGTAGGCGACCAGGCAGGAATGGCCGATGCCGCCGTTGCGAATGATTTCGGCGCGCAGCGCCTCCCAGTCGTAGCGGCAGCGGAAGTCGCCCAGCTCGTCCACGTTGCGGTTGTAGGTGTCGATGGGCAGCCAGCCCTCCGGCCAACGGGTCTTGTGTATCCAGCGGGCCACGCCGCGCTCCCGGCTGATCCGCAGCGATGCCCGGATGGCGTGGTACATGTGACGCTCGGCGATGCGATGCAGTTCCTCGCGGCCTTCGGCGGTGTCGTAGCGCAGGCCTTTGCGGGCCATGTGGGTGGCCACGCCCATCAGCCCGACGCCGGCATTCATGCGCGCCTTGGCCGTGACGGCGACGTGGGGCAGGACGTAGTCCGAGTTGAGGATGCAATAGTCGATCATCTTGAGCGACAGGTACATGGCCTCCTGGTAGGTGTTGTCGTCGTTTTCGTCGATGGCGTCATAGGCGATGGCGCCCAGGGAGCACAGCGCGATTTCGGGCTCCTCGTGGATTTCGATCACGTGCCGGATCAGGCCGCCCTGGTCCTCGTCATTGGGCAGGACGACATGGCCCGCCTCGAGCTCGCCGGCAAAGACTGTGCATGGCAGCGTGGAGTCGGCGACCGCCACGGTCAGGGGCTTGTTGAAGTTGAAGGTCTTGACGCCGCCGCCGTCGTACTGGATCGTGATGAAACCCACCTCGTGATCCGAATACAGGTCGCGCATGTCCTGATAGGGCCGGTTGGGCTCGCAGATTTCCAGGCACAGATTGCTCGAGTGGATCGGTTCCTTGAATGGCGTGTGGCGGTTCATTTCGTCGATGTTCGCCAGGTAGGCCACCCCGGTTTCCAGGGCCTCGTTCAGCGAGGTCAGGAGGAGGTCGCGGGGCCGGAAGAATTCCTTTTTGAAATCGGGGTCGTGCGCCAGCTGTTCGTATTCCTTTTTGAAGGCCTCGGTGTCGGCGCTGAAGAACAGCTTGGTCAGGCGGGGGGCCGTGCGCACGTTGAACGAAAAGGCCTCCTCGTTGCGGGCGGCTTTTTCCGCGAAGAACTTGTTGGTGACCAGCGCGTAGTGGAGGTCGCGGTTCTTGCGGTCCTCGGTGCTGCGCGGGTTGCGCAGGTAGGCGATGATTTCCGCCTCGGGGTCGAAGCCCGAGTAATAGGTCGTGCAGGCGCCGCCCCGGCCGGCCTGCATGTTGGCGTGGACGGCCTTGCCCAGCGAGGCCAGGTAGGGCAGTTTGCCCTGGTGCTGAATCAGGCCGCCGCGCACGGGGTCCCCCTTGCTGCGGGTGATCAGGTGGCTGCCGATGCCGGCGGAGGCCGCCGTCATGCGGTAGGCGATGTGGTCGCCAGTGGCCAGGGACGCCTCGTTGTCGTCCACGACGTACAGGCAGCACGAGGCAAAGCCGCGCAGCTTGGTGCCCAGGTTGACGTAGTTGGGCGTAGGCGCCGAGATCCGCTTGGCCGAGAATTCGGTGTAGAACCGCCGCACGAGGTCCATGCGGCGTTCCCTGGGCTCGTTTTCCGCCAGGGCCATGGCCATGCGCATGTAGACGAACTGCTGCGTTTCGTATTCCTGGTGGGTGACGCGATTTTGCAGGCTGTACTTTTTGCGGATGTAGTGCAGCGAGAAATGCGGCGTGTCGTAGTCCTGCGTGTGGTCGATGAAGGTCTCGGCCTGCGCGTATTCGGCGGCGTCGTAGTCCATGGGCGCCATGACTTGATCGGCGATCATTTTCCGGTGCAGCGCCTGGATGGACGGGATGGCGCCGCCGTGGATGATCTTGTGCAGATGGGAGGCGTACAGCCTGCCCGCCATGAGGTAGTAGGACCAGGTGCCTTTGTCCAGGCAGTTCTGGATCAGCTTTTCCTGCAGTTCCGCGCTGGTGACCGTCTCGGGCATGGCGCTGACGGCGTTGATGACGATGCTGCTCCAGTCGACCTTGTTGCCGATGGAGGAGGCGGCCCAGCGTCCCCATGCGTTCAGTTTGCTCGGAATGTAGGGCTCGATGCGGCCATCGCGCTTGATGATGTGTTTGATCACGGCCTGTTACCTTGGTGTTTTTTTCAATCCGGGCGACGGCCGCTGCCTGCGCCGCGGCCGGTTCCGGCTGGCGGATGGGGGGCTTGGCGGGGGCGGGCCGTCGTCAATCGTCTGGGACTCGAATGTCAATATGTAGTGTGAGCGCTAATTTTAGATACTACATATAGTGTAGGCAAGGGGGGAATCATATTGAATCAAACTTTAGAGATCTGATGCGGATCGGGGGGGGGTATCCAGGCGCCGGCCGCCAGTCCGGGCGTTGCGCGATCGGGCCTGGCGCCGATATCGTCGAATGGCTGGCAAGCGGGCGGCGCCGGACCGTCCTATGATTTCGAATGTCATGACGCGCCGTTTTGATGGCGGCCGCGGGTTCGAGGCATCAAGCAGATGTGGGTTTCAATGGAAAAGGGTGTGGTGCTTGTGTTCACGGCATGTGTGCTGTGCGTTCCTGGAGGGGCGCGAGCCCAGACTCAGTCCCTGGCCGGGCCGGATACGGGGCTCATGGACCTGTCTGCCCAGGTCTATCCGGTCCCCGATGTTTCCGTGGATGTGCCCGTCGATCCGCCCGTCGCCGAGGCGGTCCGGCCAGGCCGCGTCACGGCGTTCGGCCTCGTGCCCGATCAGTATGCCGCGAGTTTTCTCGATGGTTTTTACTGGCGGGGTGTGGCGGCTGCCAGTACGGATTCCGTGGCTGGCTCTCGGTCGTCGATTCCGGGGGCGGCCGATTTCTGGTCCCTCGGCGCCAGGAGCTGGCGTTACGTCAGCGCCGACGGATACGGCCTGACCCTGGGCAATGAACCGGCGCGCGTGCCGTCGTGGAGCCGGCCCGTGCGCCTCGCGGGGATTGGTGTGTACGGGACGGCGCCTGACGATTCGCGGCAGTCGGGCGGATGGAATTATGCCGTGGCCGCCGGCGCATTGGACGATCCGGCCAGCACCGCCGCGAGCGGGGGGCTGGCCTACGGTCCCGCTGCGTATGACGTTTCTTTTGGGTATGCGGTCGATCCCGGCCTGTCGCTGGCCTCGCAAGTGCAGGGCGCCCCGGACCTGCTGGCGCTCGGGTTGGGGGGCGAGTATGCCATGGGCGGCTGGGGGTCATGGGCCCTGGGGGTTTCGCGGGCGCAACGATCGCTGGCCAATGGCTGGCGCTACCAATTGGGCTATGCGGTCGATGTGTTCAGCGACCTGAATCTGTCATGGGTCAACGAGCAAAGAGGCGCCGGTTATGCCGACCTGTCCGCGTATGGCGAGGATCCTCTCGCCTGCGACTGTGGGCGCAACCAGTGGCAGCTCAGCGTTCCCACGGGGAGCTGGGGGCAGTTCAGCGGCACTTATGAACAGCGGGTGGGGGCGCTGGCCGGACGCCAGCGGACGGTCGGCCTGGCGCAGCAATTCCGCTACGGCCCCCGCCTCGATGTGCACCTCGAGGCGAACAGTAATATTGTGACGGGCGCCTACGGCCTGGGTGCCCGGTTTTCGTTACCCGTCGACTAGGGCCTGTTCGCACTAAAAGGAGCCGCGCCTGGGCAGGCCATAGACCTGGATAAATCAGCCGGATGCGGGCCTTTTCATACTGTCTTCACAATTGTCGCGCAATATTTCGTATTATCCCGAGTGATGGATTGCGGTCGGCTGCGGGGCCGTCCGCAACATTTTGTCGGGCCGCCCAGGGAACGGGGGGCCCCGCGTAAAAGAAAAGGAACCATGACATGACTCTCAGAGACTCCAGGGAACGCTATGGCGCGTTCAGCCGTTTTTTGCATTGGGGCATGGCCCTGCTGATTGCTTATGAATTCGTGACGGCCATCACGCATGCGCTGGCCAAGGAGTCCGCCCTCGACAATGTCCTGTGGGCGACGCACAGGCCCCTGGGCTTGCTGCTGTTGATCTTGATGGTCCTGCGCGTGGTGTGGGCGTTCTCGAACGCCCGGCAGCGGCCCGAGGCGTCCAGCGTGCTGTCCTGGCTGGGCCATGTGGCCATGTACGGCCTGATCCTGTTGATCCCGATACTGGCCCTGATGCGGCAGTACGGTTCGGGGCGGGCGTTTTCGCCCTTTGGCCTGCCGTTGATGTCCGGTTTCGAGGGCGAGCAGATCAAGTGGCTCATGGCGCCGGCCCGGATGTTCCACGGTCTGCTTGGCTGGGTGCTGCTGGCGTTGATCGTTGGACACGTCATCATGACGCTGGTCCACCGGTATCGCCCCGGCGACAGGGATGTCTTGCCGCGCATGTTGGGCAAGTAATTCCGGCGGGTGGCATACCGCCCGCCATGACGAGGTCTGTTTCTCTCTTGCCACGAAAAACACTTCGATCTTCGGTATTTATCTTATCACCCACCCCAAACTTCGTTAAGCTCATGTGAGGCCCGGTTCGGGCGGGGTTGCCGATGGCGGCCCCGCCATGGATCGATCGATATCTTCCGGGAATGGAGTACACATGCGTTTGAGTAAAAAGGTGGTGATTGTCACTGGCGCGGGCCAGGGCATCGGTGAGTCGACGGCGCTCAAGTTTGCGCGCGAGGGCGCGACCCTGGTCCTTTGCGATCTGTGCGCGGATACGGTGGGACGCACGGTCAAGGCCTGCCAGGGGGCCGGGGCCCAGGCCGAGGGTTTTACGCTGGACGTCACCGACCGCCCGGCGGTCGATGGGATGATTGCCAAGGCAGTGGCGCAGTTCGGGCGGATAGACGTTCTGGTCAACAATGCGGGCATCACCCGTGACGCGCGCTTCGAAAAAATGACCAGCGAGCAGTTCGACGATGTCATCGAGGTCAATCTGAAAGGGGTGTTCAACGTGGCCCAGGCGGTGGTTCCCACCATGATCGCGCAGGGCAGCGGCGTCATTCTCAATGCCAGTTCAGTCGTGGGAATCTACGGGAATTTCGGGCAGACGAACTATGCGGCGACCAAGTTCGGCGTGATTGGTCTGACCAAGACCTGGAGCCGCGAACTGGGTCCCAAGGGTATCCGGGTCGTGGCCGTGGCGCCGGGTTTCGTCGAGACGCCGATCCTGGCGACCATCCCGGAAACGGTGTTGTCCCGCCTGAAGGCGCAGGTGCCGATGCGCCGGCTGGGCAGCCCCGAGGAAATCGCCAATGTCTATGCCTTCCTGGCCAGCGACGAGGCCAGCTACATCAATGGCGCGGTCATCGAGGTCACCGGGGGCCTGACCCTCTGATCGCAAATGGTGGCAGAAAATCCCCGGCCGAGAGGCCGGGGATTTTTATTTTCAATCGCATAAAACACAAACCGCGCACCAGGGAGGGATGCGCGGCTTGATCCGCGCGCTTCAGGGGGCGCGCGGTGGTCGTCGAACTCATGGATCTGACCGGGGAGGGGCGCGCGGCCCCAGGGGAGCGCCACGCTCCTGGAATACATGGGCGATGAGGGTTGCCGCGATTCGGGGGATTGCATCCGCCGATGGCGCGAGCAGCATCGGCCTGGCGTAGGCGGTCAGCGGCGAACCCGAGGCGTGATGCGCCAGCAGGCACAGCAGGCAGTTGGTGCCGCTCGTATTGTGTGTGGGAATGAGCGGGGCGCCCACGCCAGCGGGGTCGTAGGCCGTGCAGATCGACAGCGCCAGAATGCCTCGCACGCGGGCGTTGGCGTCGGGCATATAGCCGTTCGGCACCAGCGCGCGCAATGCCAGCGCGAGGCATAGCGCCCAGGCCCAGGTCCATCGGGTCGGGCGCCAAGCGGTAGGTTGAACCGTCGATGTCATGCGGACAGTATAGAGCGCAACCCCCCTGGTTCTGGTTTGCGTGTCGTCAAGCAATCGTTGATTTTCTATCCGGAATTTCTCAGGCCGGCGGCGATGCCGTTGATGGTCATGTGGATGGCGCGCTGGGTGCGGGTTTCCTCCTCGGCGCCCCGGCGCGCAGCCTTCTGGCCGGCCCGGTGGCGGCGCAGCAGCTCGACTTGCAGGCGGTTGAGGGGATCGATGTAGGCGAAGCGCTCGCTGAGGGCGGCGGAGAGCTGTTCGTCATGGGCCAGCAGTTCGTGCCCGGTGACGGACCGGAAAGCCTCTACCGTCGCATGGTATTCGGCCTCGATGCGGCTGAAGATCCTCTTGCGCAGCGCCTTGTCCGGCATCAGTTCCGAATAGGCGCGGCCGATGGCGAGGTCGGTCTTGGCCAGGACCTGCTCCATGTTCGATAGCAGGGTGCGAAAGAACGGCCAGTCGCGCGCCATGGCCTGCAATGTTTCGAGACGCGCCTCGGGCGTGGCCTGCGCATCCGGGCCGCCCTCGCGCAGGTAGCGGCCCATGGCCGCGCCCATGCCGAACCAGCCCGGCAGCGGCAGGCGGCACTGGACCCAGGAGAACCCCCAGGGAATGGCGCGCAGGTCCTCGATGCGCTGGCTGGCCTTGCGCGCCGCGGGGCGCGAGCCGATGTTCAGGCCAGCGATCTCGCGAATCGGCGTCGATGCGAAGAAATATTCCGTGAAGCCCTCGGTGCCGTACACCAGGTCGCGGTAGGCGTCCTGGGCGACCTGGGACATCCATTCCATGGCCCGGCCATAGCGGGCCATATTGTCGTCTTCGGTGCGCGCGGCGGGATGCGGCGGCGCGAGGCTGGCTTCGAGGGTCGCGGCCACGAACAGCTCCAGATGCCAGCGGCCGACTTCGGCGTTTTTGTAGCGCCCCTGGATGATCTCGCCCTGCTCTGTCAGGCGGATCTGGCCGTTGACCGTGCCCGGGGGCTGCGCCAGGATGGCCTCGAAACTGGAGCCGCCGCCGCGGCCCACCGAGCCGCCCCGGCCGTGGAACAGGCGCAGGCGGGTGCGGTGTTTCTTGAACACCTCGACGAGCCGCCGCTCGGCGCGGTACAGGGTCCAGTTCGACGTCAGGTAGCCGCCGTCCTTGTTGCTGTCGGAATAGCCCAGCATGACCTCCTGGATGCCGTCCTGCGCCTGGCGCACCCGGGCGGCGACCTCGGGCAGGGATAGCCACTGGTCCATGATGTCCGGCCCGCGTTCGAGGTCGGGGATGGTCTCGAACAGCGGCACCACCATGAGGCCGGCGCGCGGATGGGATTCCCCGACCGTGGGCTCGATCAGGCCGGTTTCCTGTTGCAGCACCAGCACCTCGAGCAGGTCGCTGAGGTTTTCAGTGTGCGACACGATGCTCTGGCGGATGGCGCCCTCGCCGAACCGCGCGCGGCAGGAGGCGGCCGTGCGCAGGATGGCCAGTTCCTTGCGGGTTTCGGCGGAGTATTCGATCCAGGGCGAAACCATGGGCCGCGGCTCGCGCAGCTCCTGCCGCAGCACGCGCACGCGGTCCGCCTCGGACAGGCGGGCGTAGCGCACTGCCTTGCCGTCGAGGGTGACTTTCGCCTGGCGCATCAACTCGTCCATCACGCGCTCGTGGACGTCCGAGCTCTGGCGCAGGTCTACCGTCGCCAGGTGGAAACCGAAGATCTCGATGGCCTGGATCAGGTGTGCCAGACGCAGCCGGACGATCGCCGCGCCGTGGTGCGACTCCAGCGAACCGGCGATGGCCCGCAGGTCCGCGCCGAACTCGGCGGCCGAGGTGTAGGCCGGTGCATCGTAGGTGGTGCGCAGCGCCAGCTGGCGGCCGGTGAGGGCCAGGGACGTCGCCGCGAGGCGCGCATAAATATGGATGCAGGCGCGGCGGTAGGGCTCGTCGAGCCGGTGCGGGGAAGGGTCCCGGCTGCGTGCCGCCAGTTCGGCGAGCGCGGGCGTGACGCGCATCAGCGATTGCGAGATGGAGAGCTCGGCGCCCAGCGCATGAATCTCGGTGAGGTAGTAGCGCAGGACATGCGCGCACTGGCGCAGCAGGGCCTGTTCGAGGGTGCTGGCGTCGACGTTGGGGTTGCCGTCGCGATCGCCGCCGATCCAGCTGCCCATCGAGGCGAACGGCGGCAGCGGCGCGTCGTCCGCCTCGAACGGCGTGCGCGCGGGCCGGGCCAGGAGCGCGGCCATGTCCAGGTGGAGCTGCGGCAGGATACTGAAGAACGTGCTGGTGTAGTAGGTGAGAGCGTTGTCGATTTCGTCCAGGACGGTGAGTTTTTGCTGGCGCAGCATGCGCGTCTGCCAGAGCGCGGCGACCAGGCCCGATAGCTGCTGGTGCAGCCGTGTCGATTCCGATGCGGTGACGGCGCCGTCCATGCGCCGCAGGCAGTGCGCGATGGCCTGGTGCAGGTCCAGGGTGCTTTTGCGTTGGACCTCGGTCGGATGCGCCGTCAGCACGGGCGAGATGCAGGCCGAGGCCAGATAGCGGCGGATGCGGGGGCTGGTTTGGCCGCGTGCGCGCAGCAGCTCGATCGCGTGTTCCAGGCTGCCCGGGGCGGGCGCTTCGTCGGCCAGCAGGCGCTGACGATGGCGCCGGGTCTGGTCACGGTCTTCGGCAATATTCGAGAGGTGCAGGAAATAGCTGAAGGCGCGCGCCACGAGGTTCGACTCGCCGTCGGCCAGGCGGCGGATCTGGCGCTCGAGCAGGCGGTCGTCGCGTGTATCGCCCTCGCGGCGGAACTTGACCGCCGTGCGGCGCAGCTTTTCGACGACGTCGTAGACCGGCCGGCCCTCGCATTCGCGCACGACCTCGCCCAATGTCTTGCCCAGCAGCCGGATGTCCTTGCGCAGCGGCGAGGTCGGTTCATGCGATGCGGTGGCTGGTTTCACGGCGGCTCCATCAACGTCGGTGGCGGACCCGGCGCGCGCAAGGCCCGCCAGGCGGTCGATCCTGGGGATTTATTGGACAACGGAAGGGTTTATGATAAGCGTTTTCCCCAACCCGTTCCCAGGATATCCCATGCCGCAATACCGATCCCGCACTTCGACGGCCGGCCGCAACATGGCGGGCGCGCGCGCGCTCTGGCGCGCCACCGGCATGAAGGACGGCGACTTCGACAAGCCCATCATCGCCGTCGTGAACTCGTTCACCCAGTTCGTGCCCGGCCACGTCCACCTCAAGGACATGGGGCAGCTCGTCGCGCGCCAGATCGAGGCCGCGGGCGGCGTGGCCAAGGAATTCAACACGATCGCCGTGGACGACGGCATCGCCATGGGCCACGGCGGGATGCTGTATTCACTGCCCTCGCGCGAGCTGATCGCCGACTCGGTCGAGTACATGGTCAATGCGCATTGCGCCGACGCCATGGTGTGCATCTCGAACTGTGACAAGATCACGCCGGGGATGCTGATGGCGGCGATGCGTCTGAACATTCCCGCGGTGTTCGTTTCGGGCGGTCCCATGGAGGCCGGCAAGGTCATCGCCAAGGACGGCAAGACCGTCGTGCGCAAGCTCGATCTGGTCGATGCCATGATCGAGGCCGCCGATCCCCTCATCAGTGATGAACAGGCCGAGACGGTCGAACGCAGCGCCTGTCCGACCTGCGGCTCCTGCTCGGGGATGTTCACCGCCAATTCCATGAACTGCCTGACCGAGGCTCTGGGGCTGGCGCTGCCGGGCAATGGCACGCTGGTCGCCACACATGCGCGCCGCAAGGGCTTGTTCGAGCTGTCGGGCAGCCTGATCGTGCAATTGTGCCGCCGCTGGTACGAGCAGGACGATGCCTCGGTCCTGCCGCGCAGCATCGCGACCTTCGAGGCCTTCAGCAACGCCATGACCCTGGACGTCGCGATGGGCGGCTCGACCAATACGGTGCTGCACCTGCTGGCCGCGGCCCAGGAGGCGGGCGTATCCTTTACCATGGCCGACATCGACCGCATCTCGCGGCGCGTGCCCTGCCTGTGCAAGGTGGCGCCGGCGACGCCGGACTATCACGTCGAGGACGTACATCGCGCCGGCGGCATCATGGGTATCCTCGCCGAACTCGCGCACGCCGGCCTGCTGGACCTGGACGCGGGCAATGTGCATGCGGGGACCTTGGGCGAGGCCGTGCGGCGCTGGGACGTGCGCGGCGAGCATGGCGCGGCGATCACCGACTTCTACCGCGCCGCGCCCGGCGGCGTGCCTTCGCAGGTCGCCTTCAGCCAGGACCGCTACTACGAGGATCTGGATCTCGACCGCACGGCCGGCTGCATCCGCGACCAGTCCCATGCCTATTCTCAGGACGGTGGCTTGGCGGTGCTGTACGGCAATCTGGCCCCCAATGGCTGCATCGTCAAGACCGCCGGGGTCGACGAGAGCATCCTGACCTTCACCGGCCGCGCCCGCGTCTACGAAAGCCAGGAGGACTCCGTGCGGGGCATCCTGGGCGGCGAGGTCAAGGCGGGCGACGTGGTGATCATCCGCTACGAGGGCCCCAAGGGCGGTCCGGGTATGCAGGAAATGCTCTACCCGACCTCCTACCTGAAATCCATGGGCCTGGGCAAGTCCTCGGCCTTGCTGACCGACGGCCGGTTTTCCGGCGGGTCGTCGGGCCTGGTGATCGGCCACGCCTCGCCCGAGGCGGCCGAGGGCGGCAATATCGCCCTGGTCGAGGACGGCGATACGATCGAGATCGATATTCCCAATCGCCGCATTCACCTGGCGATCTCCGACGAGGCGCTGGCCGCGCGCCGCGCCGCCATGCAGGCGCGCGGCGCGCGCGCCTGGCAGCCCGTCGCTCGCCAGCGCGAGGTCTCGCAGGCTCTGCGCGCCTATGCGGCCCTGGCGACCTCGGCCGATCGTGGCGCGGTGCGGGATGTGAACCAGTTGCGCGGCTGAAGCCGGGGTTTTCCGCCTGCTTTCCGCCGGACTTATAAGGTTCCCTACAGGCCGCCGGCGCAGGCCACGGTGGTGCCGGTGATATACGAGGCGCCGGGCGAGAGCAGCCACGCGACGGCCGCGGCGACCTCGTCGGGCTCGGCCAGACGGCCCAGCGGAATCCTGGGCGCCACGCGGGCGGGACGGTCCGGTTCGCCCGCCGTGGCGTGGATGTCGGTGAAGGTGCTGCCCGGCGCCAGACCGCAGACGCGGATGCCCTGGGGTGCGACCTCGCGGGCCAGGCCCAGGGTGAAGGCGTCCAGCGCGGCTTTGCTGGCCGCATAGTGCACGTATTCCCCGGGGCTGCCGGTGCGTGCCGCCACCGAGGAAATATTCACGATCACGCCGCGCGTGCCGTGGCGCTGGAAATTGGCCAGGGCCTCGCGGGCGCACTGCATGGCGCCCAGCACGTTGATGCGGAAAACCCGTTCGATGGTGTCGTCCGTCGTTCGGGAAAACGGGCCGATCGGCCCGGTGATGCCGGCATTGTTGACCAGACCGTACAGCGCTCCGGCCTCGGCCTCGGCGTGCTCGAACAGCCGCTGGACCTCCTTGAGCCGGCCGATGTCGGCCTGAATGATGTGCGCCTTGCGCCCCAGCGCGCGGATATCCTTGGCGACCGCATCCGCCGCTGCGGCATTGCGCGCGTAGTTGAGGATGATGTCGTAGTCGGCGCGGGCCAGGGCCAGGGCGGTGGCCGCACCGATGCCGCGGCTGGCGCCGGTGACGAGGACAGTGCCCAACGAGGCGCTGTGGCGGGATTGTCTTTTCATGGCGGCTCCTGTGTGATGGTACCGCTACGGGCCGGGCGTGCCGCCTGACAGCCTGTCCGGCCGGTTGGTTTGTGGATTTCCGGATCGGACAGGCTGCCGACGATCCGGCCTATCGCGCCATTATGCATGGATCGAAGGCCGGGATCATCGCAATTTCCTAGAATTTGTAGGCAACCCCCGCGGTGACGCTGCGGCCGTTGCCGGGCAGGAATGTGGGCATGGCCGTGGTGCCGCTGTTGCGGATCACGAAGGCGCTGGCGTAGGTTTCGTCGGTCAGGTTGTCGGCCTGCAAATAGGCGCTCCAGTGCTTGTCATGCTGGTAGCCTACCTTGAAGCCCAGGAGGGCATAGGCGTCCTGCTGGGTGTCGGGCGTATTGGCGTGATTGGTCTCGGTCTTGGACGGTATCCAGCGTACAGTCGGGCCGATGCGCAGACCGGCGATGTGATACAGGACCTCGGCATTGATCAGGTGGCGCGGCACGCCGGCGATGCGGTTGCCGACGAATTCGCCGCCCTTGAAGCGGAAATCGCTGAAGGTATAGCTGACGCGGTAGTCGAACGTCGCGCCCTCGCCCGGGGCCCGCAGGCTGCCGGCCAGACCCAGTTCGATGCCCTGGTGGCGCGTCCCGCCCCGATAGTTGTAGGTGCCGGCGGCGGTGCCGTTGGCATTGCTGACCGACATCAGTTCGTTCTTGACGTCGCTGTGATAGAGGGCCAGCGACCAGCGCGGCGCATAGCGACCGCTGCCCAGGAGGCCGTCGCCGCCGAGTTCGACCGTATCGGCGCGTTGCAGTTGGAGCTTGCTCAGGCCGGTGGTGCCGGCGGCGTCGTTCTTGGGGTTCGGCAGGCTCACGGCACCCGTGCCGCCATTGATGATTTCCCAGAAGGTTGGGGCCTCATTGCTGCGGCTGACGTTGACGTAGAACCGCTGGTCATCGGCGGGCCGCCAGATGAGCCCGAGTTTCGGGCTGACGTAGCTCCAGTCCTGGTCCAGCGTTGCGCCCGACAGCCGGTCGTGCGCGTCGCGGATCGCCTGGGTGAACTTCAGGTCGCCGACCAGCGTCCAGCGCGGCAGCAGGTGCCAGGCGGCGCTGGCCATGGCGTTGCGGTTCTCGGCTTGCAGATCATAGTTGCCATAGTGGGTCTTGCGGGCGCCGGTGTCCTTGTTCACGGTATACAAGTCGCGATCCATGTCGCTGCGCGCCCAATCCAGGGCCAGCCGGTAGTCGAAGGCCCGATACTTGCCCGCGAGCTGCCACTGCGCGCCATAGGTCATGCCGTCGGTCACAGTGGAAACCAGGGGATTCTGGAAGGTGTCGTCGATATTCTGGGCGTAGACGCCGAACGTGCTGTTGAGCGTCTCGGTCCCCCAGTACGTGCGGTTCGCGGCGCGGAACTGGCGCGTCTTGCGGTAAGGATTGCGCTTGTCCATGTCGAGCAGATTGAATGGCGCCTGCACCGGGACGCCTTCGCCGTTGATCTGGCGCGGATCGTATTCCATCTGCTCGCGGGTGACGACGTATGGAATCGCGATGTCCAGATCCACGTATGACAGGTAGGTGCGGTTTTCGAAGCCGTCCCCCTGGATGCCGAAATTGCCCTGCACGCTGGTGCGTTTCGAATCCGAGTGGTGGCGGTAGCCGTCATACGAGTCGTGCGTGACGCTCAGGCGGCCATCGATGTTGTCGGAAACGAAACCCTTGGCGGCCTGGACGCCGAACCGCCCGAAGCTGCCGCCCTCCACGCTCAGGATGTCGCCCTCGGTGCCGATCATCGACTGGAAGTCCATCTCGCCGCCCAGGGTGGTGGCGCCCGCCGACAGGGCATTGGCGCCGCGCCGCACGCTGATCAGCCGTGCGTTGCGCGGCTCGAGGGTGCCGATCACAAAGGACCCGTCGGCCTCGTTCAGCGGCAGGCCGTCCTGCAGCAGCAGCACGCCGCGGTTGACCGGGTTGCTCTGGATACCCGAGCCGCGGATGTTCAGCCGTGGCTGGTCCAGGCCGCCGAAGAACTCCTGTATCACGATGCCGGGCTGATAGTTCAGGGCATCGTTGAGGGTGACCAGACGCAATTCCTTTTGCGGCTCGATGAGATTGGTGCCGCCGGCGACCTGTTCGAGACGGGCCTGCTCGGATGCGACGCTGTTTTGCAGCGGGGTTTCCGCGGTGGCGCCAGTGACAGTGATGGGCGTCAGGCGGCCGACCTCCTGGGCATACAGGGGGCCGATGCCCACGGCCAGCAGGGCTGCGGACAGGGTCAGAGGCTTGAAGGATGGAATGCGTGTCATGGGGTTTCTCGAAGGGTTCATGGAAGTCGGATCAATGCGCTGGCCGGTCACAGGCGCCGCGGACGGCGATGTGGACAGGGAGGGGGAGGACGATAAAGTAAAAAATCCTAATTCGTAATGCGAATAATTATCATATGCGTATGATCGCATCAGTTCGGCATTGAGCAAATAATTTCCATTGATCGAGAAGGGGTTTTCCTGGCTGGGTTATTGTTATTCTTTTGATCGCTTGCCTGTACTGGAGCCATACATCGTGCTGACCTCTGAACAACGCAGCCTCCAACAACAGATCCGCCGCGCCCTGGGTGTGGCTGATTCTTTCGACGTCCAGGCCGAAATCGAGCGGCGTGTGGAATTCCTGGCGGCGCAGTTGCGCGCCTCGGGGATGCGGGGCCTGGTGCTGGGCATCAGCGGCGGCGTCGATTCCCTGACGGCGGGCTGCCTCTCGCAGCGCGCCGTCGAGCGCATCCGCGCCGAGGGCGGCGATGCCCGTTTCACCGCCATGCGTCTGCCCTACGGCGTGCAGCTCGATGAGGCCGACGCCCAGGCGGGCCTCGAAATCATCGCCCCCGACGAATGCCTGACCGTGGACATCAAGCCGGCAGCCGACGCCATGCTCGACAGCGTCTTGCGCGCCGGTCAGACCTTCCGGGATGTCGCGCAGCAGGACTTCCTGCACGGCAACATCAAGGCGCGCCAGCGCATGATCGCCCAGTACGCGGTGGCGGGCGCGCGCGGCGGCCTGGTGGTCGGCACCGACCATGCCGCCGAGGCCTTGATGGGATTCTTTACCAAATTCGGTGACGGTGCGGCCGATCTCACCCCCCTGGCGGGTCTGAACAAACGCCGCGTGCGCGCCCTGGCTGCGGCCATGGGCGGGGACGAGCGCCTGGTTCAAAAGGTACCTACCGCCGACCTCGAACTGCTCAAGCCCCTCAAGCCGGACGAGGAGGCCTTCGGGGTCAGCTATGCGTTGATCGACGATTTCCTCGAGGGGCGCGACATCCCCGGCGAGGCGTACGACATCATCGTGTCGGTCTACCAGCGCTCGGCTCACAAGCGCGCGCTGCCGATCGCGCCCTGATCCGGGCGCAGGGCGGACTATTTTTCCGGGAGACTGATCAACGTCTGCTGCATGAGGGCGACCGGTGTTTTTTCGCCCAGCCCGATGGCGTAGACGTCCACCTGCACCACCGAGAGCGTGCGTCCCGTGCGGATCACACGGCCCACGGCCTCGAGCGATTCGCCTTGCGCGGGCGCCATCAGGTTGATCTTGAACTCTACCGAGAGCACCGTGCGGTCAGCCGGGAGCAGCGTCAGGGCCGCGAAGCCGCCCGCCGCATCGGCGATGGTCGTGGTCGCGCCCGCATGGAAAAAGCCCAGATGCTGGGTCAGGCTGGCGCCATAGGGCAAGTGGATGTGCACACGGCCCGGCGCGACATCGCCCAGATGCGCGCCCAGGTGCAGCAGCAGGCCGGAACGGTCGAAGCTGGACTGTATGCGGGCCCGGAGTTCCTCGCGGGTCGGGGCGGTGTCGGCGGTGGCGTTTTCGTTCATGGGCAAAGGGCTGGATTGATCGGATGGATACCTCGACAGGATACCAGTTCGCCCATTTCGCGCACATCCGCGGCGCATCAGCATTCCACTACATTCACCGCCAGGCCGCCACGCGAGGTTTCCTTGTACTTCGAGCGCATATCCGCGCCCGTCTGCCGCATCGTCTCGATCACCATATCCAGCGAGACATGGTGCTTGCCGTTGCCGTGCAGCGCCAGGCGCGAGGCATTGATCGCCTTGTTCCCGCCCATCGCATTGCGCTCGATGCAGGGAATCTGCACCAGACCGCCCACCGGATCGCAGGTCAGGCCCAGATTGTGTTCCATCCCGATCTCGGCGGCGTTCTCGATCTGGTCGACCGTGCCGCCCATCACCGCCGTCAGGCCCGCCGCCGCCATCGAACAGGCCACGCCGACCTCGCCCTGGCAGCCCACCTCCGCGCCCGAGATCGACGCATTTTCCTTGTACAGAAAACCGATGGCCGCCGCCGTCAACAGAAAATCCACCACCCCGTCCTCGGACCAGCCGGGAATGAACGTCCGGTAATAGCGCAGCACCGACGGCAGCAGGCCGGAGGCGCCGTTCGTGGGCGCCGTCACCACCCGGCCGCTGGCCGCGTTTTCCTCGTTGACCGCCATCGCGAACAGATTCACCCAGTCCATCGCGAACATCACATCGTCGCGCCCGTGCCCGTCCTGCAGTTCGCGGTAGAGCGCCGGCGCGCGGCGATGCACCTTGAGGCTGCCGGGCAGCGCCTCGTCCCCGACCGGCCCGCGGATCCCGCAGCCCCGATCGATCGCCTCGTCCATCACCTGGGCAATGCGCAGCACCCCCGCGCGCACCTCGGCCACCGGCCGCAGCGCCGACTCGTTGGCCATCATCAACTGCGCGATCGTCAGCCCATGCGCCTTGCAGAGCGCCACCAGCGTCGTTGCATTGGAAAACGGGTAAGGGAGCGGGTCGTGCGCGGGCACCCGCTCATCGGTCTCGATGCTGTCCAGCGCCCGGATGAACCCGCCGCCGATCGAAACATAGCGTTCGTCCAGCAGCGTTGCGCCGCCGCCGTCGCGCGCGGTGAAGCGCATCCCGTTCGGGTGTTCCGGCATGGGTTTGATCCGGTACGAAAATACCTTGGCTGGATCGAAAGCGACGCGATGGCTGCCCCACAGGGCCAGCGAGCCCGCGGCCTGCACCTCGCCCATCAGCCGCGAAATGGCCGCTGGGTCCACCGTGTCCGGCGCCTCGCCCATCAGGCCCAGCATGATCCCCACGTCCGTGCGGTGGCCCCGGCCAGTCTCGGCCAGCGATCCGTGCAACTCGATCGCCAGGCCAGCGGCCTGCGCCAGCAGACCGCGCGCCTGCAGATTGCGGGCGAAATTGCGCGCTGCCCGCATCGGCCCCACCGTGTGCGAACTGGACGGCCCGATACCGATCTTGAAAATGTCGAAAACCGACAAGGCCATGATGTTTCTCCAGGTTTCGTCTTGGGGCATCTCTGAATCAGTTCGATGGCGCAGGCGCTTGCCGGTGGCCTTGTTCAGAGGTTCCCTTATGGATGGCTCCAGGGTTGCGGAGTCTATGGGGGTGATTTTAGGGGGGGAGCGGGGATGTCGATGGAATTGTTGGGACAGTGGTGGGGTGGGCTCGGGCTGTTGCCGTTGTCTTGAGCCGTGGAGGGCTTGTATGGGTTTTGTGGCGAGGTGCCGTCAGCCATGTTGCCTGGTGCGGCGCAGGAGAAGAAAGGCCGTATAATGGCAGGCCTGTTCCGCTGCGGTATTCTGTCGCGGCGACCCTGCCCGGGTGGTGAAATTGGTAGACGCAGGGGACTCAAAAATAGGGGCTTCTACCTATGTGTAGCACCCTAGCAACGCTGCCAAAGCCGCGCCAGGCAAGGGTTTGGAAGGATTTCAGGCTGTTGAACGGAAACCTCGGTTTTCAGTTCAGGAGCCAATCAGGAGCCAGCCACCGTCATAGTGGTTCCTGGCGAGTAGTACAAGGTAGTAGTGTTGTAAACTGCTGCACGATTTTGCCCGAGTGGTGAAATTGGTAGACGCAGGGGACTCAGACCAAATTTGAGCCCTCAGGGGGAAACCCCAGAGGTGAAGCCCGTCAAACTCGGTGAAGGCCCTGGACGTAAGTCCGAGCTAATGCCGAGCCAAGCCTTGGAGTCGAAAGGCTCCTCGGAAGGTGTAGAGAGCAGACGGCGGGCACCTAAGGCTGAAAGGCTACGGTGAAGGCGTGCTCCAGACCACGAACGCCGCTTCTTCGGAAGCGGCGGCGGCGAAAGCCGAAGTGGGAAGAAAATCCCCCGCCGCAAGGCGTGCCGGTTCGATTCCGGCCTCGGGCACCAATTTCGGAAGGCCGTCTCTGTTTCAACAGAGACGGCCTTTTTCTTCTTGATAATAAGAATCGGCTCTACCCCGTAAACGGGGGACGGGCATTCATCAGACACGGTTGATGACACCAAGTTTGTGAGCCAGGTACGGTTTCGGTACAGCGATGTGGCGCTAGCCTCATACGGAGTACTCATGGCTACGATTGTTAAAACTTCCTCGGGCACTTGGAAATTTGCACAACCAAATAAATTTGGTATCATATTTCTGCCTAGCATTTGTTTGGCCTCGGCCTAACCGGTACGCGGGTCGCGTTCCGCCTCGTATTTTTACTCTTTGGCGAAGGAGTCCAAATAGGACTTTCAGCCAGTCGACAGCAAGTCCTATTTGGACTCCTTCGACATCAAAGTAGGCAATCCATGCAAGAAGTCCTAACCTGCTCTAAAAGTGCAATTGGGTCACGGCTTGAGCATTTCACAAATTCTATTCGTTTGTCCCCCCCTAGACTGGCGCGCTCAAATCAACTAATTTTCTTATGCGGCGCCAACAAAAGCGCCGGTGTCGTTTCTGAAAGAAGATCAAACTTAAAAAAATTCATTGAAAACAACCGAAATAACCAAAGCAACAACACTGTGATTTATGCCGAAGGTATATTCAATGAATTAAAGAAGTTTGGGTCTACCAAAAATGCGCTTGACCTTGAGCACACAATATCCGAAGTTGCGGATAGGGTAATAATAATATTAGAAAGCGAAAGCGCCTTCTGCGAGCTCGGGGCATTTTCTCATGAAGCGCTAAGGGGGAAATTAATAGTAATAAACAACTCAAAATTTAGAGAAAGCGAGTCATTTATAAATACAGGCCCCATAGCGGCACTTCAAGAAGTTAAATCCCCTGTTCTTTGGTACCCAATGAAGCAAGATGGTGTTTGCACGTTAGACGGTATAGGATCTATTTTTCATGAAATAAACACAAGCTTAGCCATAAAAAAAACAAAAAAAGACCGGATAAGCATGACTGAACTATCAGAGTTCAAAGCAAAAAAAGAAAGCCTATACTTCCTGCATGATCTCATTCTATTATGCGGGCCAATATCACACGAAGAAATAATATTATTGCTGAAAAAATTATTTGGCGATCGCGATTTCAAATCAATTAAAAATCTACTGGGAATTCTACGAGAGGCGAAGCTTGTAAGTACAAAGGAAATATACAACAAAAAAACAGCCAGGAAAACATGGGTTTATTCGCCCACAAACGTGAATTTTTACTTCGAGTATCAATCACAAGGAAAAATCGCGGAACTTAAAGCGGCTTTTCGTACATATCACTTGAAGACTAATCTGGAGAGGTTTGTCCGTGGATGATATATTAGAAATAATGGCTACAGACCTTTCGCTATCGAAAGCTGCACTAAAGTCGACGATTCTATCCACAAAAAGAAAATACAGAAAATTCTCAATAAAAAAAGCATCTGGTGGTAAAAGGATAATACATCAACCCTCTGTTGAGTTAAAGCCGATTTTATATTGGATTCAGATAAATATATTAGACAAACTTCCGGTCCATAAAAATTCTGCAGCCTTTAAAAAAGGCAACTCAATTCTTAACAACGCTAGCTTCCATCAAGAATCGTTGTACTCTATCAGGGTGGACATAGATAATTTCTTTCACTCCATCAAGCCCCTAGATCTAATCAATACAATAAAAAAAAATCAAAAATTATTGCCTGTTTGGACAAAAGACAGCGGCATGTTTGATCTGGTTACTTTAAGCTGCTTCATTTCGAAATCGTACCTTCCCATTGGCTACCTCACATCCCCGCAAATTGCTAATGCGGTAATGTTTGACATTGACAGCATGCTTGATGAGGAGTTTTCAAATGAAGGGAAATATGGTATTGCAAAGATTAGTAGATATGCTGATGATTTTATATTCTCCACCAACAAAAAGGGGGCCTGTAAAGCTGCGCTAGAAGAATTCAAGCGTATCTTTGAAAAGAGCGAAAACCCAAGATTGGGGATAAATAAAAACAAAACCACTTACATGAGCCGCCCCGGTGGAAGCTCAAAAGTCACCGGGCTACGTATTAACAATCAAGGAAATATTATTGTCCATGCATGCTATAGAGACCATGTAAGGCTACTCCTGAAACTATATAAAGAAAATAGACTAAAGGAAGAAGGAGGAAAGGAGAAGCTTGTTGGCCACCTCGCGCATATCCAGAATGTTGACCCAGGTCTTTTTACAAAGCTGTGTCTAAAATACTCATCTGAAATCAACGAATTAAGAAAATGATGGTTTAAAAATATTTTCATGTAGGATACGTTCCCATTTCCCTGTGGAAACACAGTAAATCACCAACTCAAAATCCCCCGCCGCAAGGCGTACCGCTTCAATTCCAGTCCCGGCCCCGCCACATCAATTCATCAACAAAGCCATCAACCCTATGTTGATGAATACCTTTTCTCGCCCAAGGGCAACCTCACGCAGTACCTTCCGAGACACAAGTTCTTTCAGTATTTTTGATGCGGTTTGCCGTTGTGCAATTCCTTGATCCACAAGATTGGAAATTCGGCAATAGGGCTGCGTGAAAATGAGATCAACCAGCTCATGGCTGTAGGTTTTTGGGATTTCCTTGCGAAGTTGCTCCCTGGTGTTTTCCATCAGATCGCAGATTGCGCTGATCTTTGCGGATGTCCATTTGGATGTGCTGTGGACCGCCTCTAACATGTACAAAACCCATGGCTCCCATTCCCCCGCTGTTGTGACTTGCATCAGTAGCCGATAATACTCTGGTTTATTTTGGATGATGTAGCGGCTCAGGTAGAGGATGGGGACCTCCAGCAAGTTCTCGGAGATCAGGAACAATAGATTCAGTACGCGTCCCGTTCGACCATTGCCGTCACTGAACGGATGGATGGCTTCAAACTGGTAGTGCATGACAGCCATTTGGACAAGAGGATCGATTTCTCCTTGCAGATGAATGAAGCGCTCCCAGTCAGCGAGGAGGTCACGAATCGTGGCTTCTCCTTCCGGAGGGGTATAGATAATCTGCCTGGTAGCATCGTTCATGAGTGCTGTCCCCGGCATTCGGCGGACGTCCATTTCCACCCCTTTGATCGTTCGGCATACGTCAATGGCAGTGGCGGTTGTCAGTGGCCGGCCTTCGAGAGACCGGTATCCTTTGTACAAGGCAGTGCGATAGCGTAATGCCTCTTTCGTTGCGGGATCGGCTTGCGCATTCGAGGTGTCGTTTGCGTATTGAAAGAGTCGATCTGTCGTCGTGACGATGTTTTCGATTTCCGAGCTTGCCTGTGCCTCAAGCATCGGGATGATATTGATCAGCATTCCTTGATTTGGAATACGGTTTGCCATGCCTCTTAATCCAGCAAGCGATGCCTGGGCCTTGATACATGCTTTCAGGATAGCCTTGGTCTCAATGTCAGCCTGTGGCGGGAGGCGAGGCAGGTCGTTGTATGGGAGGTGAGGGTTGAACATGCACGGATCCTTTGATGGGCGTGTCGATAATATCATGAATCTTAACAGTTTTTTCGTCTATATGTCGATTTTTTTCGATTTCTTAGACACATGCCGGCGACATGTACAGCCCATAAACACGACAATATTTCATGTCGATAAAACCAAATTTCATCGACATATCATGAGTAAGTGTCCATCGCATCGACATATCGATCAGCCCCGTCGATGCCGGCAAAACTCATCGGCGCAGTGAACCATTGACCTATCCCCGCCACGTAGCGGCGCAGGGCGGCTTCCTGTGACGCTTGCCGCGTGCGGAGCGTCGTGCCGGTGCGGTGATTGAGCCCGGCTCTGGGCCGTGGGGCGGGGCCGTGTACGGGCCGTTGATCGTTGCTTCGGCAGCAGCTTGACCCAGTCAACAGCCCTCCCGCCCCTCCACCCGCGGATAAGCCCCCCTCACACATTCCAGCCAGGCAAGCGCGGCGCGTGACAGGTAGCCGTTGCGCCAGCTCAGGCCTACCTCCCAGCGGAGGTCGGGGTCTGCCAGTGGCCGGCTGACGATGGCTCGCGGATCATACTTGGCGGCCACGTGCTCGAGCACCACGCCCACGCCGACGCCGGCGGCGACCAGGTCGCCGATGAAATCCCAGTAGCGCGTCTGTAGCCGCACCTGGGGCTTGAAGCCGGCGGCTGCGCAGTGTTCGACCACGGTCTGGTGCAGCAGGAAGTCCGAGGTATAGAGCACCAGCGGCAGGTCGCGCAGATCGCGCCAGTGGATCGGTCCGGCGCTGGCTTGCGGATGTTGCGCCGGGAAAACGGCGCATACCCTCAGATGCGCGATGGCATGGCGCTGTATCCCGGGGTCGGGTTGCGGTTCGAGCACGCCGAGCGCCATGTCCAGGGTGCCGTCGAGCACGGACTGGTGCAGAGCGTGCGCGCCCTGTTCGATGATTTTCAGTGTCACGCCGGGATGCAATTGCTGGAAATGGGCGATGACGGGCGCCATGTAGTGACCGAGCGTGGGGGCGATGCCGACGGTGAGTTCGCCGCGCGCGATGCCGTCGACCTCGGCCACCTCCAGCCGCAACTGCTGCGCCTGGGCCAGCATCCGCTGCCCGTGTTCGTAAACTACCCGGCCCGCATCGGTCAGTTGGACGCCTCGCCCCTGGCGCAGCAGCAAGGGGCCGCCGAATTCGTCCTCCAGCGCCCGGATCATTTTGCTGATTGTCGGCTGGGTCACATGCAGGCTTTCGGCTGCGCGGGTGAAGCTGTTCTGGCGCACGACTTCGACGAAGTAGCGCAGGGCGCGGAGATCCATGAGTATTCCTTTTTAGAATCCAAATTATAAAAATAATTCATTTTAAGAATCAAAAGGCGGACCCTAGAATGGATGCATGTCGAATTTTTCACGTTCTGCCATGCGTTCATTGCATCCCATGCATGCCACTTTCGGGGCCGCCAAGGTCGTGCTGCAAGTCGGTCTGTTGAGCGGTATCTGGCTGACCATGGATGTATTGCGCAGCCGTTTCGGCTGGAGCATGCCGGCCAGCCTGATCGGTTTTTCCCTGTTGGCGGCTGGGCTGTTCAGCGGCCTGGTCAAGCCCGGCTGGCTGCAAAGCGGCACCAGTTGGCTGATGGCCGAGATGCTGCTGTTTTTTGTGCCGGCCGTCCTGGTGGTTCGGCAATACCCGGATCTGATCGTCAGCCAGGGCTTGCGTATCCTGGCTGTGATCCTGATCAGCACGGTCTGTGTCATGACGGTCACCGCGCTGGCCGTGGATCGGGTCCATCACCTGGAGTTGTGGCTGGCGCGCCGCCGTTCTTTGCGCGCCGCGGCCCGCGCCAAGGAGTAAGTCCTTATGTTCCATGACGTCATTGGCCTGCTGTCGTTGCTGGTCACTCTGGTCTGTTATTGGATCAACAAACGTCTGTATTGCCGGTATCCGCACCCGCTGCTGATGCCGCTGGTGGCCACGCCGGCCGTGCTGATCGTGCTGGCCGCACTGGCCCAGGTCAGTTATGCCCAGTACATCTCGCAGACGCATTGGCTGGTGTGGCTGCTGGGGCCGACCACAGTGGCCTTCGCGGTGCCGCTCTACGAGAATCAGGTCCTGTTGCGCAAGCACTGGCTGTCGATCGCGACGGGTGTGGTCGTGGCCAGCCTGGTGTCGATCTGCTCGTCCGTCTGGCTGGCGCGGGCCTTTGGTTTGTCGGAGGTATTGCAAAAGGGTCTGGCCGTGCGTTCGGTGACTACGCCTTTCGCGATGGAGGCCGAGCGGGCCCTGGGCGGTTCGCCCGACCTGGCTTCGCTGTTCGTGCTGTTGACCGGCGTCAGCGGTATGTTTGTGGGCGACCTTGTTTTGCGTTTGCTGCCGCGTATGCGCAGCAAGATGGCGGCTGGCGCCCTTTTTGGGGGCGGGGCGCACGGCAGCGGCGTCGCCAAGGCGCGCCAGTTCGGCGCGGTCCAGACCGTGGTCGCCTCTTTGGTGATGATGATCGTGGGTGCGCTCAATGTGCTGCTGGCGCCGCTTGTGCGGCGGATTTTCTTTTGATTTTGCGCATATTCCGGAGGTATACTGCCGCCCGTTAGGGGGGCAATTCTATTATTAGAATATGTTGATAATCATTTGGCGGTGGATTGCCTGCGAACAGGCGTCGGCGTGAATAATGAAAAGAGGCACTCTGACTTTGGATGGTCTCCTTGAATTTTCCGCATGGTATCCGCAGCTGACGGCGATGGCCCGCGAGCGGGTGCGCATGAATATGGGCCAGGTCAATATCCCCACCGGGGGCGTGCTGTGCCGTTGCGGCGAGGCGCCGAGATTCTGGTATGGCGCGGTGGACGGGCTGCTGAAGTGGTCTGTTTCCCATCGGGATGGGCGATCCGTCACGCTGGGCGGATTGTCGGCAGGTAGCTGGTTCGAGGAAGGGGCTTTGCTGCTCGGAACCCCTCACAGGGCGGACATCATTGCGCTGCGTCCCAGCCGGGTGGCGTTGATGCCGATCGAAACATTCATCTGGCTTCATGCGCATGAGCGCAGTTTTTCGGACTTTCTATTGCGTCAGATAAACGAGCGCATGCAATGGTTCATTGGCAATCTTTCCGCATCCCATCTGCTGGGGCCGGATGTCAATGTCGCCTGGGCGCTGGTCGGGTTGTTTCATCCCTGGCTGTATCCCGGGAGCGATCCGCACCTCAAGGTATCGCAGGAGGAGATCGCCAATCTTTCGGGGATTTCGCGGCCGCGCTGTAATGCTGCATTGCGCCGTCTTGCCGGGGAGGGCATGATCGAAATCGAGTATGGCGGTTTGAGGGTGCTCGATCTGCAGGCGCTCAGGCAGTTCGTGGTTGCTTCGAGCGGAGGCATATTCAGTGGCTCCTTGACGGAGTCCCGATGAGATGCCGTGGGCGCCTCTCGCATGGTGGCAGAGAGGCGCCGGCTGAAAGACCGGGATTCTTTACCGCCCGACGCGCAGCGCGGCGCGGGGAATGGTGAACAATACCGTCAGGCCGCCCAGGCAGATAATCAATGTCATGACGAGCAGGCCGGATTCCATGCTGCCCGTGAGGGTCTTGAGCCAGCCGATGAGGGTTGGACTGACAAAACCGCCCAATATCCCGATCGAACTGATGATGGCGATTCCCGCCGCGCTTGTTTTCGGACTCAGATAGGTCGGGGGGATGGACCAGAACAAAGCGCATGCAAAAATGAAGAATGAGGCGATGGACAGGAGGGTCAAGGTAACAACCAATCCGCCGCCCACGAATTGAGTGCTGTACAGCACGAGCGAGCCAACGATCAAGGTGCTGGCGACATGCCAGCGCCGCTCCCGGAAGTAGTCCGAGCTGTAGCTGAGCAACAGGACCCCCAGGCCGCCGAAACCAAAGGGAATGGCGGTGTACCAGCCGACGAGGCTGATATCGGAAACCCCCAGGCCTTTTACCATGGTGGGCAGCCAGAAGGTCAATGTGTAAACAGCGCAGGCGCACGTAAAGTAGACGAACGCCATGATCCATGTGCGGCTGTCGAGCAGGGCGGCTTTCAGCCCGGCGCCATGCGCGGCGGCTGGATTGTGGCCCGCCTGGTCGGCCGTCATGACGTCATGGACGATCGCCTTTTCTTTATCGGTCAGCCAGCGCGCGGATTCCGGGCGATCCGCCAGGACGGCGTAGACGAGAAAGCCCAGCAATACCGTGGGAAGCCCCTCCAGCACGAACATCCATTGCCATCCATGCCAGCCGCCGATGCCATCGAAATGTTTGAGTATCCAACCGGACAGCGGGCTGCCGATGATCCCGGCAATGGGGATGCCGAACAGGAATAATCCGGTCACGCGTCCGCGCCGGGCGCTTGGGTACCAGTAGGTCAGGTATAGAATCACCCCGGGGAAAAGTCCGGCCTCGAACATGCCAAGCAGCAGCCGGACGATGTAGAACTGGGCCGGCGTGGTCACCAAGGCGGTGGCCGCTGAAGTCAGCCCCCAAAGCACCATGATGCGAACGAATGTCAAGCGCGCCCCGAGGCGTTCCATCCAGAGATTGCTGGGCACCTCGAAAAGCAGATAGCTCAAGAAGAAAATCCCAGCGCCGAGGCCATAGACTTCATCGGAAAAACTCAGATCCGATTGCATGGTCAATTTGGCGTAGCCGACATTGATCCGATCCAGGAACGCCATGACGTAGGCAATGAGAACGATCGGTATGATGCGCCAGCTGATTTTTTTCCAGATGGCGTTCTGTTCGGATTCATGGGCGGTGGAGGATTCCACCGTGGCGGTTTTTGAGGATAGGCTCATGTGCCTGGCACCTGGGAAATAGAATGACGACGGATTCAATGAAGGGCGAATCCAGGGTTTTGATCGCGCGGCAGTTCCATCGTCTTTCCTTGCGGCATCATATGTCGTTGGCGGAGATCCCCGCGGGTTGCGTGGGAGGACGAGGATTTTTGGATTTGTTTGCCATGCCGCCGGTATTGGGCGATGCCTTTTCGCCGGCGTGTGGCGTCTCCGTTATTTTTCTGCTTTCCTATCTTCTCTTGGCGCCATTGATCAGTCAGTTATCGCAATTACAAATCGCATCAGGGATAACACTGATCGCTGCTTTGCCCGGTTTTGGAATATCTCAATCAGTTGCGTAGTATTCGCAGTGGATATTTTGATCGCAACCATCCCTCCATTTCAGCCGTCCTCCGGATAAGCTGACGAGGACGCACGCAGCATCCTTGTCACTTTCATCCAGGGGGATCGCCATGACGCTTCAGGTTGAGCTGGACAGGCTCAAGACCACCATGCAAGGGGCCCGGCAATTGAATGTCGCCTGGGACCGGTTCTGTGATCTTTCATCGGCGCCTGGCTTCATCGCCGGGTCTCGCCAGAGCTATCACGAGCATTTGCCGCCCGTGGTCGACGCCGTCTGTAAAATCATGGCGGCCGATCCCGAGGGGGATTTCCAGCTGCCCGCGATCATGCAGTATGCCGATAGCAGCCTTTATCATGGCGCCATATGCGGCATGGGGCGGGTGGGTTCCTTTCTATATTTCCAGGATCTGCGCATGGGCATGGTGGCGCTGATCGCGGGCTTCTCGCGGAAAACCGATTTTTGCCGGTTCGGGCTGGCGATGGCCGGCGGATTGCGCCATTTCGTTGCGCCATTGCCGCAGAGGCCCATGCTCCATTGATCCGTCGCGCACAGTCCTTGGGCGGGCTTTGTTCAGTCCCTGGAAAACGGCTTGCCTTCGAAATCCACTGTGACGAGGTTGCCATCCAGTTCGCCCATGCCCGGTGCGTTCAGGGGCATACCGGGCGCCGCGACGCCTCGGATCGATGGGTCGGCCAGCAGTTTGCGTACGGCGTTTGCGGGGACATGTCCCTCGACGATCTGGCCGGTGTCGCGCAGTACTCCGGTATGGCAGGAGGCCAGGTGCGCGGGGACCCCCAGTTTTTCTTTGATCGAAACCATGGCCGTCGATGGAATGGCCGTGACGTCGAAACCGGATTCCCGCATGTGTTCGACCCAGCCGGCGCAGCATCCGCAGTTGGGGTCCTGGTGGACGATGAGGGCGGGGCCGGTGGCCAGTGCGAGGGGGGAGGCGCTTGCCAGGGCGATCATCGTCAACCAGGATTTCATGGGGGTATGCTCCGAGGGGGTTGGGCCCGGCTCCGTGATGGCCGGAGGCCGAACCGAGGGGAATAGACTGCGGCGGGCCGTTTGGGTTGCGCAGCCTCGGTATGTTAAAGATACGCTTTCGCGGGTCTTTTGGAATTCTACGATGAGCTTTGAATCCGCCAAGCAGTTTCTTGCCCGGCATGCGCCCGATCTCGAGGTGATCGAGACCGAGCGCGATACCGCGACGGTCGCTCTGGCCGCCGAGGTGCATGGGGTGTCTCCCGGCCAGATCGCCAAGACGCTTTCGCTCAAGGTGGGCGAGCGTGTGGTGCTGGTGGTCGCCAGCGGCGATGCGCGCCTGGACAACCGCAAGATGCGCGAGTGCTTCGGCGGCAAGGCTACGATGCTGGATGCCGAGTCGGTGTTTGCCGTGACCGGCCACCGCGTGGGTGGCGTATGCCCCTTCGGGCTGGCGACGCCTTTGCCGGTGTATTGCGATGTGTCCTTGCGGCAATACGACATTGTCATGCCGGCGGCCGGGTCCTTCAATTCGATGGTGAGAATCTCGCCAGAGCGGCTTGCGCAGTTGGTCGATGCGCAGTGGGCGGATCTCTCCAGGCCCGCGAACATCGAGTCCTGAGGACCGCGATCCGCTCCATTTCGGCGTCAGGAGGGCCGTTCTCCGGCCGAAAGGCCGGCGGGTTTCACCATGCGGCTCAGGCAGGCTCCTGGTAAGGCTCGAAGCGGCCGGTTTCCGGGTTGCGCATGAACAGCAGGCCGGTCGCCACGCCGAAATAGGCGCCGTGGATGGTCAGCAGGCCGGCCTTGACGCGCTCGCGCACCGTGGGGAAGGTCAGGAGGTTGTTCATGCTGTATTCGATCACGCCCCATTCGAGCCGCTGGATCCACTCGGCGCGGTTTTCCCCCTGGGGGCCGAGGCGGTCGGCGACGGGGGCGATCTGCGACATCCACTTGCCGATGAAGTCGCGTTTGCTGAGCGGGGCCGCCTGGTTGGCGAAGGCCGCGACGCCGCCGCAACTGGCGTGTCCGAGGATGACGATGTGCTTGACCTCGAGTGCATTGACCCCGAATTCGATGGCGGCGCTGGTGCCGTGGAACGAGTCGTCGGTATAGGACTCACAGGGCGGCACGACGGCGGCGATATTGCGGACCACGAACATTTCGCCGGGGCCTGCGTCGAAAATCGTTTCCGGCGAGACGCGCGAGTCGCCGCAACCGATGACCATGATCTCAGGGTGCTGCCCTCTTTCCGCCAGTTCCTGGTAGCGGGTGCGCTCGGTTTGCAGCCGCTGGTGGAGGAAAGTGGTATAGCCATCGATCAATCGTTGCGGAAACACGGGGTGCCTCTTATTAGTCATGTTGCAAAAGTGGTTGTTTTTGCATTTTATCCTTGCAGCTGTCCGCGACCGGGCGGAACGCTATTGCCGGTCTTTCGGCGCCAGCCGCAGCAAGCCGCCGCCGCGCCCATCCTCGATGACCCAGATCGCGCCGTCCGGCGCCACCGCCACATCGCGGATGCGCTCGCCCAGGGTCCATCGATCGGCCTGGCGCGCGTGACCTGCGCCGTCGATGGTGATGCGCACGAGGCCTTTGGCCACCAGGCCGCCGATCAGGGCCGAGCCATTCCATTCGGGGAACAGGCCGCCCTGGTAGAAGGCCAGTCCGGCCGGTGCGATCACCGGCGTCCAGTAGAGGACCGGACCCTGGAATTCCGGGCGCGTATCGTGCCGCGGGATGGGCAGGCCGCTGTAGTGCTTGCCGTTGGAGACCAGGGGCCAGCCGTAGTTCCTGCCCGGCTCGATCAGGTTCAGCTCGTCGCCGCCGCGCGGCCCCATTTCGTGCTCCCAGAGCCTGCCGTCCGGGGCGAAGGCCAGGCCGTAGGGATTGCGGTGGCCGGTGGTCCAGGTCAGGGCCTGGATGCCGCCGGCATCGGCGGCGGGATTGTCCGCCGGGACGGAGCCGTCCAGGTTTATGCGCAGCACCTTGCCGCGCGCCTGGTCCGGGTCCTGGGCAGTATCGGAATCCTGGCGTTCGCCGACTGTCAGAAAGAGGTGCTGCCCGTCGGGCGCAAAGGCGATGCGGCTGCCGGGATGGCCCCGGCCGCCGGCAGGCTCCTGGCGCCACAGGATTTGCAGGCCCTGCAGGTGCGCGCCTGCTGCTGATTCGTCGAGCCGCGCCCGGGCGAGCGTGAGGGCGCCGCCGCCGCGCGCGGGCGCGACGAAGGTGAAATAGAGTGTCCGGTCTTGCGCGAAATGCGGCGAGACCGCGATGTCGTGCAGGCCGGTCTGGCCGCGCGCCTGGACGTCCGGGACGCCGTCGATGGGATGGACGGCGCCGGCCTGCGTGGCGATGCGCAGGCGGCCGGCCTTTTCCGTGACCAGGAGCCGGCCGTCGGGCAGGAAGGCGATGGCCCAGGGTTCATCGAAGGTGGCGATGCGCTGGATCGTGAACGGTGTATCGGCCTTGGCCGGCAGGGCGCCGGCATTTTCCGCCGCCGCAGCGATCCGCGGCGCCGACAGCGCCAGCATGGCCGCCGCGACCAGCGCGGCGAGGCGGCGGTAGCGGGAGGCCGGGGGGTTCATGGTATTGGCCAGTCCAGCCGGCTCAGTCGCGGAAATTCTGATATTGCAGCGGCAGGTCCACATCGGTCTTGCGCAGCAGGGCGATGGCCTGCTGCAGGTCATCGCGTTTTTTGCCGCTGACGCGCAGTTTGTCGCCGTTGATCTGGGTCTCGACCTTGAGTTTGGCCTGCTTGATGGCGGCGATCAGTTTTTTCGCAGTTGCTTGCTCGATGCCCTGGCGGATCGTGATTTTCTGGCGGGCGCCGCCCAGGTTTTCCAGGGGATCGTCGAGTTCCATGCAGCGCACGTCGATGCCGCGCGCCGACAGCCGTCCGCGCAGGATATCGAGCATTTGCTTGAGCTGGAAGGCGCTGGGCGCCGATTGCGTGACCAGAAAACCGTCGAGTTCGAACTTGGCGTCCGCGCCCTTGAAGTCGAAGCGGGTGGCCAGCTCGCGGTTCGCCTGGTCGACCGCGTTGCTCAATTCGTGCTTGTCGACCTCGGAAACCACATCGAAACTGGGCATGCCTGCCTCCTGTGCAGAGAATGGAGAAGCTCTATTTTGCCTGATCGGGCGCCTTGGGGCACGTTGCGCCTGGGGCCGTTCAGCACCCGGAACTGGTGTTGTCCTGCAAAGGCTCCGCGCAACCTGACTGCCCGTCGCTGCGGGGGCCGACCAGCGTGGGGCCGGCATGCCACAGGTAGAGGGCAAAGGCCGCCGACCAGATCAGGCCCGAGAGGACGAGCAGGGGGAGGGTCCAGGCGCTCGCGGCGGCGGCGCCCGATGCCGCGCGCAGGACGGCGGCCAGGACCAGGGCGATGGCCGCGGCAGGCGCCCAGCGGCGGCGGTCCAGCCACAGGCCGGCGTGGATCCGGCCGGCGATGCACATGATCGTCAGGGTGCTCAGGGCCATGGCGCCGGCCATCAGCAGATGCCGGCCCGCCGAGGCGGTGATGGGCAGGCCCAGCCAGGACAGGCCCATGGCGGCGTAGCCCAGGCCGATCAGCCAGTAGCCGCCGTAGAGCATCAGCGCCCAGCGGCGCAGCAGCGGCCGGCCCACGTGCCAGTCGTTGAGCAGATTGAGCATGGCGGCGGCGGCGGCCAGCGCCACCCAGGCGGTGACCAGGCCCGGGCCGGCCAGGAACTCCACGGCGCTGGCCGCGCCGATGCAGAACACCGCGAGATTGCGGCGCGGCGGCCGGGCGAGGTAGCCGACCTCCCCCTGGGGCGGTTCGCCGGGGCGGCCGGCCTCGATGCGGGCATTGACGACGTTCATCGAGACGCGGCTGCCGGCCATGACGATGAGGATCATGAATATGCCCACGGCGGCGCGCAGCCAGGCAATGGTGTCGCCCCCCCGGGCGACCGAGACATAGAAGCCGATGTGCAGGAGGATGAGCGCCGCCAGGGCGTAGGCGAAACCAAGGTGGCGGCGCTGCGGGTCGCGCCACAGGGCGGGGGCGAGCTGCGCCAGGAGGGCGCCCGCCAGCGCCAGATCGCATATCGCCGCCGGCCACAGGCCGATGGCGTCCGGCCAGCCGGCGGAGGCCGCATAGGCCAGGCGGCCACCCAGCCAGAGCAGCGTCAGTCCGCGCAGCGGGCCGGGTCCGATGGCCGGGCTGTGCGTGAATTCCGGGATAGCGGTCAGCAGGAAGCCCGCGACGGCGGCCATGCCGAAACCGTAGATCAATTCGTGCGCGTGCCAGGCGATGATGCCGCCGGCGGGCTGCCAGCCGGGCACGGCGCCCGTGAGTACCAGCAGCCACACGGGCACGAGCAGGATGCCGCTGGCGGCGACCAGCACGAAGAACGGCCGGAAGCCGCACATGAAGACGGGATGGCTGGTTTTCATGGCGCGCAGCCCGCAGGGTGCCGTGCCGGGGGTTCGGCCGTGAGTCCGCCCGCGGGCGCCTGATCCAGGCCGAAGCCCAGCCGTACCTCGGCGGCCTGCATCAGCGCGCCGGTGGTCTGGTAGACCCAGGCATCGTCGCGTTGGGCGTGCGCTTGTTCGAGGGGGAATTCGCGGACCACGCGCCCCGGGTCCGGCGCCATCATGATGATGCGGTCGGCGAGGCGCACGGCCTCCATCAGGTCGTGGGTAATCATCAGGACGGCGGCGCCGTGTTGGGCGATTTCATCGCGCAGGTGGCGGTACAGGCTGAGTTTCAGGCCAATGTCCAGGGCCGAGAAAGGCTCGTCGAGCAGGAGCAGGTCGGGTTCGATCGCCAGGGCGCGGCCCAGGGCCACGCGGCTTTGCATGCCGCCCGAGAGTTCCTGCGGATATTTGCGCAGGTCGTCGGCGTCCAGGCCCAGCGCGCGGGCGAGTTCCGCCGCCCGCGCGCGCCGTGCCGGGGCGGCCATGCCGCGAGCCTTGAGGCCCAGGGCAATGTTGTCGATCGCGTTTTTCCAGGGCATCAGGCGGGCTTGCTGGAACATGCAGGCGATGTTGCGATAGGTGTGGTCGATGCGGCCTTCCGAGGGGACCAGCAGGCCGGCCACGAGGTGCAGCAGGGTACTCTTGCCGCAGCCCGAGGGGCCGACCAGCGCCAGCGTCTCGCCGGCGGGCAGGCGCAGCTCGATCCGGGACAGGACCTCGGTGAGGCCGAAGCGGTGCGTCAGGCCCTCGATGCGCAGCAGGCTCATGCTGCCCTCCAGCGCTCGACCGTGCGCTTGAGCGGTTCCAGGCACAGATATTCGAAGGCGAGCAGCAGGCCGAGCACCGCCAGGATCCAGCCCATGGAGGTCGGTGTGTCCAGTTGCGCGCGCGATACCGCCAGGGCGGCGCCCACGCCGTCGGGGGTGGTCAGCAGCTCGGCCATGACGACCACTTTCCAGGAGGAGCCCAGGGCCGTGACCCAGGATGGGAAAAGATAGGACGCCATGTGCGGCAGGTACAGGTCGGTGAGCGTCATGCGCCAGGGCAGGCGGTAGGCGCGCGCCATGTCGCGCAGGCCGCCGTCCAGGGTGCGCGCGCCTTGCAGGGCGCCGACGAAGACCACCGGCAGGCAGGCGACGAAGACCGTGAAGACCGGGGTGGCGTCGCCCATGCCGAACCATAGCATCGCCAGGACCAGCCAGGCGATCGGCGGCATGCCCATCAGCACCGTGGCCAGCGGCCGCGAGATGATGGCCGCGGTCAGCGAACGGCCCGCGATGAAGCCCAGCAGGCTGCCGATGCCCAGCGCCAGGCCCAGTCCGGTCAGCGCCCGCCGGGCCGAGATGACGAGTTCCGGGCGTGCGTCGCCCTGGCCGATCATGGCGGTCAGGCGTTGCAGGGTTTCCAGGGGACCGGGCAGGATGAGCGAACCGTAGGCCTGCGCGCCCCATTCCCAGACGGCGCAGAACAGCATCAGGCTGGCGATGGCGCCCCAGCCGCTCCAGAGGTACGCGAGGACCGCGCCGGCCGCGCGCGTGAAGCGTCCTGGCCGCGACTGGTCGGTCGTGTAATCCATGGCGGCCCGGTTCAAGCGTAGAAAGCCGCGTCGGGCAGTTTGCCGCCGACCAGACCGGGTTGGTCGGCGAGCAATTGCTCGAAGAAGAATTCCAGCTCGGCCCGCGCCTCGTGCGCGGTGGTCAGGTGGCGCACGGACGCCTGGATGGCGTCGGCCACGGCCTCGGGTGTGACCATCTCGATGTGGCGCGCGACCAGTTCGCCACATGCCTGGGGATTGGCGTCGCACCAGGCCTGCGATTGGGCATAGGCCTCGCGCACGGCGGCGATCAGCGCCGGGTCCTCGCGCGCCGGGCCGAGGGCGGCGATGCCCGCCTGCGGGATGCGCGCCGGGCGCGAGAGCACGCGGCCCCATTCCTCGGTCAGGCTGACGCTGCGATAGAGCTCGGGCGCGACGATCGATATGGGGAAGGAGTGGGTTTTACGCAGGGCCATGGAAACGGCGGGCTCGGCCAGCAGCGCGTGGTCCACGCGCCGGGTCAGCAGCAACTGCATGGCGTCCATGGGCGTGGCGACGTAGCGGATCTTGAAATCGGTCCGGGGGTTCAGGCCCTGGCGCCTGACCAGCAGGCTGAACAGAATGTCGGGCATGTCGGCGCGGAAAGGCAGAGCGATCTCGAGCCCGCGGAAGTCGGCCAGGGTATGCATGTCGGGGTTGCGCGAGATCATCCACAGCATGCCCCACACCGAGATGTTCAGCAGCGTCAGCGGGACGCCCCGGTTGTACAGATTGGCGCCGACGTTCGAGGGCACCGCCATGACGTCGGCCGCGCCCTCGATCGCCAGCGCCCGCAACTGGTCGGGGTTGGTCCAGAGGTGGAACTCGACTTTCTGTGCAACCGACGCCAGGGCGCCGGATTCCATCATGTGAATCAGGGGAAAGGAAACCGTGGCCGGCGGCCCCGACAGGACCAGGCGCGCGCGCGGGCCCTCGGCGGCGAAGGCGCGCGCGGCGGGAGCCCCGGCCAGGGCGATGGCGGGCAGCAGGCCCAGGAGCGCGCGGCGGCGCTGGCGTGGGATTGCTGTGTCGATCGGGCGGGGGATGGAGGGCATGATTCAGTACGATTGAGCGTTCCTGCCCAATGTTACCCCGCCTGATCGACTGGCTGCCAATTTCTCCTGATGGGACAAGGGATTTCTCGAGTCCCGCGCCGCAGACGCGGCGCAATGGGCGGCCTGCCGCGCTGCAAATCCTGTTGCGCAAGCTTCAGAGCGTTCCTAGCGTCGAACACTACACTAGCGCCCCAGTTCCTTGGCGCTGACGCCGGCAATGCCCCAGTTTTCTTTGGGCACATCGTGGATCCAGACGCGGACATTGGCCGCTGGCGTGCCGATGGCCTCGACCAGCGCCTGGGTGACTTTTTCGATCACCGCTTTTTTTTGATCCTCGGTGCGGCCTTCGAGCAGATAGATCTGGGCAAATGGCATGGGGCTGCTCCTTGTTATTCGAAACGGATGGACACGCTGCCCATGCCTTGCGCGCGCAGGCTGACGTTGTCGCCCGCGGCCACAGCCACCGCCTCGGTGGCGCCGCCCGAGAGAATGAGGCTGCCGGCGGGAAGCTCTCGGCCGCGCCGCCCCAGGTGGTTGGCCAGCATGGCGATGGCCGCCGCCGGATGGCCCAGCACCGCCGCGCCCGCGCCGAGGGCCGCCGGTTCACCGTTTTTCTCGAGCACCAGGCCCACGGTGCGCAGGTCCACATCCCGCGCGCGCAGGGGCTGGCCGCCGATGACGAAGCGGGCTGCCGAGGTGTTGTCGGCCACCACGCTTTTCAGGTCGAACTTGAAATCGCGGTAGCGGCTGTCGATGACCTCGATGCCGGGCAGCACGTAGTCGGTCGCGGCCAGCACCGCGCCGATGTGGCAGCCCGGCCCCTTGAGCGCGGTTTTGAGCACGAAGGCGATCTCGGGTTCGACCTTGGGATGGATCAGTGCGCCCGTCTTGATCGCCGCGCCTTCCGGGACGGCGAACTCATCGACCAGGAAGCCGAACACCGGATCGGTCACGCCCATCTGGCGCATCTTGGCGTGCGAGGTCAGGCCGGCCTTGAGACCGACCACGCGCGCGCCGCGCGCGAGTTTGCGCGCCAGGATGGCGTCCTGGATGGCATAGGCGTCGTCCCAGTCCATCCCGGGGTGTTCGTCGGTGATCTTGGGTGTATCGCGGGCTTCGCGCTGGCAGTTTTCCAGATGTTCCGCCAGGCGTTCGATAGTTTGTGGGTCCAGGGTCATGAGGTATCCTCTTTGTGCTTACGCTACCTTCAGGCCACGCGCGCGCGCCAGTGTCAGCGCCGTGTCTTCGATCATGTCTTCCTGGCCGCCGACGCAGCCTCTGCGGCCCATCTCGACCAGGATCTCGCGCGCGGGCACGCCGTATTTCTTTTCGGCGCGCTTGGCAAACAGCAGGAAAGAGCCGTACACGCCCGCGTAGCCCAGGGTGAGCGCATCGCGGTCGATGCGGATCGGAAAATCCATGATGGGTACGATCAGGTCCTCGGCCACGTCCTGGATCTTGAAGACGTCCACGCCTGTTTTCACCCCCATCATGTCCAGCACCGCGACCAGCACCTCCATTGGCGTGTTGCCGGCGCCGGCGCCCAGGCCGGCGGACGCGGCATCGATGCGGTTGGCGCCCATCTCGATGGCGGTGATGGAGTTGGCCACGCCCATGGCCAGGTTGTGGTGCGCGTGAAACCCCAATTCTGTCTCGGGCTTGAGCGCATCGCGCACCGCGCCCAGGCGGGCGCGGACATCATCGGGCAGCATATGACCGGCGGAGTCGGTGATGTAGATGCAGTTGGCGCCGTAGCTCTCCATCAGCCGGGCCTGCTTGGTCAGGCCCTCGGGGCTGCTCATGTGGCTCATCATCAGGAAGCCGACGGTGTCCATGCCGAGCTTGCGCGCCAGGGTGATGTGCTGCTCGGAGACATCGGCCTCGGTGCAGTGCGTGGCCACGCGGATGGTGTGTACACCCGCTGCGTGCGCCATCTTCAGGTGGTCGACGGTGCCGATGCCGGGCAGCAGCAGAGCCGAAATCTTGGCGTGTTTCATGAGGGGCACGACCGCCTGGAGGTATTCCTCGTCGGTGTGCGCGGCAAAACCGTAATTGACCGAGCCGCCGCCCAGGCCGTCGCCGTGGGTGATTTCGATCAGGGGCATACCCGCGTCGTCCAGCGCGGTGGCGATGGATTTCATCTGTTCGAGCGTGATCTGGTGCTGCTTGGGGTGCATGCCGTCGCGCAGTGCCATTTCATGCAAGGTGACTTGCTGGTTTTTGATGCTCATGGGGTGTCCTTTTTGGGGCGCGCGTTTTCAAGCAGCGGCATTTTGCAGGCTTAGGCGCCCGGCCAGGAGCTCCTCGGCGAACATTTCGGCGGTGCGCGCCGCGGCGGCGGTCATGATGTCCAGGTTGCCCGAGTATTTGGGCAGGTAGTCGCCCAGGCCTTCGACCTCCAGATAGATGCTGATGCGTTTGCCGTCAAAGACCGGGCCGTTGACGAGCCGGTAGCCGGGCACATATTTCTGCACTTCGGCCAGCATGGCGTGGATGCTCTCGGTGATGGCGGCCTGGTCGGGTTCGCCTGCGGTGAGGCAATGCACGGTGTCGCGCATGATGAGCGGGGGCTCGGCCGGGTTGATGATGATGATGGCCTTGCCTTTTTGTGCGCCGCCCACTTTTTCGATCGCGCCGGCGGTGGTTCGGGTGAATTCATCGATGTTCTTGCGCGTGCCCGGGCCTGCGGATTTGCTGGAGACGGTAGCGACGATCTCGGCGTAGGCCACGGGCTGCACGCGGCTGACGGCGGCGACCATGGGAATGGTGGCCTGACCGCCGCAGGTGACCATGTTGACGTTCATTTCGCGCTGGCCCACGTGCGCCTTGATGTTGACGGGAGGGACGCAGTAAGGGCCAATGGCCGCGGGCGTGAGGTCGATCATCATGGCGCCTTGCCCGGTGACCTTGCGCGAGTTCTCGGCGTGCGCGTAGGCGCTGGTGGCATCGAAGACGATTTGCACGCCGTCGGCCTTGATGTGCCGCATCAGCTCGTCCACGCCTTTGGCGGTGGTTTTGATGCCCATCTCGCGGGCGCGGGCGAGGCCGTCGGATTCGGGGTCGATGCCCACCATCCAGACGGGTTCCAGCACCGGGCTGCGCCGCAGCTTGGCGAGCAGGTCGGTGCCGATGTTGCCCGGGCCGATCAGGGCGCATTTGATTTTCTGGCTCATTCGAAATCTCCGGTGAATTTCCGTCGCTGCGCAGGTCTGGTTTTTTCAGACAAAGCGCACCGAGCAGCCGCCGATGCCGCCGATGTTCACGCGCAGGTTGTCGCCGGCCTTGACCGGCACCATACTGGCGAGCGATCCCGACAGCACGACCTCGCCAGCCTCCAGCGCGACGCCGCGCGTCCCCAGGGTGTTGGCCAGCCAGGCGATGGCGTTGGCGGGATGGCCCAGGGCGGCCGCGCCTGCGCCGGTGGCCACGATCTCGCCGTTTTTCTCCAGCACCATGCCACAGGTGGCCAGGTCGACATCGCGCACATCCACCAGGCGGTCGCCGAGCACGAAGACGCCGCAGGAGGCGTTGTCGGCCACGGTGTCCTGGATCTTGATCTGCCAGTCCTGGATGCGCGAGTCGACGATTTCAAAGCAGGCCATCACGCCTTCGGTTGCGGCGAGCACATCGGCGACAGTCACGCCCGGACCCTTGAGGGTTTTCCTGAGCAAGAAGGCGATCTCGCCCTCGGCCTTGGGCTGAATCAGCGTGTTCGCGGCAATGGCCTCGCCTTCGTTGTAGACCATGGCGTCGGTGAGCCAGCCAAAGTCGGGCTGGAATACGCCCAGCAGGTCCATCACCGCCTGGCTGGTCACGCCGACCTTTTTGCCGATGACCTTCTCGCCCGCGGCCAGACGCCGCACCATGATCCGCTGCTGGATGGCATAGGCGTCGTCCACGGTCAGATCGGGATGCTGCTGCGTCAATGGCGCCAGGGTCCGGCATTCGCGCAGGGCTGCGTACAGTTGATCGCTCAGGGTCGTGAGCAGGGTCTGTTTCATCATTTTTTGTGCGATGAGAGAGGATTTCAGAACTTGACCATCACATTGCGCAGATCGGTGTAGAACTCGAAGGAGTGCAAGCCGCCTTCGCGCCCGATGCCGGATTGCTTGGAGCCGCCGAACGATGTGCGCAGGTCGCGGAGAAACCAGCAATTGATCCAGGTCAGACCCACATGGATCGATTGGGCGACGCGATTGGCGCGCCCGATGTCCTGCGTGAAAATAGCCGTGGCCAGGCCGTAGCGGTTGGCATTGATTCTGGTCAGGACTTCTGCCTCGGTGTCGAATGGGCTGATGTGGCAGCAGGGCCCGAAAACCTCGTCGGTGATGACGCTGGCCGTGTCGGGCAGGCCGGTCCAGATGGTTGGCTGCACCCAGGAGCCATCCTTGAGCGATTCGGGCATGCCAGGCACGCCGCCGCCGGTGACGACCGTCGCGCCTTCCTCGACGGCCTTGCGGTAATAGGACAGCACTTTGTGCTGATGCTCTTTGCTGATCACCGGTCCGATCCTGGTGGCGTCGTCATATGGATCGCCGGGCGTCATGGCCTCGGCCCGCACCTTGAGAGCGCCGACGAGTTTTTCATACAAGGGGCGTTCGACATAGACGCGCTCCGTGCCCAGGCACACCTGGCCGGCGTTCTCGAAGCACGAGCGCGTCAGCGTGTCGACGGCAACCTGAAAGTCGCAATCGGCAAATACCACGGCGGCGTTCTTGCCGCCCAGTTCCATCGAGACCGGACGGATCCCCTCGGCGGCGGCTTTCATGATCGCCTCGCCGGTGCGTGTTTCGCCCGTGAAGGTAATCCCGTTGACATCCGGATGGCGAGTGAGGAATTCACCGGCCGAGCCGGGGCCAAAGCCATGCACGACGTTGTAGACGCCCTTGGGCATCCCCACGGCGTTCATCACCTCGCCCAGCAGGGTCGCGGTGGCTGGTGTTTCCTCGGATGGTTTGACGACCACCGTGTTGCCGCAGGCCAGCGCCGGGCCGACCTTCCAGGTCATCAGCAGCAGCGGCAGGTTCCAGGGACAGACGACGGCGATCACGCCGCGAGGCACCCGCACGCCATAGGATAGAGCGGTCTTGCCGTCGGGCGTGGTCATCCTGAACGACTCGGTGGACGCGCTCTTGATGGTGTCGATGAAGACCTGGAAATTGGCGGCCCCGCGCGGAATGTCGATGTGCGCAGCCAGATGGCGGGGCTTGCCGGTATCGGCGATCTCGGCCTGCAGGAAATCGTCGAAGCGGCGGTTGATCTCGGCGGTCAGCGCATCGAGGAGCGTGCAGCGCTCGTTGATGGAGATCCTGCCCCAATCGCCCTGCAGCGCCGCCTTGGCCGCCGCCACCGCGGCATCCACCTCGGCCTTTCCCGCCTCGTGGATCTTGCCGATCACCTGGCCATTGACAGGGTTGATGTCGTCGAATGTCTTGCCACTGGCGCTGCGGACGTACTCGCCGTTGATGAAGTTGAGGAACTCTTTCATGATGCTGCCTTGCGATGGATAGGAAAAGAAACCTGGCGCGCCGCTGCCCGCTGCGCCTGCGGCGCGACCTTTGGACTGCTGCGCGATGCGCCCTCTCAGGTCACCACGCTCAGGAAGGCGTCGTTCAACTTGCGGTTGTGATAGAAGATCCCCGCGCCTATTTCTTCCCAGGCCCAGGTGATGGGCTCCATGTCCGGGTAGTGGTCATAGCCGCCCGCGAAAGTCTCCAGGCGGTTGCCCGAGGGATCGAAGAAATAGATCGTCGTACCGTTGGTGACGCCGTGGCGCGTGGGTCCCATGTCGATCGAGACGCGGTTCTTGCTCATGATGTCGGCGGCGCGCAGGACTTGTTCCCAACTGCCGAGCTGGAACGAGAGATGGTGCAGCTTGTCGTCCTCGCCGTGGCGCACGAAGGCGATGTCATGCGCCTTGGTGCTGCAGGTCAGCCATACGGCCAGGTCCGTTTCGCGATCCTCGAGTTTGGCGCGTTCGACCAGGTTGAATCCAAGCACCTGCGTCAACAGGTCCCGCGAACCGTCGAGATCCGTGCCGTACATCAGGCAATGGTCCATGCGGATGGGAATGATGCCGGGTTGATCGATGACGTCCATGTCCGGGTTGAAGCAGCCCGTGGCATTGCCGACGGCCTTTTTCTCGGTATAGAGCTCCAGGGTATGACCTGTGGGAATCCTGAAGCGCACCCGCTCGCCGGTCTCCAGCAGATCCCCCGCCGGCATGCGTTGGGTGGTCACGCCGTGGGCCTGGAGCTTTTTCTCGAGATCATCCAGCGTGGCCGTGTCACGCACCTTGAAGCCAAAGAAGTCCAGGCCTGCGCGGTCGGCCTGGCGCAGGATGACGCTGTTGTGGTCGCGCTCCTGGCGTGTCTTGAAATAGGCGCGTCCCTGCGTATCGCGGCCCATGGGCACCAGTCCCAGGACCTCGGTATACCATTTGACGGATTCTTCGATGTCGAGCACACGGATCTGTGCGTGGCCCGGACGCAAAATGCCGGTCATTGTCATGTGTCGTCTCCTTTGGCTTCGAGGTTAATGTGTAACGGTTGGGGAAGTTTCGGTGTGTGCCGTCGATGATGGGGGCGCGGGACGGCACAGGTTTTTCCTCATTTGACCGAGTACCCGGATGCGCAGGTCGCTGGCGGGTTTGATGCGGCACGAGAGCGCACAGCCGCGTGCCTCCTCGTGCGCGCTGACATGGGCCCGGCTCATGACCTGGCTGATATAGCGGCCGCTGAGTACTTGTACCTTGCACACGCCGCAGCCGCCTTGGCGGCAGCCGATGGGGATGCCTTTCCTGCCCAGCGCCTCCATGCCTGCGAGCACGGAACGATCGTCCGCGCAGGTGTAGCGTTCGCCTGTGTCGTCGATGTGGATCACGAATTTCCGCATGGGACTGGTCTCCTGCGCAGCGGCCCTCGATGAGCGGGGCGCTTGTGGTCGTAGGGTCCAAAGATAAGGTGATGTTTCAAGACCGTCTAATACCATTTTTTGGTTATTTGAATACTGTTTCCGCATCGACATGCCGCAGGCCGCATCATTTCTACCCTCGCAGCCGGAAATCGAGCCTGGATGTCATCCCGGCGATCCGGATAGATGGAGAAATGGGCCCGGTTGGTTTTTCCGCCTGTCATCCGAGGGTAGACTCTAAAAGGGCTTTTCAATACTATCGGAGAATATTTTTCCGTTTATCTAATACCTTCTAGGTATTGAAATATCCTGCTGGAGATCTTATGGATCTGCGTGACATGCGCCAATTCCTGGCCGTGGCCGAAGAAGGGCACATCGGTCGCGCCGCTGCCCGTTTGCATCTGTCGCAGCCGCCGCTGACGCGCCACATCCAGGCGCTCGAGGAAAAACTCGGCGTCCGTCTGTTTCTGCGCACGCCCAAGGGCATGACGCTGACCGAGGCCGGCCGCACCCTGCTCGAGGAGGTGCCCAATCTGCTCGAGCTGGCACAGCAGGCGGCCGAGCGCACGCGTCTGGCCGGCCAGGGATTGATCGGGCGGCTCGACGTGGGCTTGTTCGGCTCTGGCGTGCTGGATGTGATTCCGCGCATCCTGGCGCGCTTTCATCAGGCGCGGCCCGAGGTCAAGATCGTGCTGCACAACCTGACCAAGGATGCGCAGTTGCAGGCGCTGCGCGAACGCCGCATCACCGTGGGTTTCAACCGCCTGGTCCCTCAAAATGCCGACATTGCCGTCGAGACGGTATTGCGCGAGCCGCTGGTGGTGGCCATCGAGGCATCCGCCGCCCTGGCGGCTCGTTCATCCCTGCGCATCCGGGACCTGGCCGATGTGCCGCTGATCCTCTATCCCAACGTTCCCATGCGCGGTCTGGCGCAGGAGGTCATCGATGCCTTTCGCGCCGAAGGCGTGCCGCTGCGTGTGGAGCAAGAGGTGGAGGATGTGCTGACTGCGGTGGCCCTGGTTTCGGCCGGTTTTGGCGCGGTCGTCACCACGCAGTCAGCCGCCAACCTGCGCCTGCCCGGCGTTGCCTTCCGGCCATTGCGCAGCGCCCGGCTCAAGGATCTGGAACTGAGTTGCCTGTATCGCAAGGGCGATGGTTCGCCGGTGTTGGGCGCTTTTCTGGATGTGGTGCGGGCGTTCGCCGCCACGCCCCCGGCGCCTGTGATCGGTCACTGATGATCGGAGGTCACTGAGCGCGCGGCGGTGTGTCCATTTCGCGCGCCCAGTCTGCCAGGGGCAGGGGCGGGTCCTGTGTCCAGATCCGTCGCAGCACGGCCGGCAGCGCGTCCAGGCCCCGTTCGACGGGCCAGCGCGTTGGCGTGACTGCCTGCCAATGGCCGCCGGCATCGCGCTCGGCTACGCGGAAACGGAATGAATAGCGTCCGGCGGCCAGGCCCATGCGCAGGTCGGTGGCCACGAGTTCCCCGTTGATCTCGTCGTATCGCAGCCAGTTTCCAGTGAACCAGCGGAGTTCTTGCAGCGCGGGGATGGATGCGGCGGTGTCGGCCAGATGGTGGTTCAGAGGGGTGCGCAGGGTTTCCCCCGGTTTGCGGTCCAGGAGGCCGGTGACGGCTTCGATCATATCGCCGTCCGCCGTGCGGGCGATGACCCGCCACAGCAGGATGCTGAAGGGCTCGGGCGTTGAGAACATGGCCTCGATCTGGATGCCTTGCTGTTCGATCTGGGTGCGTACCCGGTGTTCGATGACGGCTTTGGCGGCAACGGAACCCGCCAGGTAGGCGGTGCTGAGCGCCAGGGCCCAGCAGGCGATGCGCCGGCTGGGGGGCCGGGCGCCGATCGCCAGGCCGGTCAGCGTGGCGACCAGCAGAGGCAGGGTGTAGAACGGATCGATGATGAAAATCGTCGACCAGGCGGTGGGTGTGGGGCGCCAGGGCCAAAAGAGCTGTGTGCCGTAGCTCGTGAAGGCGTCCAGCAATGGATGGGTGATGAGGGTCAGCCACAGCGCCGCGAACAGCCATGCGCCCGCATAGGCGGGATGCGGCCGCCAGCTGCGAAACAGCCAGGCGAGCAAGGCCGCGAGCGCGGTGAGCGTCAGCAGGGCATGCGAGAAACTGCGGTGGTGGATCATGGCCGAGATCGGATCGGCATACTGGATGAAGACGTCCAGATCGGGTACGGTAGCCAGCACCGCGCCGGCGGCGTAGGCTTTGCGGCCATGCGCATGTCCGAGCATGGCGCCGCAGAGACTCGCGCCGAGCACGGCCTGGGTGATGGAATCCATGATGTGGGCCTGCAAACGAGGGGACGGGGTCTTTTATAGCGCATGCGGCGGTATTCTTCAGCGGTTGGCGTGTTCTTTCCTGCTGTTTCTGATGTCTGTGCCGATGTCTTGGGCTGCGCGGCGCTTGTCGGTACACTGACTCCTTTGGCTGGCCGGCAGCCGCCGGTCAATTGCATGGAGGACCGATTTGAAGGATATCCCGCTCATCCAGGACTTTGTGTCCACCTATCGCGAATGGCATACCGCAGTCCTGGTCTTTGGCGTCGTGCTGGGCACGCTGCTCGTCGGTCTGGTCGTCCGCCTCGTCGTCGAGCGTCTGGCGCGCCGTGTCGATGAGGTGCGCCACGTCTGGGCGCATGGCCTGCTGACCTGCGCCAGCCTGCCGGCGCAGGCCGTGATCTGGGTCGTGGGGCTGGCGGCGGCGGTTCATGTCCTGCTGGATATCGGCGAGGGCGCTGGCGATTCGGCCCTGGCCCAGGCCATCGGGCCGTCGCGCGATGTGGCGATCATCAGCGTGCTCATGTGGTTCCTGCTGCGTGTCTCTACCCAGGTGCAGGACAACATGATGGCGCGTGCGCGGCACCGGGGCCTCGAACTGGACCCGACGGCGGCGGACGCGGTGGGCAAGCTCGCGCGCGCCTCGATCGTCGTGACGGCCATCCTGATGATGATGCAGACCCTCGGTTTTTCCATCGCTGGTCTATTGGCTTTCGGCGGCGTGGGCGGTATCGCCATCGGTTTTGCGGCGCAGAGTCTGGTCGCCAATTTGCTGGGCGGGCTGACGATTTTCGCCAGCCGCCCTTTCAAGGTCGGCGAGTACATCATCATTCCCGGGACGGAACTGATGGGGGGCGTCGAGTACATCGGCTGGCGCGCCACGCGCCTGATCGGCTTCGACCGCAAGCCCTTTTATGTGCCCAATGCCATGTTCAATACCCAGCCGGTCATCAACCATACGCGCATGACCAACCGGCGCATCATGGAGGATATTCACATCCGCTACGTCGACATCGATGCGGTTCCCGCGATCGTCGCCGATGTGCGGACGATGCTGCGGGCGCACCCCGGCGTGCAGCACGATTTCTTTGCCTTCAATTTCAGCAGTTGCGGGACTTTTTCCCTCAAGCTGTTCCTGCTCGCCTTCACGGTCAGCACCGACTACAACGAATATTTGAATGTCCAGGAGGATGTGCTGCTCAAGATCGCCGCCATCATCCGCGGCCACGGCGCCGAGCTGACCGGGCCGGCCTATCGGGTGGATGTTCCGCAGTGGGAGCCGCCGCTGCCCGATCCTGAACGGACCGGCCACGGCGGGCGGCCGCCGCCCCCCGGGCTGCCGCTGCCGCCGGGGGCTTGAAGTCCCGCCCGGGCAACCCCATATGGGGTTTCGAGTTGCCTGCGCGGACGGCGCGCCGCCGGGCCTGCACTGCCATCGACGACCTTTTCTGAATGACGAACACCATGAGCCAAACCGAGACAACGACGCCCGAGACCCTGGGTTTCCAGGCCGAAGTCAAACAGCTGCTGCACCTGATGATCCATTCCTTGTACAGCAACAAGGAAATCTTCCTGCGCGAGCTCGTATCCAATGCGTCCGACGCCTGCGACAAGCTGCGCTTCGAGGCCATCGACCATCCCGAGCTGCTGGCCGGCGACGCGGACCTGCGCATCCAGGTGACGTTCGACAAGGATGCCCGCAGCATCACCATTGCCGACAACGGCGTGGGCCTGTCGCGCGACGAGGCCGTCGCCAATCTGGGCACCATCGCCCGCTCCGGCACGCGCGAGTTCTTTTCCCAACTGACCGGCGACAAGCAAAAGGACGCCCAGCTCATCGGCCAGTTCGGGGTGGGCTTTTATTCGGCCTTCATCGTCGCGGAAAAAGTGTCTGTGCGCAGCCGCCGCGCCGGCCTGCCGGCCGCCGAGGGTGTGCTGTGGGAATCCGACGGGCAGGGCGAATTCTCGGTATCCGCCGTGGATCAGGCCGAGCGCGGCACCACCGTCACCCTGACGCTGCGCGCGGACGAGGACGAATTCCTGTCGGGCTGGAAGCTGCGCGAGATCCTGCGCCGCTACTCCGACCATATCTCGTTGCCGATCCAGATGCGCAAAGAGGAATGGGACGCGGAAAAATCCGAGCAGGTCGTCAAGGACGAGTGGGAAACCGTCAACCAGGCCAATGCCCTGTGGACGCGGGCCAAGGCCGACATCAGCGACGAGCAGTACAAGGAATTCTATAAACACGTCGCCCACGATTTCGAGGACCCGCTCGCCTGGACCCACAACCGCGTCGAGGGTCGCAGTGAATACACGCAGCTGCTGTACATTCCCCGGCGCGCGCCGTTCGACTTGTGGGATCGCGATGCCCGCCGGGGCGTCAAGCTCTACGTCAAGCGCGTCTTCATCATGGACGATGCCGAGCAGCTCCTGCCGGCCTATCTGCGCTTTGTGCGCGGCGTGGTCGATTCGGCCGATTTGCCGCTGAACGTCTCGCGCGAGATCCTGCAGGAAAGCCGCGACGTGCGCGCCATCCGCGATGGCTCGTCCAAGCGGGTGCTGGGTCTGCTCGAGGATCTGTCCAGGGACAAGCCCGAGGAATACGCGGAATTCTGGACGCAATTCGGCCAGGTTCTCAAGGAAGGCGTGGGCGAGGACCCCGCCAACAAGGATCGCATCGCGAGCCTGCTGCGCTTCGCGTCGACCCAGTCCGACAGCGCCGCGCAGACCGTGTCCCTGGCGGATTACATCGGCCGCATGAAAGAGGGCCAGGACAAGATCTACTACCTCAGCGCCGATTCCTACGCCGCCGCCGCCCACAGTCCGCACCTGGAGGTGTTCCGCCGCAAGGGTCTGGAGGTCCTGCTGCTGTCCGACCGCGTGGACGAATGGATGCTGTCCTACCTGCGTGAATTCGAAGGCAAGGCCCTGGCGTCGGTCGCCAAGGGCGGGCTGGACCTGGATGCCCTGGCCGACGAGGCCGAGAAAAAGCAGCAGGCCGAGGCCGCCGAGGCGTTCAAGCCGACCATCGAGCGCCTGAAGGCCGCGCTGGGCGAGCGCGTCAAGGAGGTCCGGTCCTCGGTTCGTCTGGTGGATTCACCTGCTTGCGTGGTGGTCGACGAGCACGAACTCAGCCCGCATCTGCTGCGTATGCTCAAGGCAGCCGGCCAGGATGCGCCCGAGGTCAAGCCGATCCTCGAGGTCAATCCGGGTCACCCCCTGGTCAAGCGCCTCGAGGCGCAGCCCGACGCGTCTTTCGGCGACTGGGCCGAATTGCTGCTGGACCAGGCCATGCTGGCCGAAGGCGCGATGCTCAAGGACCCGGCCGCGTTCGTCAAGCGCATGAACGCGCTGCTGCTGGGGGCGTGACCACGCGGCAATCCGGGGGCTTGCGCGGCGCCCCGGTTTGTCGGGGGGGGGGGGCGGATCAGGACCGCGCGAAATACAGATCGTGCAAGGCGTCGAGGTCGATGCGATCGGCGGTTTCGGATAGGATGATCTTGCCGTTTTGCATCAGGTAGACATGGTCGGCGATGCCCACCGCCCGGTGGGTGTTCTGTTCGACCAGCACGATCGTCCTGCCTTCGGCCTTGAGGGCTTCGAGGATGCTGAAAATGTCGTTCACGATGACGGGGGCCAGCCCCAGGGACGGCTCGTCAATCAGGATGATTTGCGGGTCGGACATCAGCCCCCGGCCCATGGCCAGCATTTGCGCCTCGCCGCCGGACAGGGAGCCCGCCAGTTGCCGCCGCCGCTCTCCCAGCTTGGGGAAGCGCTGGTAGATCTGTTCGAGGTTCTGATTGACCTGGCTGCGGGTCCTGTGTGGATAAGCGCCCATCCGCAGGTTCTCCTCGACGGACATTTCCTTGAATACCATGCGGCCTTCTGGAATCAGGACGATGCCTTGTTCGATCAGATCCCAGGTGCCGAGGTCGTCCAGCCCCTGCCCGTCCAGGATGATCTGGCCCTGGTTCAGGGGAATCAGGCCCAGGATGGCGCGCAGAAGCGTGGTTTTCCCGGCGCCGTTCGTGCCGATGATCGTGGTCAGTTTGCCAGTTTCGAACGTCGCGGACACATCCCACAGGATGTTGATGTCGCCGTAGCCGGCGCGGACGTGTTCTGCCTTAAGCATGGGCTTCTCCGGTATAGCTGCGGATGACTTCGGGCAATTTGAAGACAGTCTCCGGGTCGCCATTGGCGATCAACTGTCCAAAATTGAGCACGCAGACCCGGTCGCAGAGCCGCATGATGGTTTCGATGTCGTGTTCGATGATCAGAATCCCGATCCCGCGCGATTGTTGGATGGTCTTCAACAGCTTCATGAACAGCGCCTTGCCGTTGACCTCCAGGCCGGCCAGGACTTCGTCTAGCAGCAGCAGTTGCGGCTCGGTCGCCAGCGCCTTGGCCACTTCCAGCGCTTTGAGTTCCGTCAGGGCCAGCTCGGTCGCCGCGTCGGCGTCGGCCTTCTCGTCCAGGCGCATCAGCCGCAGGATCTCGTCGATCTGATTCTGGTCCACCCGGCCGGTGCCGAAGCGTTGCGCGACGATCAGGTTTTCCCGCACGGTCAATTCGTGCATCGGTTGCGGGATTTGAAAGGAGCGTCCGATGCCGAGCCTGGCCCGCTGGTATTGGGGCATTTTCAGGATATCGCGCCTCTGGAAGACGATTCGTCCCGATGAGGGGCGCGCCAGTCCTGAAATGGCATTGAACAGCGTGGTCTTTCCCGCGCCATTCGGGCCGACTAGGCCCACGACTTCGCTGGCCTGCATTTGGAAATCGACCCGGTTGACGGCGGTCAGGCCGCCGAATCGGATCGTGACGTCGCGGATTTCAAGCATGGCGCGGCTCCCGTTTCCAGAATGTGGCCAGGCTGACCAGGCCCGCGGGGCGGTAAATGATCATGATGACCAGCACGGCGCCGAGAATGATCTGGTGGCCGGTGGGGATCAGGTTCTTGAAGATCAACTGGTCGAGCAGGTAGATCACGACCGCGCCCACCAGCGGGCCGGTGATGCTGCGATAGCCGCCGCAGATGGCGGCGATGATCGGGATCAGCGTCCAGCTGGAGTCGAAGGCGTATGAGGGTTCCAGAAAGTTGATGTGATGCGCATTGAAGGCGCCGGCCAGGCCCGTCATGAATGCGGATACCAGCAGCATCAAGGTCTTGAGCCAGTTGCTGTTCACCCCGACGACACGGGTGGCGGCCTCGGATTCGTGCATGGCTTTCAGGGCCATGCCGTAGTGGCTTTTGCTGATCAGATGGTAGGCAATCACGAAAAGCAGCACGAGCGTCAGGATGAACAGATAGCTGCCGGTGTTGCTGCTCAGATCCACGCCCAGGATGACGGGCAGATCGGGGATGGCCGTCAGGCCGCCCGCGCCGCCGGTGAGACTGCGCCATTCGGTGGCGATGATGCGGAAAATATGGGCGTACGCCAGGATGGCGAGGGCGAAATGCGCCCCGGACAGGCGCAGGGCGGGCAGCATCGCCAGGGAGATCAGGGCGGTGCAGGCCGCGGCGATCACCATGGAGAGCAGCACGGGCAGGTGCCATTGCATGCTGAGCAGCGCGGATGTGTAGGCGCCGACGCCGAAAAAGGCGGCGTGGCCGAAACTCATCATTCCGCCCAGATTGCTGAGCAGCGACCAGGCCGTGGCGACGGCGGCGATGACCAGTGCGGCGATCAGCAGGCTGTACAGATAGAAATTGTCCCCCAGCGCCAGCGGCACGAGGCCGTAGAGAACGATCAGGACGGCTGGAATCGCCATGCGCTTCGGGCTCATGCGGTTCTCCTTTTTTGGCCGAACAGGCCGTTCGGCATGACGAACAGGACCAGCAGGAACAGCACCATGGCGGCGAGTTCCTGCAAGGATGAACTAAAGAGGGCCGTGGTCAGCGACTCGACGATGCCCAGCAGGATGGCGCCCAGCAGCACCCCCGGAATGGAGCCGATGCCCGCCAGCACGGTGACGATGAAGGCCTTGATGGTCAGCGCATCGCCGATCTCGGGCTGGATGAAGGTGGTGCTGAACAGCGCGATGCCGGCGAACGTCGCGAGAAACCCGGAGATGACGAAGGAAATCAGCTCGGTCTGGCGAGGGTTGACGCCCATCAGCTTGGCGGCGTCCCGGTTGCTGGCGACGGCCCGCAGGGCGCGGCCGTACCAGCTTTTGCGCAGCCACCAGGCGCCCAGCAGCAGGAGCGCGACGCTCACCAGGAAGAACAGCCATTCGCTGTTCATGCTGTACAGATTGCCCAGCACCAGCGCATCCTGGAACCAGGGTGTGTTGCTGGAATGCACGTCGGATTTCCAGAGCAGCAGGATCGCGTTGGTCAGCACAATGGCCACGCCATAGGTCAGCAGCAGGGAATTCAATTCCCGGTCGATGCGGATGCGTTCGACCATCAGGTAGATCAGGACAGCGGCGGCGCAGATGATGATCATGGCCAGGGGAATGGCGACCAAAGGGGCGAGGCCCAGGCACGCCTCGTTGCTGTAGGCGATGTAGGCGGCCAGCAGGATCAGTTCCCCATGCGCCAGATTGACGATTTTCATGTTTCCGAACACCAGGGCCAGGCCCAGAGCGACCAGCGCATAGAAGCCGCCGGTCAGAACGCCGGAAAATAGCGCCTGGAGGATCAGGTCAGCCATGATGAGTCTCCTGAAGCCCGCGTCAGGCGCGGGCTTTTTCGTAGTGCATGCGATAGGGGAATTACCAGGGGACGCCGGGAAGATTCAGCGTGCCGCTGGCGGCTTGCGGCGGCCAGACGAGGACGACCTTGCCATTCTGGTGCTGGCCGATATTGGGCATGAAATCCGGGTTGTCGCCGTCGTCCTGGAAGGCGACGTGGCCGATCAGTGTCTGCCGATCCGTCTTGCGCATTTCATCGGCCAGGCCGTCGGGCGTGTCCAGGGCGCCCTTGTCCGCCGCCCGGGCGATGGCTTCGAGCAGCAGCGTCGCCTGCACGTATCCGTATTCGTTCAGGTAATCCGGGCTGCGTTTGAATTGCTGCTTGAAGGCCGTCTCGAAGCGCTGCCCTTCGGCATCCTGGAATGCCACTGGATAGGGCAGCATTTCGGTGCCGGACACATGCTTGACCAGTTCGGGGAACTCCCTGGACATCTTGGCGTTGGCGATCTGCCAGACGCCGACGATGGCTTTGACATCCGGTTTCAGAATGCGGGCCGCCCGCAGAAAGCCGACATAGTCGTTTTCATAGCCCAGGACATTGATGACGTCGGGTTTGTCGAACAGTTTGATTTTGTTGACGACCTGCTTGAAATCCCGCAGTCCGGGATCGAAGGCGTGCAGGCTCACCTTTGTGCCGTTGGCCTCCATGATGTCTTTGACCATGCGGGAAAGCTCGAAGGTGGATTTCTGCGTCGAATACACGATCGCCAGGTTCCTGGCGTCGAGGGACTTGAAGAACCCCGTCATGGCTTTGACATAGCCGTCCGTGTTGTTGATCCGGAAGAATTTCCGGTATCCCTGGGTGACGAATTCCTTGCTGGTGCCACCGGATGTGATATAGGTCAGCCCGACCTTGTTGGCGGCGGCTGCTGCCGGCGCCACCAGATCGGATGTGGCGCCGCCGGTGATCGCCACGACTTTCTGGGAGGAAAGCTGGGCCACGCCGGAAATCGCCTTGGCCGGGTCGGATTCGTCATCGATCGTCAGCAGTTTGATGCTGTATTTCGATTGATGCTGGTTGAATGCGTTGACGGCGACTTCCATGCCTTCGTGCATGCCCTGGCCGCCGCGCGCATTGTTGCCGGTCAGCGAAATGACCGAGCCTACTTTGATTTCCTGGGCGGGCGCGCTCCAGCCGGCTGCGGACCAGAGGGCCAGAATGGCGGCCGCGGTCAATGATCGGGATGAGTATTTCATGTCTCCACCTGTCTCGTTTGCTCAATTGATGTTCTTGGGAAGCACTGAATCAGTCCGGCGGCAGGCAGGCGCTTGCGCAACGGGACGGAATGCAAGGCGCAAAGTCCGTTGCCTGCCGCCGGACTGATTCAGTGTTTCCCTGTCTATCGGGAAATGGGTTTTTCCTGTGCCTCAGGCCTCCTGGGCTTCGCGGATGGTCTGGCTGTCGATCAAGGCCTGGATGCCTTGTTCGTCCAAGCCGTATTCCCGCAGGATGCTGCGGCTGTGCTCTCCGTGCCGGGGGGGCGCCAATCGGTAGCTGGCCGGTGTGTCGCCGAGTTTGATGGGGGAGGCGATGCCTTGATAATCGCCGATGGAAATCACCATCTGGCGGTGCCGGGTGTGGGGATGCTTGACGACATCGGCCACATCCTGGATGGGCCCGCAGGGAATGCCCAGGCGGATCATCTGATCGACGAGCGCGCGGCCGTCCTGCTGGGCGAGGGCTTGTTCCAGGATGTCTTTCAGCGCTTGCCGATGGGCGCAGCGGCTGGCGTTGTCGGCGAACCGCGCATCGGACGGCAGGGCGTCCAGCCCCAGGAATTCGCACATGCGGCTGAATTGCCGGTTGTTGCCGACGGCGATGTAGATGGGGCCGGTGGCGCTTTGATAGGCGTCGTAGGGGGTGATGTTCGGGTGCGCGTTGCCCGTGCGCTGGGGGACTTTGCCGGACCAGAGATAGTTGGGGATGTGTGGATGCAGCAGCGATACGCCGCTGTCGTACAGGGCCGCCTCGACGAATTGGCCGCGGTTGCTGCGGTTGCGGGCCTGCAACGCCAGCAGCACGCCCATGGCCGCGTTCATGCCCGTCACCATGTCCACCACCGGCAAGCCGACGCGCAGGGGCGCTCCATCGGCATTGCCGTTCACACTCATCAGACCGGCCATGGCCTGGATCACGGAATCGTAGCCGGGCAGGCCGCCCAGGGGGCCGTCGGCGCCGAAGCCCGAGATACGACAGTGCACCAGGCGCGGAAACTGCTCGGTCAGCGCGTCCAGGCCCCATTTCTCCAGGGTGCCGATCTTGAAGTTTTCGATCAGCACATCCGCCGATTCCAGCAGCCTGCGCAGCAACGCCTGCCCCTGGACGGTACTGAAATCGATGACCATGCCGCGCTTGTTGCGGTTGATCCCGGAAAAATAGGCGGCGCTTCCCTGGCGAAAGGGCGGGCCCCACAGCCTGGTGTCGTCGCCCGCCGGCGGTTCGATCTTGATGACATCGGCGCCGTGGTCGGCCAGGACCTGGGCGGCGAACGGTCCTCCCAGCACGCGGCTCAGGTCGATGACGCGGATGCCTTGCAGCGCTCCGGTAGTGTTCATGGAGATATCCTGGTGAGTTCGATCCGGCGGCGGGCCATCAGGCCAACAGGCTCAGGGCATCGGCCTGCGTCAGCGGTTCCTGGCCCAGCAACCGGCCCAGGGCGGGCAGTTGCTTCGCCGGATAATCGCTGGCCAGCGGATCGGCCACGCTCAGGCGGTAGCGCAATACCAGATGCGCCCATGCCAGCCGCGCCCAGCCTTCGTCCCGCAGGCGGGAGGCTTCCCAGGCCATGGAGATGGCCGTGGTGATGTGATAGAGCGCGGACGCCGCTTTGCGGGTATCGCGTTCGTCCGCGTCGTTGGTGACGGCGGTGACGAAGGCAATGACTGTCTGCAGCTTGTCGGCCAGAGCCTGGCGCGAGGGCGCGGGCAGCCGGTCGGCCTCTTGCAGCAGGCCATCCAGATGGCGCCGCAGATACTCCAGGCCCTCATTGCGCCGGATGGCCCGGATGACGTCCAGGGCGACAATGTTGCTGGTGCCTTCCCAGATGGCGCCCAGGTGCGCATCGCGCAGCACCCGCGGATCGGACCATTCTTCGATGAATCCGCAGCCGCCGCGGATTTCCATGCCGTCGCCGGTCACCTTGCGCGCATCCCGGCAGGCCCGGAACTTGATCAGCGGCGTCAGGATGCGCAGGCATTTTGCCGCCTCCTGGTTGCCTTGCTTGGCCAGGTGCATGACGCGGGCCGTCTGGAACATCATGCTGCGCGCCTGTTCGCTGGGCAACATCATCTTCAGCAATTGCTTGCGTTGCAGGGGCATGTCGATCAGCGCCTTGTTGAACGCCTGGCGGTGCCGACAGATGTACAGGGCTTCGCCCATTGCCCGGCGCATCAGGCCAGCCGCCCGCACACCGTTGGACAGGCGCGACCAGTTGATCATGTCCGCCATCTGCTGGAAACCGCGCCCGATATCGCCGATCAAATGCGCCTGGGCGCCTTCCAGCACGATTTCGCCGCTGGCCATCGAGCGTGTGCCCATCTTGTCCTTCAGGCGCAGAATGCGGTAGTGATTGGTGGTGCCGTCCTCCAGGAGCCTTGGCATCAGGAACAGGCCCAGGCCCTTCAGGCCCTCGGGGGCTCCCTGGACGTGCGCCAGCACCATGGCGACCCCGGCATCGGGGTTGGAGCAGAACCATTTGTCGCCGGTCAGGAACCACTTGCCATCCTTTTGCACGGCCGTGGTCGTGATCCTGGAAACGTCGGAACCGGCGCCTTGTTCGGTGATGAACATGGCGCCTTGGGTCAATGCGTCGAAGTCCAGAGTCGTGAGATTGGGAAAATACCGGTCAATGACCTCGGGGGAGGCGTGGCGGCACATGGTGTGCGTCAGGGAATCGGTCATGCTGACGGGGCAGCACAGGCCGAACTCCGCCTGCACGAACAGGAATGTCAGCGCGTATTTGGCCATCGGCGGCATGACGTCCGGCCAGCCCAGAGCGCCGGGCGCGTGAGACATCCTGGCCAGACCCAGTTCCGAATAGGCTTTGCGTTCCAGTTCGACGTAGTCGGGGTGCTTCAGAATGCGTTGTTCGTCGAAGCCCTGGCGATTGCGAGTCTGCAGGGTAGGGGGATTCCTGTCCGCGCTGCTGGCCAGTTCATCCAGCCTGCCGCCGACCTCGGCGCCCAGCGCCTGGAAATGCGGCCACAGATGCCGGAGCAGATCCTGCGGCAGGTAGACTTTCAGCAGATCCTGCAGCGCGGGATCGTGCTCGAAGACATTGATGCCTTTGGCATCCGGCACATCCGCCATCTGCGGCGTCCGCACGCTTTCCGCTTCGATTGGAAAAAGCTCTACCTTGCCCATCGTGTCCTCCGTCTGGATCTCGTTTGGTGTGTCCGGACAATGTTGACAAGGCAGGTTCTATAAGTAAAATATATTATGTAGATTGTTTGATATATTAATAATATCGTTCGGGTAACTCACTGGAAAAATCGAACTGCGATGAACCTCAGGCATATCCGGTATTTCGTCGCTGTGGCCGAGGAGCTCCATTTCAGCCGGGCGGCGCAGAAATTGCACATTTCGCAGCCGCCGCTCAGCATGAGCATCCAGCAACTGGAAAATGACCTGGGATTCCAGTTGTTCATCCGCACCAACAAAAGCGTCAGCCTGACCGATGCGGGGCGGCTGTTCTACCAGGAGGCCTTGCAACTGCTGCGTCATGCCGACGAGATGCAGCGGGTCGGAGAGCGCGCGGCCAAGGGCACCATCGGTCATCTGCGGCTGGGTTTTGCCAGTTCCATGCTGTTTCGGGGGCTGCACGACAAGGTCCATGCTTATCGCGCCCGTTACCCGGACGTCGAGGTTTCGCTGCATGAGCTGAATTCCAGCGAGCAGTTGAAAGCCTTGCAAAGAGAGCAGATCGATATCGGATTCGTCCACAACCACCAAAACGAGGCGGGCATCAGCACGCACTTGTTCGTGGCGGAACACTTCGTCTGCTGCCTGACGACGGAACATGCGCTGGCCCAGGCTGCCGTCGTGCCGGTGGGGGCGCTCAGGAACGAGATTTTCCTGCTGTTTCCCAGGACACTGTCGCCTCACTATTACGACCGCATCATGGCGATTTGCGTGAATGCCGGTTTCAGCCCCTACATCATCCACGAGGTTCGCAACTGGCTGACCATTGTTGAAATGGTCAGCCAGTCTTTGGGTGTGGCCCTGGTGCCCCGCTCCATGAGCCGGCTGTGGAAATCCAATGTCGTCTATCGGCCGATCGACAATGGCGCCATTCTGTCCGAGACGCATTGCGTCTGGCGCAGCAACAGCCGTTCGATCCTGGTCCGGAATTTCCTGGAGGAAAACATCCAGGCAGGCCTGTGCTGGGAAGGGTGACCGCGCGCCGCGGTGCGCTCAACGGCCGCGCTGCACGATCAGGTCGAGCACGTACGCATCCCGTGAGGCGCCCGCGGGCGGGTTTTTGAGGACGTAGCGCCGGACCCGCAGGATGGTGCTTTCGCCGTCGTGGTGTGTGTAGTTTTCGATCGGGGCATACAGCGTGCGCCAGTCGCTGGCGGGCGGTTGCAGGATGCCCGAGGCGTCATAGTGGCGCTCGCGCACACGCAGGCAGCGATGGTCCGGGATCTGGGGATGGTTGCAGGCGACGCTTTCGGGCGCGACCTCGAGGAACATGATCTGGCCGGGGCCGCCGTAGCGCGTCTGGGGCGTGGGCGTGCCGTCGAAGGTCATCGAGTCCCCGCCGATCGTGGTCAGGATCAGTTGGGGACTGCCGGCGCCCTCGAGGATCCGGATATCCAGGCGGCCCGTCAGGCGCGCCCCGATCTCGGTGTCCAGTTGCATGAGGGCCGGCGCGCATGCCATTCTCGTTGACGCGAGAGGACCGGCCTGCAAACCGCCATCGGGCTCCAGCGTATACGGGCCGAACAGCGTGTTGCAGCCCCCCTGGATGCTCAGGGATGTTTCCGAGAACGAGAGCCGCAGCGGTCTTTCCAGGCCGGGGCGCAAGGCCACGACCGGCTGGCCGCTGAGGCCGGCCGTGCTCGCGAGGCGCCAGTCGTAGGCGGTCAGGGTCGCGGTCGCGGCCGCGATCGCGTGCCCGGCGCTCGTCGGCGAGGACGTGGAGGGTGTCTGCGAAGGCGTCTGGGCGCAGGCCGTGAGCAGGACGACGAGGGCCGGGAGGATGAGCAGGGACGCTTTTTTCATATTTTGAGGGCTCATGCGTTTCGACGTCTCATCGTACCAGACGTTTGTAACGCCCCTGTGACCACGGGAATACGCCTGTGACCAGAGGCGCCACCACCCGCCGTTCGGGCGCGGCAGATGTTATTGGTGGGGCGGCTGGCCAGCTGCCCAGCCGCCGTCCCGGCAGAACCTCGCCCAGTCGAACGCGGGCCCCGGATCGGTCTTGCGTCCGGGCGCGATATCCGCATGGCCGCTGGCGTGGCGGATCGGGTGCCGCCCGCGGATCGCGGCCGTCAGCATCATCAGGCGCTCGTACTGCGCATCCGTATATGGCAGCGTATCTGTTCCCTCGAGTTCGATCCCCACGGAGAAATCGTTGCACCGCTCGCGGCCCTGGAACGTCGAGACGCCCGCATGCCAGGCGCGCAGGACCGTCGGCACGAACTGCACGATCGTCCCCTCGCGGCGGATCAGGAAATGCGCCGAAACGCGCAGATCGCGGATGTTCTCGAACCAGGGATGGGCGGAAATATCGAGGCGATTCTGGAAGAAATCAATGATGGCGTCGCCCTGGAACTCGCCGGGGGGCAGGCTGATGTTGTGGATCACCAGCAGGCTGGGATTCTCGCCGCCGGGGCGCCGGTCGTGATTCGGGGAAGGGCGGCGCAGGACGCCGGGCGCGGGCGCGAGCCAGCCCGAGTCCCCGATCGCCAGCGCGTCCCCGGCGCCGGGGGCCGGCGCGGTGTCGCGAGCGGACAGGTTCATTTTTTCAGGCCCAGGCGCGCGTGTTCGGTACTGCACCAGGTCTTGCCCTGGCTCATGAAGGCCTCGGCGCGTGGCAGGTAGATCTGGCAATGCTCGCAGCGCACCATGGATTGGGCCGCACCGGGCTCTGGCGCACGGCCCCGGCGCGGCGGCGCGCTGCGTTCGCGCGCGTTGCGATGGGCGATCATGCGTGCCGCCAGCATGACGCCCAGGATGATGACGGCCCAGATCAGAAATTTAGCCAAGCGTGCCTCGCTGGAGAATGACGTCGAGGACGAAGCGGCTGCCGGTGTAGGACAGCAGCAGGAACGCGAATCCGGCGAGCGTCCAGCGCAGCGCCGTGCGCCCGCGCCAGCCCTGGATGTGGCGTCCTGCCAGCAGTACGCCAAAGGTCGCCCAGGACAGCAGGGTGAAGACGGTCTTGTGGTCCATGGGCAGCGGGCGCCCGTCCAGGCGCAGCGAAACCAGGATGCCTGTGATCACCGTGAGGGTCAGCACGATGAAACCGATCCAGATCAGCCGGAACAAAAGCTGCTCGAGCACCAGCAGCGGCGGCATCGATTCCAGCGCGCGGGTGAAGATATTGCGCCGTTCCTCGGTCGCGATGGGTAGATGCAACTGGCGATCGAGCGCGGTCATCAGCATGGCATGCAGGGCGGCCACGGTGATCAGGCCATAGGCCGTCATGGCAATCAGCAGATGGGTGCGCAGCCAGTCGTTGTTGGCGTGCGGCACCAGATGGCCTTGCGGGAAGGCGGCGGCCAGCAGGGTGGCCAGGGTGGCGATCGGCAGGAGCAGCAACAGGATGCTGTCGATGCGCAGCAGGAAATTCTCGATCCAGAAGACGATCATGCCCAGCCAGACGGCAGTGGACAGGGCCAGGGCCCAGCCCAGGTGCAGGCCTTGGGGTACGATGGTCGCCTGGGCGAGGCCCACGCCGTGCAGCACGATGGCGCCCAGGACGCACAGGCGACCGATCGCCACGTTGGGTTGGTGGTCGGATTGGGCCCGCGCGAGCGGGCGCCAGCGAGCGGCCGAAAGCACGCCGTAGGCCAGCGCGGCGAGCAAGTGAAATACAATGCTTGCAGACATAGTCCCCTTGGGTGCCCGGTGAGCGGCATGCGCTCAAAAACGCTATTTTATGCGCTGCCCGCCCGATCAACCAGTTTCAGCGAAACCACATCATGCTTGACAACCTCACCAACCGCCTGTCCCGCATCGTCAAGACCATGCGCGGCGAGGCGCGCCTGACCGAGGCCAACACCCAGGAAATGCTGCGTGAGGTGCGCATGGCCCTCCTGGAGGCCGATGTGTCCCTGCCCGTCGTGCGCGATTTCATCGCCCGGGTCAAGGAACGCGCACTGGGCCAGGAGGTCGTCGGCAGTCTCAATCCGGGTCAGGCCCTGGTCGGCCTGGTTCACAAGGAACTGACGGCCCTGATGGGCGGCGACCTGGGCGCCGAGGCCGGCGAGCTGTCCCTGGCCGCGCAGCCGCCCGCCGTCATCCTGATGGCCGGCCTGCAGGGCGCCGGCAAGACCACC
>JBEBRQ010000007.1:0-79376 GCA_040394755.1 Castellaniella defragrans | reverse complement strand
CGGTGGCAATGCTGCTGCCGCCGCTGGCTTCGGCCAGATTACCGATCGCCATGCTGTTGTCACCCTCAGCATTGGCGCTTGTGCCAGTGGCAATGCTATTGTCGCCCCAAGCGCTGGCACCATCACCCGTGGCAATGCTGCTGTCGCCGCTGGCTTCGGCCAGATTGCCGATCGCCATGCTATTGGACCCTGAGGCATTGCTGTCCTTGCCAATCGCAACGGGTGCCCCGTCAGCGGACTTGGCGCCATTGCCAATGGCAATGCCATCTGACGACTGCGTTTCCGCATCATCGCCGATTTCAATAATCGCAGCCCCAGCTACACCGCTACCTCCAACCAGCCCCGCTCCAGCCAAAACCACGTTGACCACGGCTCGCCGCACAAGGCTGGCACCTGAGCGCTTGCCGCGCGCGCGGTCGAGTTCGGACACGACCACGAAATTTCCCGTCCGCTCATTCCATATCGTTCTGTAAACCCTGTTCATGAAATTCCTTTTTTTGAATCAGATGATTATGCTTTATTCCTGATGTACGCCATCTCCCATCTGTGTTGCCCTGGCCCAGAGGGCCAAGCAGTGTCATCATGCGGCTGACAAGTCACAGAAAACTCTGGCATTCGGCGTGCATGTGGGCCGTGGGTAATACGTCTCGACCTGGCATTTCCGGCAACGATGCCGAGGGCCTAAATAATGCCCCAGCGCTGTCCGGCGTTTGGGAAAACAGCACGACACACGAGAATTGATTTCATATTCCCCATGACCAAAAGGGCTTTGGCCATGCCGTCAAAGACAGTAGAAGTACTTTTTAATTCAATATGGAAATCAAAACCATAAGAGCATTCTTATAATGGCTTTGTGATTATTCTTATAATGGTTCCGTGATATTCCGGCGTCTGTTTGCCCGCCGAACTTATTCGGATGGTATGGACACCCCCCCCCGGCAGCGGGGTAACGCAACAGTCCGCAGGAAGACCCTGATAGGGGATCCTCACTGCCACGATAGATGGGCCTGTCCAAGCGAGGCGACATGTATCTGCGCACACTGCTCATGCGTGGCGCTCGCGATTGTGATACATCACCGGAAGGTGCCGTGGATTCCAACGCCGCTTGCAAGACGCCCGTATAGGGTGATGGCGAAAGAGACGCGATGGCAAATCAGGTCGGACCAACGCGAGGGAAACCCGATAGAGAAGATGAGCCCAGGGCTCGATGTTCAGATGGGAACCTCGTCGTGAGCGGATTCCATCAGGGCCAGCAGGACGGAAGTCCTGCACCAACAGGCCGGATATAAGACTGCATCCTCACCTTTAATGCCAAACCGTCAAAACAGCTTGAACTCCGGGAGGTGTCCCTAGCGAAAGTGTTCGTAAATAGCGTAGATCAATACAATCGCAACGATGATCCCGAACGCGACCAATGGCGATGGCTTGCCGGCGACACCCTTCCTGGATTGCGAGGCGGCCTCTTGCCCGGCCAGCGCTTGGTCCTGTGATTTCGCTTTGTTTCTGTCCGGAAGCGCCGCCGCGACCAGCAACGCAAGAGGCCCCAAAAGCACGCCAGCCAGAAACCAGCAGATGGCGCAACGCGATTTCTCACCCGCGACAAACGCCGTCACGAGCGCACAAGCAAGCCAGCTGGCAATCAGCCATAACGCAAAGGGGCTTGCGGATAACGCTATCAATTCACTCATACCGTCTCTCACGGATTGTCGTTGGCGCTCATTATGCCTCATGCAGCTCCCGGGTACACCAGTGCGCTGACTGGCATGGCGCGCAAGTAAACATCTGTAAATTATTTTCCTCACGGGAAAATACCTACATAAATCAGAAAAAAATGAATTCACAATAGGTGACAGATCAGGCCTCGACCGCCCGGAAGAAGGCTGGAGCTGCCACGAAGGTGAGGAATTCGTTTTGTACTGACAGGGGCACACCACCATCAGCCGCCTGAGCGATAACGGCTTTGCGCAATCATCCGGCACCGGAGGCCCGCCATGATCCAGATTATTCTTGACAGCCTGATCCGTGCCTCGGAACTGGCCCTGATCGGGGTAGGCCTGACCATGGTCTACGATATTCTGCGCTTTGCCAGCTTCGCCCATGTGCAGTTCGGCACCATTGGGGCATTTGTCGCGCTGTCCGTCAGCCTGGCGCTGCCCCTGCCTGCGGCCTGGGCCATTCTGGTCGGCGCGCTGATTGCCTGCGTCATCACCGGAAGTCTGGGGGTACTCAGCGACAAGCTCATCTTCGCCAAGCTGCGCAACCGACCCGCCGCCATCCTGATGATCGCCTCATTCGGGCTGGGCATGGTCATGCAATATGGGGTGCAGGCCATCTGGGGAGCCGGGGCCCACGCCTACCCACTGCCCTTGTCACGGCCCTGGATGATTTTCGGCGCCCGCCTCTCGCCTGCCGGCGCCGGGGTCATCACCGCAGCCGCCGTCTCCATGCTGATCTTTCATCTACTGCTGACCCGCACCAAGCTGGGGGTCGCCATGCGCGCCACCGCCGACAACGCCCAGCTCTCCGAAGCCAGCGGCATCTACACCGAACGCATCATCCGCATTGTGTGGTTCATCGGGGCTGCACTGGGCGCCCTGGGCGGCATCATGCTGGGGCTGGTGGCCCAGATCCAGTCCAACATGGGCTTCGAAATCATGGTGGCGGTGTTCGCCGCCGTGATTGTTGGAGGCATCGGCAACGTACACGGGGCCGTGCTGGGGGCCTGCATCGTCGCCTTTGCCGAGAACATCGGCCTGGTCATCAACTGGGCGCCGCTGACCAATCTGCTGGGTTTCAGCACCGTCACAGACCTCTATATCCCCGTCGGCTTCAAAACCGGCATCACCTTTGTCATCCTGATCCTGATCCTGCTGGTCATGCCGCGGGGCATTCTGGGGAGGCGCGCCTGATGATTGACTTTCTTGTCTATCTGCTGACGATTGTCGGCATCTACGGGTTGATCAGCCTCAGCCTCAGCTTCCAGTATGGTCAGACCGGGCTGGTCAATTTCGGCCAGGTCGCCTTTTTCATGGTGGGGGCTTATTTATCCAGCATTGCCACGGCGATCATGGGTTGGCCCATGGGCATCGGCTTTGTCCTGGCCCTGGCGGGCGGCGGCCTGCTGGGCGCCTTGATGGCCCTGCCCATCGGCGATCTACGCCAGGACTACTGGGCCATCGCCACCCTGGCGGCGGCCGAGCTCATCCGCATCATTTTTCTCAATACCAACCTGGGCAGCGATTATGTGGGGGCGTCCTATGGCATCAGCAGCATTCCCGCGCCTTTGCGCGATGTCATCCCCGCCGCGCAGTATGGCTATTTCTACCTGGCCCTGGTCCTGCTGTGCGTGGCCGTGGCTTACTTGCTGGTCACCTGGCTCGACCGTTCGCCTTTCGGGCGGGTCCTGAAAGGTATTCGCGAAAGCGACGAAGTGGCGCGCGCCCTGGGCAAAGATGTGCGCCGCGCCCGGATCAGCGCCTTGGTGGTCGGCGGCATCCTGGCTGCCGCCGGCGGCAGCCTGTATGCCCATTTCGTGGGCTTCATCGACCCCCGGTTTTTCATGCCGCTGGAAACTTTCCTGATCTGGGCCATGGTGATCATGGGCGGACCCGGCAACAATCTGGGGGCCCTCGCAGGCACTCTGGTGATTGAACTCATCTACAACTCCACCCGCTTCATCGACTTTCCGCCGGAGTTTTCCGCGACCTTGGCTGCCTTGCGCATGGTGCTGATTGGCGTGCTGATCATCCTGGTCATCCTGTATCTGCCGCGCGGTCTGGTGCCCGAACGCAAACGCCTGTACCGCAAGCCCTCCCCAGCCGTGGGAGGCCGCCATGCTGCTTGAAGTCAAAAAAATATCGCGGAATTTCGGCGGCCTGACGGCGTTGCAGGATGTTTCCCTGTCTGCGCAAGCCGGTCAGATCACCGGGCTGATCGGCCCCAACGGGTCGGGCAAGACGACCCTGGTGCATATTATTTCCGGCTTCCTGCGACCCAACGCCGGCCAGATCCTGTTCGAAGGACAGGCCATCGAACAGCTGAAGCCACATCAGATTGCCCGCCTGGGCCTGTGCCGCACGTTCCAGATCACCCTGAACCCCCAGCGCATGACGGTCATGGAAAACATGTTGCTGGGGGCTCGCCAGCAGCTGGGCGAACGCATCCTGATGGCCGCCCTGCATCCGCAGGCCGTGCGCCGCGAAGAACGGCACAACCTGGAACGCGCCTGGCATCTGCTGGAAATGGTGAAACTGGAAAATCACGCCAATGAATTGGCCGGCGGCCTGTCCGGCGGGCAGAAAAAATTGCTGGCCCTGGTGCAGGTGCTGATGGCAAACCCCCGGCTGATCCTGCTGGACGAGCCGGTCGCTGGCGTCAACCCCCGGCTGATCGACGACATCGTTGACGTGATCAAGAACCTGCGCAAAGACGGCCAGAGCTTTCTGATCATCGAACACAATATGGCCGTAATTCGTGAGCTCTGCGACACCCTGTGCGTACTGGACATGGGTCATGTGCTGGCCGAAGGCCCCGTGGAGGATGTGCTGGGACGCGAGGACGTGCTGCGGGCCTATATCGCCGCCGGAGGCCAGCTCAATCCCGACACGGAAGTGGCCGTCAGCGGCCAAAGCTCACAGCCATAGGAAGACGCATGGGTATCTTGCAAGTCAAAAATCTGGTGGCCGGTTACGGCGATACAGAGATATTGCACGGGGTCGAATTGAAGGTCGCCGAGGGCCGGATCACCACCATCATCGGGCCCAACGGCGCGGGGAAATCGACCTTGCTGAAGTCGCTGATGGGCTTTCTGATTCCCCGCTCGGGTCAGGTGCTGTTCGATGGCCGGGACATCACCAACCTGGCGGCCCATATCCGGGTCTTGGAAGGGATCGCGTTCGTCCCCCAGCTGGATAACGTCTTTCCGTCCCTGTCGGTGGAGGAAAACCTCAAAATGGGCGGCTATACCCTGTTGCGCAACCAACTTGCCGAGCGCATCGCCCTGCAATACGAACGCTTTCCCCGTCTGGCCGAACGGCGGCGCCAGCGCGTACATACCATGAGCGGCGGCGAGCGCCAGATGCTGGCCCTGGCCCGTGCCCTGATGACTGAACCTCGCCTGCTGCTGCTGGACGAACCTACCGCCGCCCTGTCCCCCCGCATCGCGGCTGAAGTGTTCGAAAAAATCCAGGAAATCAATGCCATGGGCCGCACCGTATTGATCGTTGAACAAAATGCCGAACTCTCCTTGCGGTGTTCGGCCTTCGGCATCGTGATGGCGGACGGGAAAAACGCCTTTGACGGTCCCGCCGACCACATACTGACCGATGAAAAGATTCGTGATGCTTATCTGGGCACTGCCAAGACCTAGCCTGACGAAGCCCGCGCACTCCATGCGCACCCAAAAGGCGGGCCCGCCACCACACCAACCCGCCGCAGACGCCCCACCACCCACCCGGAGGTAGATCGCATGAAAAAGACATTCATTCATCTGGCCGCAGGGGCCACCACGGCCTTGGCATGCGCTGGACTGATCAGCCCGGCCCTGGCCGCCGACATCAAGGTCGGCGTGCTGGTGCCGCTGACAGGCACCAGCGCCATCCAGGGCAAGGATATTTCCCGAGGCATCCAGCTGGCTGCCCAGCGCATCAACCAGGGGTTCGATATCCCGCAAAAGGATGGCACAACCATCCATGTCGACCCGAAATCCCTGGGTGGCGAAATCAAGCTGATCATCGAGGACACGGAATCCCGCCCGGCGTCGGCCCTGGACGCAATGCGCAAGCTGGTCAACGTGGATAAAGTCCCTGTGGTGCTTGGGGTTCTCTCCAGCGGCGTCTGCGTTCCCACCGGCCAGTTTGCACAACAATCCAAGGTCGTGGAAATCTGCTCCTCATCCACATCGCCCGAACTGCGGAAAATCGGACCCTATCTGTTCAGCACCATGGGCCTGGATGATCTGATGGGCCGCGCCCTGGCGGATTTTGCCGAGGAGGATTCCCACGGCGCCACTTACGCCAGCCTGATGACCAACAACCCCTTCGGGGTGGGGATGGAAATCCAGGCATGCCAGCAACTGGAAAGCGCCTACAAGGCAAAATGCGTCACCAAGGTGCGCTATGAGGAAGGCAAATCGGACTACAACGCCGAACTGCGCCGCACCGTATCCCAAAACCCTGACGTAGTCCTGTTCACCGCTTATGGGGCCGAGGCGCGCCTGCTGATGCAGGAGGCCTATCAGCAGGGAATACAGGTCGGGAAAAACTGGTACGCCGACTATCCCTCCCTGTGGATCACCGACATCGAAAAAACGCCGGAGATCGGCGAAGGCATCAAAGGCCTGGAACCCGGATCGACCGGCCCGGCCTACGATGCGTATTCAGCCGACTACAAACAGGCGTTTGGCGAAAACCCCACCAGTGTCTTCGGCAGCTATGCCTATGACTCGGCCATGTTGGTGGCCCTGGCCATCCAGCAGGCGGGAGCCGCCCATTCAGACGCCATCCGCAACGCACTGACCTCAGTGTCGCAAAACTACGCCGGTGTGACGGGCGACAAGGCGTTTGACGAGGACGGTATGCAAAAGACCGAATCCTATCGGCACGTGATCGTCAAGGATGGCAAGCTGCTGCCTTACAAAAAACAATAACATCGGACGGTAGCGGCACCTCAAAGACTGCCCGGGGCCTGTTGCGCGGAGGTGTTTCATCCCCCTGCGCAACAGGCCCTGCGTCATCCGGCCGAGCGGGCCGTGGGCTGCCGGCTCGAAAACACGGTTTGTGATAACGTGCTAACCATCTGATTACCCAAAGAAATATCAATCGCATGAAACTCGCCACCTGGAACGTCAACTCCCTGAACGTGCGCCTGCCTCACGTGCTGGACTGGCTCGAGGCCAACCCCGTCGATGCCCTGTGTCTCCAGGAACTGAAGCTGCCCGACGAGAAATTCCCAGCCGAGGCTTTTGCCCGGCATGGCTACCAGGCCTGCTGGGCGGGCCAGAAAACCTACAACGGCGTGGCCATCGTCAGCCGCTGCGCGGGCGGCGAGATCCAGCGCAATATCCCCGGCCACGATGATCCGCAAAGCCGCATCATCGCCGCCACCCTGCCCGGCGCGAACGGCGAACCGGTGCGCGTCATCAGCGCCTATTGCCCCAACGGCCAATCGGTGGGCAGCGACAAGTACGCCTACAAGCTCGACTGGTTCGCCCGCCTGCGCGACTGGATCGGCGACGAACTGCGCCGCTATCCGCGCCTGGCGATCCTCGGGGACTACAACGTGGCGCCCGCCGACGAGGATGTTCACGACCCTGTGGCCTGGGAGGGCGAGATCCTGGTGTCGGCCCCCGAACGCGCGGCTTTCGGCGCGCTGCTGGAACTGGGCCTGTCCGACACCTTCCGGCAATTCGAGCAGGCGCCGCAATCCTTCACCTGGTGGGATTATCGCCGCTTCGCCTTCCGGCGCAACGCGGGGATGCGCATCGACCATATCCTCGCCTCGCCATCCCTGGCGCCGCAATGCCGCTCGTGCACCGTCGACAAAACCCCGCGGGGTTGGGAAAAACCATCGGACCATGCGCCGGTCGTCGCGGAATTCGCCACGATTTAGGAAACTTCCGGATAAGTCCGGCGCCAGGAACAAGCCGGACGGTGTTCGCGCCTGCATCGGATGGGGCCCGCCGTTTATAATTTCCGCTTATCGCCGCCTTCAAAGACAGCCCCATGCCCCTGGACAGCCGCCTGGTCGATCGCCTCGACCAGGGATATGTACTCGACATCACCCTCGAAGACCTGGATTTCCGCGTCTACGTCGCCTTGCGCGACGCCGACGTCGAGCACGTAGCCGCCCTGGTACCGCCCGAACGCTTCGAGCAGGACGGCGATGTCCACGTTGCCGCGATCGACGACGGCGACGACGCCTCCGAACGAATCCAGGACGTGCTGTTCAATCTGAACCCAGGCGACGCGATCGTATTTCTGTGCACCGGCCCCGGCGCCTACCGGGAAACGCTCGCCGAGCTGGGCATGGCATCGCTCCTTCCCGACCCTTCATCGAACACCACGCCATGACGCAGCACGCCGGTAATATTTTCATGATCGTCGCCCCCAGCGGCGCGGGCAAATCCAGCCTGGTCAACGCCTTGCTGGCCAAGGACGCCTCCCTCGCTCTGTCGATTTCATGCACCACGCGCGCACCACGGCCGGGTGAAAAAGACAAACAGCACTATCTGTTCGTGGAACCTTCCGAATTCCAGTCGCTGCGTGATCAGGACGGCATGCTGGAATGGGCCGAGGTCCACGGCAACTTTTATGGAACGCCACGCGCGCCGGTCGAACGCGCCCTGGCGGCAGGCACGGACATCATCCTCGAAATCGACTGGCAGGGCGCGCGCCAGGTCCGCCGCCATTACCCGCAGGCGGTCGGCATCTTCATCCTGCCGCCTTCGATCGAGGCGTTGGAAGCGCGCCTCAAAAACCGCGGGCAGGACGCCCCGCAGGTCATCGCCCGCCGGCTGCTGGCGGCCGGCGGCGAAATGGCGCACGCTTCCGATTGCCAATATGTTATTATTAATCAAGAATTTAGCCTTGCCATCGAGCAGCTGTTCCATGTCGTCGCCGCGACCCGGTTACGCTATGGCGCGCAGGCTGCCCGCCACGCAGAGCTCTTTACCCAGCTCGGCATCAGCAAGACTCCCTCGACCTCAACCGCTACCTGAGCACCCAAGACACTTATGGCCCGAATCACCGTAGAAGACTGCCTCGAACAAGTCCCGAACCGTTTCGACCTGACGCTGGTCGCGACCTACCGTGCGCGCGAGCTGGCCCAAGGCCACGAGTCGCGCATCGAAACCCACAACAAGCCCACCGTCACCGCCCTGCGCGAGATCGCCAAGGGCTTGGTCGGGACCGAGATGCTGCGCAAAGTCCCGACCTGATCGGAGGCTGTCCATGGCGTTTCCGGGTCTACGCGGCGCTTCGTCTGGCCTGCTGGCAGTCCTGAAAAAGGGCCCCCGGCTCAAGCGCCGCAAGCCTCACACCGCCGCACCCGCCACAACGCCCGAAACGCCCGCCAATCCGGTCGCCTCGCTCGCGGGGCTGACCAGCATCATCAGCACGTATCTCAGCGCCCGCGACGTCGAGCGTGTGCGCGAGGCGTACCGCTTCGCCGATAACGCGCATCTGGGCCAGTTCCGCGCCAGCGGGGAGCCCTACATCTCTCATCCGATCGCCGTCACCGAGATCTGCGCCGGCTGGAAGCTCGACGCCGATTCCCTGATGGCTGCCCTGCTGCACGACGTCATCGAGGATCAGGGGGTCGACAAACAAGAGCTCGCCGAAAAATTCGGCACCGAGGTCGCGGAAATCGTCGACGGTCTCTCCAAGCTCGAACGCCTCGAATTCGCCACCAAGGCCGAGCAGCAAGCGGAATCGTTCCGCAAAATGCTGTTGGCGATGGCGCGCGATGTGCGCGTCATCCTCATCAAGCTCGCCGATCGCCTGCACAATATCCGCACGCTCGATGCCGTCTCGCCGGAAAAACGCCGGCGCGTGGCGCGCGAGACCATGGATATCTACACGCCCATCGCCCACCGGCTGGGACTCAACGCACTGTTTCGCGAAATGCAGGACCGCTGCTTCCAGGCCATGCATCCAAACCGCTACGCGGTCCTGCACAAGGCGATGCTGGCCGCGCGCGGCAACCGCCGCGAGGTGATCTCGCGCATCACCGAGGCCGTGCGCGTGGCCCTGCCCGCCGCAGGCCTGGACGCCGAGGTTTCGGGCCGCGAAAAATCCCTCTACGGGATCTACAAAAAAATGGTCGAGCAGAAAAAATCGTTCTCGGACGTGCTCGACATCTATGGCTTCCGGGTCGTGGTCCACACCCTGCCCGAATGCTATCTGGCCCTGGGCACCCTGCACCAGCTCTACCGGCCCGTCCCCGGAAAATTCAAGGACTACATCGCCATTCCCAAAATCAATGGCTATCAATCCCTGCACACATCTCTGATCGGCCCCTACGGCACCCCGGTCGAATTTCAGTTCCGCACACGCGACATGGATCACGTCGCCGAGGAAGGCGTCGCATCGCATTGGCTCTACAAAGAGGACGGCACTTCACTCAACGATCTGCAAAAACGCACCCACCAGTGGCTGCAGTCCCTGCTCGACATCCAGAGCCAGACCGGGGATTCCGGCGAATTCCTCGAACACGTCAAGGTGGATCTGTTCCCGGACGCAGTCTACGTCTTCACGCCGCAAGGCAAGATCCTGTCCTTGCCGCGAGGCGCGACCCCGGTCGACTTTGCCTACGCCATCCATACCGACGTCGGCAATCAAACGGTCGCCTGCAAAATCAACGGAGAATTCTCGCCGCTGCGTTCCGAATTGCGCAGCGGCGACTCGGTCGAGATCATCACCTCGACGGCCTCCAGGCCCAGCGCGCAGTGGCTCAATTACGTGCGCACGGGCCGCGCGCGCTCCGAGATCCGGCACTATCTGCGCACCCAGCGCTATGCCGAATCCATCGCCTTCGGCCGCCGTCTGCTGGCGCAGGCCTTCGAGCAACTGGGCCTGGCCTATCCCAGCGACGACAACCCCGAGTGGGATCGGCTGGCCAAGAGTTCCGGCGCTACCTCGCGCGACGAGATCCTCGCCGACATCGGCCTGGGCAAGCGGCTGGCCGCCGTCGTCGCCCGCCGCTTCGCCCCCGAAAACACCCTGTTGGCCACTACTGCGGCGGCAGTCGACGAGTTCACCTCGATCGCCAGCGCACCCATCATCATCCACGGCAACGAGGGGCAGGCGGTGCAGCTCGCGCCATGTTGCGGTCCGCTGCCGGGCGATGCCATCATGGGCGGCATCCGCCTCGGGCACGGACTGGTCGTGCACATGGCCGACTGCCCGGTCGCCCTGCGCCAAAAGACCCGTGAACCCGAGCGCTGGATCCCCGTGGTCTGGGACGCAAACACCGCGCGGCACCTGACAACCCGCCTGGATATCACCGTCATCAACGAGCGCGGCGTACTGGGCCGCATCGCCGCCGAAATCACCGAGGCGGATTCCAATATCGTCCAGCTTTCGATGCCCGACGAGGCGACCTCCACGGCCCTCATCCACCTGACGATCCAGGTGGACAGCCGCAAGCATCTGGCCCAGGTAATTCGCTCGATCCGCCACGTCCCTCAGGTCCAGAAGATCGTCCGCTCCAAGGGTTGAAGGGCCGGCGGATCATTGCTTACTGTGCGTCGATATCGCCAGACCTTCGGATCGCGCTGATACGAAAGACCACACGCTAGGCGCGCAATAAAAAACAGGGCCTGAATTCGATCAGGCCCCGACGCATCGCTCAAAAGCAAAAATCCGGACAAGCGGTCAACGCTGTTCCTCGCCCGCGATCATTTTTTCGCCTTCGGGAGTGAGCCTGACCTGGAGCTGGTGACGCAGGCCCGCCATGACGGCACGCTCCTCGGTGCCCGCCCAGACTTGCGCCAGCTGCGCGCCCAGCCCGTCCAGGGCGGGGTTGTCCGTGGTGCCATCCTGGACCTGATCGACGCGAACGATCACATAGCCCTGTGGCAAGGCCGTGCCGGCAAAAGCCGGGAGCTTGACGGCCGGCGCCCCGAAAGCCGTATCCAGCACGGTTTTGCTCAAACCCATCGGATTCAGGCGGCTGATCGCCAGAGGCTCGCCAAAGCCCTCGGCGGAAGGTTCCTGCGCGCCCTGCAGAGCCAGCAGCGCCGCCTCACCGGCCGCAACCGTGGCCTGCTGCGTACGCTCGGCGACCAGGCGTTCGCGGATCCGGTCCCGGACCAGGTCCAGGGCCGGCACGTGAGCCGGCTCGACAGTATCGACCCGGACGGCCAGCATGGTGTCGGGCGAAATCTCGATCACGCCGGAATTCTGCTTGTCGGCCAGGACCTGGCTGCTGAACAGCGCCTGACGCACGCGAACATCGCCCAGGAGGGCCACATCGGGGGACGCCGATGCCGCCTGAGGACCCGCATCGTCCTTGTCGAGCAGACGGTCGCGCGCAATCCCTGTGGCGTGACGCAACTCCAGGCCCAGGGCCTTGGCGGCCGGCTCGAGACTGGTGGAATTGTCATACACGAGGCCGGTGAGCTTGGTGGCCATATCGGCGAAACGCTCGGCGGCGAGCTGATGCCTGACCTCGTCCTCGATCTTGGGACGAGCCTCGGCGAAAGTCTCGCCCTTTTCGGCCTGTTTGTCGTTCACGATAAAGACATGGTAGCCGTCCTGGCCCTTGACCGGGTCGGAGATCTCGCCCTTGGACAAGGCAAAGACCGCCTGTTCGAGATTCAGCGGCCAGACACCGCGCTGGACCCAGCCCAGCTCACCGCCATTGCGGGCCGTGCCAGCATCCTGGGATTCTTTGCGCGCCAGCTCGGCGAACTGCGAGGGCTCGGCACGCGCGCGCTCGGCCAGATCCTTGGCCTTGGCCAGCGCCTGACGGTCAACATCGTCGGTCGCGCCGGCCGGCAGCTTGATCAGAATATGGCTGACGTTGATCCTGGCGGGGAGCACGTACTTGGCCTTGTTCTGCTCGTAGTATTCCTTGAGCCGCGCCTCGTCAACCGTCGGCACGCCGGCCAGGGCGGCTGCCTCGTCGAGGACGATGTAGTAAGCCGAAACCTGCTCGGGCAGGCGCAATTCGTCCTGGTTGGCGTCATACCAGGCCTGGATGTCCTGATCCTCGACCCGGACGCCATCGGCGTGATCGGCGGGCTTAAAGACACGCAGGGCGACCGTGCGTTCTTCGGTGAGCGCGCGCTTGATGCCGTCGAGCACCGGCTGGGGCAAGCCGGCCGTCGCCCCCACGGGCCCCAGCACCCGGCCCAGCGCCAGCTCGGCCCGCTGGCCCGCCTCGAAATCGCGCGGCGTCAGACCGGCCGCGGCCAGAACCTCGTTATAGCGATCGGCAGAAAACTGGCCTTCGACCTGCATTTGCGGCATCGCGGCGATATCCCGCCTCAGGGCGCCGTCCGACACGCTGAAATGCTTGTCGGCCGCCACCAGGATCTGCACGCGGCGGTCGATGAGCTGATCCAGCAAGGCGCGGCGCGCCTGCGGGTTGTCGAGCAGGGCCGGGTCGAAGCGTCCCTGGCTGCTGGCTTGCATCTGCTGGAGCTGGTTGCGACGCGCCTCGTCGAACTCATCCTGGGTCACCGAGGCCTTGCCGACCTCCGCGATGGCATGATCGCCGGATACATAGGTGGAATAGCCGCTCACGCCGATCAGGACGAAAGAAGGCACCACCAGAATCAAGAGGATCAATTGCATCAGGCGTTGATGCGTACGGATGAAATCAAACATGGGTCACCTGCCGGAGAGCGCGGCCCTGTTGGCCTCGCTGCAAATTTTTCGCAGTTTACCATTGGTCGCCGCGCGTCTCGCGGCGGCAACCTATCCAAGGCTAGAATGATGTGTTCACACCTGACCCGCCGCCTGCCCCCGCGCCGCATGACCGCTCTCTCCACGCCCTGGCCCTACCCCGCCCTGATCGCCCATCGCGGCGGCGGGCGCTTGGCGCCCGAAAACACCCTGGCGGCGATCCGGACCGGCGCGGCGCATGGCTACCGGATGATGGAATACGACGTCAAGCTGAGCGCCGATGGGGTCCCCATCCTGCTGCACGATGACACCGTGGACCGGACTTCCAGCGGCCGGGGCGCAGCGGCGAGTCTCGCCTGGCGGACCCTGGCGGAACTGGATTTTGGCGCCTGGCATGGGCCGGCATTCGCGGGGGAACCTCTGGCCACCCTCTATGCCGCCGCTCGCTATACGCTGGCCAACGGCCTGTGCAGCAACATCGAAATCAAACCCTGCCCTGGCGAGGACACGCGCACAGGCGCACGGGTCGCGACGCTTGCCGCGGGCCTGTGGCAAGGTGCGAACCCGCCGCCTTTGCTGTCCTCATTTTCCGAGCTTGCGCTGCAGGCGGCACGCGTGGCGGCGCCCCGCTTGCCGCGCGCCCTGCTGATCGCCGGGCCGGTGCCCGCCGACTGGCATGACCGTGCCCGAGGCCTGGACTGCATCGGCCTGCACATCGATCAACGCCACGCGCAGCGCGACGCCGTGGCCGATATCCTGGGCCGGGGTTTCGCCCTGGCAGCCTGGACCGTCAATGACGCAGCTCGCGCCCGCGAATTGTTCGCCTGGGGCTGCCATGCCCTGTTTACCGACGAACTCGACACTCTCAAATCAATCGCGCCCAGCGCACAGTCATAGGATCCCGCGTGTTCAGCTACCGCCATGCCTTCCATGCCGCCAACCATGCGGACGTCCTCAAACACGCCATCCTGGCGCAAATCCTCGACTATTACGGCCGCAAGGACGCCCCCTACTGGGTCATCGATACGCATGCCGGTGCCGGCCTCTATGCCCTGGACGGTGAATGGGCCGGCCAGAGCGGCGAAGTAGCCGACGGTCTGGACCGCCTGCTCGGGCACCCGAATCCGCCCGCTCTGGTGGAACGCTACCTGCTGGCGGTCCAGGCTTTCAATCCCGATGGCGTGGCCCGGCTCTATCCGGGTTCGCCCTGCCTTGCCCTGCACCTGATGCGCTCCGGCGACCGGCTGCGGCTGTTCGAACTCCACCCCACCGAGATCGAGGTACTGAGCGAGACGATCCGGCGCCAGGGCCGTCAGGCCCAGAGCCAGACCCTCATCGCCCGGGAGGACGGTTTCGCGGGCATCCGCCGGCTGCTGCCGCCGCCGCCCCGGCGCGGCCTGATCCTCATCGATCCGTCCTACGAGGACAAGCAGGACTACCGCAAGACACTACAGGCCGTGCGCGATGGGCTGCAACGCTTCGCCCAAGGCTGTTATGCCGTGTGGTATCCCCTGGTGCAGCGCGCGCAGGCGCACGAGCTGGCACGCGCCCTGGAGCGCCTGCCCGTCGACTGGGTGCATGCCACCCTGACCGTGCGCAAGCCCGCCGCCGACGGCCTGGGGCTGCACGGCAGCGGCATGTTCGTGGTCAATCCGCCCTGGACGCTGCATGAGGAATTGCAGGCCGCCCTGCCCTGGCTGCGCGACAAGCTGGCGCAGGACGGCCATGCGCGCCATACACTGACGCGCGGCGAGGCTCAGAAGCGCTCGCCCTCGCGCAAATAGCGCCACTGGCCGGGCGGCAGGTCGCCCAGCACCACGCCGCCCATGCGCACGCGCTTGAGGCCGACTACTTTGAGGCCGACCAGCTCGCACATGCGGCGGATCTGACGCTTGCGGCCCTCGCGCAGGATGAAATGCAGTTGGTCCTGGTTCTGCCACGCCACCCGGGCGGGCCGCAAGGGCTGGCCGTCGAGGATCAGGCCGTGATTGAGCAGGGCCAGGCCATTGCCCGCCAGGCGTCCCTCGACGCGCACGAGATACTCCTTTTCCAGGTCGGAGTCCTCGCCGATGAGGCGGCGCGCGATCCGGCCGTCCTGGGTCAGCACCAGCAGGCCCTGGGAATCGATGTCCAGGCGCCCGGCGGGCGCCAGACCCCGCAAGTGCGCGGGGTCGAACACCGGCCCGCCACGGCCCGCATGATACTGGGTGCGCGCCTGGATCAGCGAGGCCGCCGTCCGGTAGCCCTTGTCGGACTGGTGCGAGACATAGCCGACGGGCTTGTTGAGGATGATGGTGATCTTGCCGGTCTGGCGGCGCTCGGCCTGACGCTCGAGCGTGATGCGGGCCGTGGGGGCGGCTTTGCTGCCCAGCTCGCGGACGATCACGCCATCGACGCGGACCCAGCCGCGCTCGATGTAGGCGTCGGCCTCGCGGCGCGAGCACAGGCCGCGCTGGGCCATCAGCTTGGAGATGCGAACGGGTTCCATAAAGGCGCTACAGGGCTTCGATGCCGCTTTCCCCCGTGCGGATGCGCACCGCCTGCTCGACCGGCGTGACGAAGATCTTGCCGTCACCGATCTTGCCCGTATGCGCGGCCTTGATGATGGCCTCGATCATGGTCTCGACCTGATCGGCCGCCACCACCACATCGATACGGATCTTGGGCAGGAAATCGACGACATATTCCGCGCCGCGGTAGAGCTCGGTATGCCCCTTCTGGCGCCCGAAACCCTTGACCTCGATGACCGTGAGGCCATTGACGCCAAGTTCCGACAAAGCCTCGCGCACCTCATCGAGCTTGAACGGTTTGATGATCGCGGTGATCTGCTTCATGTCGTGCTGTGCCATCGTGGTATCCAAATCCAAACCCGCCGGAAAACTCAAATATAACGCACCGGCCAGCCGGGCAGCGCGCGTTGGCAACCGGGCAAGCCCCGAGCCTTTATAATTCCGCCACTATGGCAAATACCAATCCCCCCTCCCCCCATAACCAGTTCGACAACAAATCGCAGGCCTGGTCCGCGCGTTTTTCCGAGCCGGTTTCGGACTTGGTCAAGCGCTATACCGCTTCGGTCGGGTTCGACCAGCGCATGGCCGCCTTCGACATCCAGGGTTCGCTCGCGCATGCCGAGATGCTGGCGTCCATCGGCCTCATCAGCGCCCAGGACCTCGCCGACATCCAGCGCGGCATGGCCGCCATCCTCGAGGAAATCCAGGCGGGCCGCTTCACCTGGTCGCTGGACCTCGAAGACGTGCACCTGAACATCGAAAAGCGTCTGGTCGAACTCATCGGCGATGCCGGCAAACGGCTGCACACCGGCCGCTCGCGCAATGATCAGGTAGCCACCGACATCCGCCTGTGGCTGCGCCACGAAATCGACCTGTCGACCGGACTGCTGCGCGCGCTGCGCGCGCGGCTGGCCGAACTGGCCCTGACGCACGCGGACACCATCCTGCCCGGTTTCACCCACCTGCAGGTCGCCCAGCCGGTCACCTTCGGCCATCATCTACTCGCCTATGCCGAAATGTTCGGCCGCGATGCTGAACGCCTGGCCGACTGCCGCCGCCGCGTCAACCGCCTGCCACTGGGCGCCGCCGCCCTGGCCGGCACCAGCTATCCCATCGACCGTGAACGCGTCGCCCGCGCCCTGGGCTTCGACGAGGTCTGCCGCAACTCGCTCGACGCCGTGTCCGACCGCGACTTCGCGATCGAATTCTGCGCGGCGGCAGCCCTGATCATGACGCACATCTCGCGCCTGTCCGAGGAACTGGTGCTGTGGATGAGCCCGCGCGTGGGCTTCATCGATCTGGCCGACCGCTTCTGCACCGGCAGCTCGATCATGCCCCAGAAAAAGAATCCCGATGTCCCGGAACTCGCGCGCGGCAAGACCGGGCGCGTCAACGGCCATCTGGTCGCCCTGCTGACCCTGATGAAAGGCCAGCCCCTGGCCTACAACAAGGACAACCAGGAAGACAAGGAAGGCCTGTTCGACACCGCCGACACCATCCGCGACACGCTGACGATCTTCGTCGACATGATCGGCGGTGTGCGCGTCAAGGCCGAGGCCATGCGCAGCGCGGCGCTACAGGGCTACGCCACCGCCACCGACCTGGCCGACTATCTCGTCAAGAAAGGCGTGCCCTTTCGCGACGCGCACGAAACCGTGGCCCTGGCCGTGCGCACCTGCGAGGAGCGCGGCTGCGACCTGGCCGACCTGAGCCTGGAGGCGCTGCGCGGATTCCACGCCGCCATCGGCGAGGATGTGTTCCAGGTCCTGACCCTCGAAGGCTCGGTGGCGGCGCGCAAGCACATCGGCGGCACCGCGCCCGAGCGTGTACGCGCCGAGGCAAAACGTATCCTGGACGAGGCGCGCTGACCGGCATACCGCTATTTCAGCGGCGGGCGCTACCCCTGGAGCGCCCGCTCGCGGTCAGAATCAGCAGCGCGAGCACAGCCAGAGCCGCGCCGGCCAGGAAGGTCGATGAGGCTCCCCAGGACTGCCACAACCACCCCGCCAGCACGCTCGCCAGCAGCACGCACACGCCGCCCACCAGATTGAAGATTCCGAAGGCAGTCCCCTTGAGGCCGGCTGGCGTCGCATCGGCGACCATTGCCGCCAGAATGCCCTGGCTGAATCCCATGTGCAGTCCCCAGAGCGCAGCCCCCGCCAGCAGGAACCACGTCCCGCCGCCATCGACCGCCAGGGCAAGATCGGCCAGAATCAGCAGCGCAAGCCCGACCGCCAGCACGGCGGTGCGCGGCACGCGATCCGACAACCAGCCGGCCGGATAGGCCGACAAGGTAAAGAAAACCGCCATGACGATCATGACCAGCGGCGCCCAGGCGGTGCCCAGGCCCATATCGTACGCGCGCAGAATCAGGAAGGCCTCGCTGAAGCGCGCCAGTGTAAAGACGGCACCGATCACCACGACCCGCCAATAGGCGGCCTCGAAATCCCGCGCCACGCGCCAGTGGATGGGTGAACGCAACGGCCGCGCCGTGCGCGGGCCGCCGCGCGGCTCGTGGACCCCCCAGACCAGCAGCACCATCGCCGCAGCAGCCGGCACCACCGCAAGCCACAGGACCATCCGGACATCCGTGAATACCAACATATAGAGGATCGCCAGGCCCGGGCCGAGCACGGCGCCCACCGTATCCATGGACTGCCGCAAGCCAAAGGCCGCGCCCCGAATCGATGGCGGAGTCACATCGGCGATGAGCGCATCGCGCGGCGCACCTCGGATTCCCTTGCCGATCCGGTCGATGAACCGCGCGCCGAACACCATATCCACCGAAGCAGCCAGGGGAAATAAAGGTTTGCTGAGCGCGGCCAGGCCGTAGCCAGCCAGCAGCAGGCCCTTGCGGCGTCCGAGGAAATCGCTGATGGCCCCCGAAAAAATCTTGACGACCAGCGAGGCTGCCTCGGCCACGCCTTCGATCACGCCCACGGCCAGCATGCTCGCCCCCAGCCCCGATACCAGAAAAATAGGCAGCAGGCTGTGGATCAATTCCGAGGACATGTCCATGAACAGGCTGACCAGACCCAGCATCCACACGGTGCGGGGAATGGCGCGCCCGTTCGGACTGCTCATGACTCGAACACGGCGATGGATTCGATGTGCGCCGTATGCGGGAACATGTTCACCGCGCCAGCGGCCTTCAGCGTCCAGCCGCCGACATGGTGCAGGATGCCCGCATCGCGCGCCAGCGTGGCGGGATTACAGGAGACATACACCACGCGCCGGGGTCGTTCGTCCGGCGCCAGGGCCGCCAGGGCATGGGCCAGCGCCAGCGCGCCCTCGCGCGGCGGGTCGATCAGCATCCGGTCGAAATGTCCCTGGCTGCGCAGCCAATCCGCATCGATTTCGAACAGATTCAGCTCGGAAAACGAGGCCCGCCCATCCAGGCCCTGACGCGCCGCATCCTCCCGGGCCCGCCGCACCAGCGCGGCGCTGCCCTCGATTCCCACGACCTCGTGGACCACCGTGGCCAGGGGCAGGCTGAAATTGCCCAGGCCGCAGAACATGTCGGCCACGCGATCCTGAGCACCAGCCGCGAGCAGACTCAACGCGCGAAACACCAGGGTTTGATTGACGTATGGATTGACCTGCGTGAAATCGGTCGGCCGGTAATGCATGCGCAAGCCATACACCGGCAAGGCGTAGGCCAGCCGGTCACCATCCTCGGGATCGAGGGGATGGGCCGAATCGGGCCCCTTGGGCTGCAACCACCAGACCACCCCGTGCGTCCGGGCGAACGCGCGCAGGAGATCCAGGTCGGCATCGACGAGCGGTTCGAGATGGCGCAGGGACAGGACGGTCGCCTGATCGCCGACCGCCACCTCGATCTGCGGGATGCGCTCGGGGCGCGACAGACTTCCGACCAGCGCGCGCAGGGGCACGAGCAGCGCGGATACATGCGGCGGCAGCACCAGGCACTGCCGGATATCGGCCACATAGCTGCTGTTGCGTTCGCGGAACCCGACCAGCACCCCGCCTTTCTTGGGCACCAGCCGCACCGACAGGCGGGCGCGGTGACGGTAGCCCAGGCCGGGCCCCTGCAAGGCGGGCAGGATCTGACCCGCCCGGACCTTGCCGATGTGTTCCAGGGCGTCCTCCAGCGCGCGCTGCTTGATCGCCATCTGGGCCGCAGGTTCGAGGTGCTGCATGGCGCAGCCCCCGCAGGTCCCGAAATGCGGACAAGGCGGCTGGACCCGCTGGGACGAGGATCGGACGATGCGCTCGATGCGCGCCTTGTCGAAAGAAGGCTTGCGGCGCACGACGCGGGCCAGGACGCGCTCGCCCGGCAAGGCGCCTTCCACGAAAGCGACCTTGCCCTCGTGATGTGCCACCCCCTGCCCTTCGAGATCCAGCGATTCGATGTCCAGCAACAGCGTTTGCGAATCAGGCATGTTCCCAAGCCGAAAGATATTCCTGCCAATGGACGGCCTCGATCCCGCGCAGCGTTTCGCGCACCAAGTCCAGCTCGGCCTGGTAGGCCGTGGCGTCGAGCTCGCCCTTGATCAGGCGATAGCGGCAATACACCAGCCAGGTGTTGACGACGTCGGTCTCGCAGTAGGCGCGGACCTCGTCGCGCCGTCCCTCGTGCCAGGCCTGCCAGACCTGCCCGCCGTCCATGCCGAGCTTGCCCGGAAAACCGCAGAGCTTGGCGAGCTGATCCAGGGGTGCGTTGGCGCGGCCATTGAATTTCGCCAGCACGTCCATCAAGTCGATGTGACGATTGTGATAGCGATTGAGGTAATTGTTGAACTTGAACTCGCGATCGTCCTCGCCCGTGTCCCAATAGCGCGGCGCCGCCACCCCGTGGATGAGGCTGCGGTAGTGCAATACCGGCAGGTCGAACCCCGAACCGTTCCAGCTCACCAGGGTCGGCGTGTAGTGGCCGATGGTCTTGAAAAAGCCCGCGATCAGCGCCGCCTCTGGGTCCTCGGCGCTGCCCAGGGTCTTGACCCGAAAGCCCTGGTCGTCGCGAAACACGCAGCCCACCACCGCGATCTTTTGCAGGTGCAGTGGCAGGAAATCATTGCCGTGCGACTCGCGCCGGGCCGTCAGGGCCGCCTCGATCAGGGCTGCGTCATCCAACTCGGACCATTGCGGATTCAGGCGCCTGAGGCCCTCTGCGTCCGGGATGGTCTCGAGGTCGAAAACCAGCGTCGGAATCATCGGGCCGGCAGGTACGACAGCGGATTGACCGGCGTGCCGCGCCGACGGATCTCGAAGTGCAGACGCGGCGAACTGGTATCGCTCTGGCCGATCGTCGCGATCTTGGCGCCTTTCTTGACATCCTCGCCGGTCTTGACCAGCAAGGCCTGGTTGTGCGCGTAGGCCGTGATGAAACCGTCGCTGTGACCCAGCAGGATCAGATTGCCCAGGCCCCGCACGCCGTTGCCTGCGTACATCACCTTGCCATTGGCGGCGGCCAGCACCGGCGCGCCGACCGCACCCTCGATGTCGATGCCCTTGGTGGTGCTGTTGAACCCCTGGATGATCTTGCCGTTGGCTGGCCAGGCCCACGAAACGACCCCGGCATCGCTCGCGCGCGGCGCGGTGGTGGCGGTGTCGGTAGAACCCGTGGCCGGCGTGGTTTCAACGGGCGTCACGGGGATCGGCGTGGCCGAACCTCCCTGAGATCCGCCCGTGGGCGCGGATGTGCCGCCATCCAGACGCAGCACCTGCCCGATCGCCAGCTGCGACGGATTGGAGATATTGTTGAGCTGGCTCAGGCGGGAGACCTCCATGCCGTGCGCCTGCGCGATCTTATAGAGCGTGTCGCCGGGCTTGACCACATAGGTGCCGGTGGCGGACTGTGTGACGGTCGAGCCGGAACCTCTGGATTGGTCCGTGACGGGCGCGCGCTCGGTACGCGTGGCGCATCCGGCCAGCAAAGCCGTCGCAAACAGTGCCGTCAGCACCAGTGGGCGAATGCCGCGGCGCCGAGTGTCGATGAGAGGAGCGCCTGTCGCAAACGTCCCTACATGCATGTAAATCTCCTTAGGCCTGCGTGCCAGGACGCAGCGGTACGAATCGGACATCTTCGAGCGCTTGTCGCCGCCATGAGGCGGTACCGGTGCGCTCGATCAGAATGAGCTTTTGTTGGGCGGAACCCTCGGGTGCGATCAAACGCGCGCCGATGGCCAATTGATTCAGCAAAGCCTCTGGGATTTTAACCCCGGCCGCGGCGACGACAATGCCATCGAAGGGCGCATGATGCGGAAGCCCCCGCATTCCGTCGCCAAATGACAACCTGACGCGTGCCCGCGCCCGCGCACGCGCCAGATTCAGGCGTGCCAGCTCGTACAGGCCGCGCACGCGCTCGATCGCAAAGACCTCCGGCACGAACTGGGCCAGCACCGCCGCCTGGTAGCCGCAGCCGGCACCAACCTCGAGCACCCGGGTGGGTTCGCGCCCGAGGCACATCGCCGATAGCATATACGCAACCACCCAGGGTTGGGAAATCGTCTGGCCGAAACCGATCGGCAAGGCTGCGTTCTCGTAGGCCCGGCTGGCCAGGCCCTCGTCCACGAATTCATGCCGCGCAACCGCCTGCATGGCGGCCAGGACGCGGGAATCCTCGATCCCTTGCTCGCGCAGGCGTTGAACCATGAGCGCGCGCAGGCGTTCGGAATTGAGCCCCAGATTCGGGGGCGATGCCGCCGCAGGCGGTTGCACGGTCGTTGCCACGGGAGGAACGAACGACCGGCCACCCTGAATCCTGGTGTTGCTGTTGGCCGGGGAATAGCCAGGTCCCGGCGCAGGGCCGGACAACGGCCTGCGAGTCGTGCCTCCGGGCTTGTTGAAGGAGTGCCGAGCCTTGCTCATCGGCGCGCAGTCCAGTCGCGGATCGCCGCAAGCTGCTCATAGTGCGTCAAATCCAGGCGCAAGGGCGTCATCGACACGGCATGGTCCTTGATTGCGGCAAAATCGGAATTTTCGATTCCGTCGCGGGCGCCCCCGACCGGCCCGATCCAGTAGACCGGCTCGCCATACGGCGTCGTGCTGCGGATGACGGGCTCGGATGGGTGCCGCCGGCCCAGGCGGGTCGTCCGGAATCCATTCAGCGCCTCGTAGGGCACCGACGGAATGTTGACGTTCAGCAGCAGGGGCTCGGGCCACGGATCACGCTGAAACAGAGCCACCAGTTCGCGCGCGACGCGCGTCGCGCAATCCAGGTGCCGCCAGTCGCGCTGGACCAGGGAGAACGCCAGCGAGGGGATGCCGAGCAAAAAGCCCTCGGAGGCCGCCGCCACCGTCCCCGAATACAGGGTGTCCTCGCCCAGGTTGGCGCCATTGTTGATGCCCGAGACCAGCAGGTCCGGGCGGAAATCGAGCAGGCCCGTCAGCGCGACATGCACACAGTCCGACGGCGTGCCGTTGACGAAATAGAAACCATTGGCCGCCTGCCGCACCGACAAGGGACGGCGCAGGGTCAGGGAATTGGAGGAACCGCTGCAATTCGTCTCGGGCGCGACCACCGTGACCTCGCCGAAATCCCGCAAAGCATGCGCCAGGGCTTCGACGCCGGGCGCATTGTAGCCATCGTCATTGGAGACCAGAATCCGCATCGAGTCCTTCCATTTTCAAATCAAACCATCCATCACGAATTGTACCCGGGGACAATGGCGGTTTGGACGACCGCCGGTTAGAATGGCCGCCATACCGCCGCCTCTCGCGCCGCACTTTCTCGACCCGCCCATGTCCAGCCTGCCCGCCGCCGCCATCGTCATCGTCCTGATCCTGGGATACCTGATCGGTTCGGTTTCGTTCGCAGTGCTGGTCAGCCGCTTGATGGGCCTGCGCGATCCGCGCAGCTTCGGCTCCGGCAATCCGGGGGCCACGAACGTCCTGCGCAGCGGCAACAAGACCGCCGCCATTCTCACACTACTGGGCGATGCCGCCAAAGGCTGGGTCGCCGTCATGCTGGCCGCCTGGGCGGTGCGCGCCGGCCTGGCGCCGGCGGCGGCCGTTCCCTGGGCCGGACTGGCGGCGTTCATCGGCCACCTCTATCCTGTATTCCTGCGCTTCAAGGGCGGCAAGGGGGTCGCCACCGCGCTCGGCGTACTGCTGGGACTGCAGCCCTGGCTGGCGCTGGCGACCGTGGCCACCTGGGCGATCGTCCTCTATGTCACCCGCTACGTGTCGTTGGCCTCGATCATGGCGGCGATCTTCGCGCCCTGCTACTACATTCTCGGCAACAAAGTGGCCTGGCGCATGGACACCGCCACCACGGTGGTGATCGTCGCGCTGACCGTGCTGCTGATCGCGCGCCATGGCGCCAATATTTCACGCCTGCTGGCCGGCAAGGAAAGCCGGTTCGGGCAAAAAAAGAATAAATAGCGTCGAACACTACACTAGGCGCCCCGCCCTACGCCGCGGGCTCCTCGCCAGAGGCCACGCAGACCTCCCGCAAATCCCAGCGCGGGCGCACGGCGAACGATGCCTCACGCACCGCCAGATCGGCCAGACCGGCGCGCACGCGCAAGGCCGCCGCCCAGGCGATCATGGCGCCATTGTCGGTGCATAGATGCAGCGGCGGGAAAAACACCTCGCCGTCCTGGGCCGCCAGGGCCTCGCACAAGCGTTGGCGCAACGAGCGGTTGGCGCCCACCCCGCCGGCCACCACCAGGCGACGCAATCCCGTCCGCTGCAAGGCGGCCAATGATTTGGCGGCCAGCACATCGACGATGGCCGCCTCGGTGGCGGCGGCCAGGTCCGCCACCGCGCCGGGATCGGGCGCCCGCCCATCCGTGCCCTGAATGGCTTTCATACGGGTGAGGACCGCAGTCTTCAGACCGCTGAAACTGAAATCCAGATCGCCGCTATGCAGCATCGGCCGGGGCAGCGAATATGCACCCGGATCGCCCCGCTCAGCCAGACGCGAGAGCTCCGGGCCTCCGGGATACCCCAGGCCCATGAGCTTGGCGCTCTTGTCGAAGGCCTCGCCGGCAGCATCGTCCAGGGTTTCGCCCAATAACTCATAGAGCCCGACGCCATCGACCCGCATGAGCTGCGTATGCCCGCCCGACACCAGCAGCGCGACAAAAGGAAAGGACGGCGCGGGCTCGGCCAGCAGCGGCGACAGCAGGTGCCCTTCGAGGTGATGGATGGGGATCGCCGGTACGCCGCGCGCCCAGGCGAAGGCGCTGGCGAAACTGGCGCCCACCAGCAACGCGCCGGCCAGTCCCGGCCCCGCCGTGTAGGCCACGGCGCCCACATCCGCGATCCCCAGGCCGGCCTGGGACAAGGCCTCGCGGGTCAGGGGCACGATGCGGCGAATGTGATCGCGCGAGGCCAGTTCAGGCACCACGCCGCCATATTCCCGGTGCATGGCGACCTGGCTGTGCAAGGCATGCGACAGCAGGCCACGCCGTGTGCAGACAACGGCCACACCCGTCTCGTCGCAAGAACTCTCGAATCCAATGATCAGCATGCGCGCAGTGTACAACCGTTCAAGAAACGGTTTTAGAATGCATCCTGCGGCAAAAACCAGCAACCATCCCCTGGGGACCAATTATGCTAGAGAAACTGTTCCGGCTTTCTGAACACGGGACGACGACACGCACGGAAATCGTGGCTGGCCTGACGACCTTCCTGACGATGTCCTACATTGTTTTCGTCAATCCCGATATTCTTTCCAGTACCGGGATGGACCGCAACGCGGTATTCGTCGCCACCTGCCTGGCAGCCGCCCTGGGAACGCTCATCATGGCTTTCATGGCCAACTGGCCGATCGGCATGGCGCCGGGCATGGGCCTGAATGCGTTCTTTGCCTTCACCGTCGTCGCCCAAATGGGCTACAGCTGGCAGCAGGCACTGGGGGCGGTGTTCATCTCGGGCGTGGTGTTCGTGATCCTGACCCTCACCGGCATCCGGGCCTGGCTGGTCGCGGGCATCCCGCCCTCCCTGCGCTCGGCGATCGCAGCGGGGATCGGCCTGTTCCTGGGCATCATCGCGTTGGGCACGGCCGGCATAGTGGTCGCCAATCCCGCCACCAAGGTCGGCCTGGGCGACCTGACCCACATCCCCACGCTCTACGCCATTCTGGGATTCTTCCTCATCACCGCGCTCGACGCCCTCAAGGTCCGCGGCGCCATCCTGATCGGTATCCTCGCCATCACGGCGCTCTCCATCCTGACGGGCCATACGCAGTTCCAAGGGGTGTTCTCGGCACCGCCCAGCCTCGCCCCGACCTTTCTCCAGCTCGACATCGCCGGCGCCTTGCATACTGGCTTCTTCCACGTGATCCTGGTCTTCGTGCTGGTCGAAGTGTTCGATGCGACCGGCACCATGATCGGTGTGGCCACGCGCGCCGGCCTGATCCGGCCCGACAGGCCCAACCGCCTGGGCCGCGCCCTGCTGGCCGACAGCACGGCCATCGTCGCCGGCTCGGTGCTGGGCACCAGCAGCACCACCGCCTACATCGAGAGCGCCTCGGGCGTGCAGGCGGGCGGGCGCACCGGCCTGACCGCCCTGGTGGTCGCCGTGCTGTTCCTGCTGGCCCTATTCCTGTCACCTCTGGCCGCGATCGTGCCAGGCTACGCCACAGCGCCCGCCCTGCTCTATGTCGCCTGCCTGATGCTGCGTGAGCTCGTCGAGGTGCAATGGGACGACCTCACCGAGGCGGTCCCGGCCGCCATCACCGCCATCGCCATGCCGCTGACCTATTCCATCGCCAACGGCCTGGCTTTCGGCTTCATCAGCTATGTAACGATCAAGGCCCTGACGGGGCGCTTCCGGGAAATCCATTCGGCGACGCTGCTGGTGGCCGTGCTGTTCATCGTCAAATACGCTTTATTCCCGGGGTGAGGCCGGCCCGCGCCGCCAGGCGTTCGCCTCACAGCGGCGGCGCATCCTCCAGCGGCGCCCAGGACCCGCGCCCGCGCGTCAGGTCCGCATACAGCGCCGCCAGCGCCGCACTGCGCGCCGCCTCGATGGCCAGCGTCCAGACGACGCCTGCGGCGCCGTAAGCCTCCGCCTCGATGCGGGCGCCCGCCTCCAGCAGGCGCGCCCGCACGCGCTCCATATCGCCAAAGCCGCAATCGCACCGCACGCGGCACTCCCGGACCCAGGGCGCCTTGTCCGCCAACCTCAGGCACTGGGCGGCAACCCCGCCATATGCCCGCGCCAGCCCGCCGGTGCCGAGCTTGATGCCGCCGAACCAGCGCGTCACCATCACTGCGACGCGATCGCAGTCCTGGCCGTCGATCGCCTGCAGGATCGGCCGCCCGGCAGTGCCGCCGGGTTCGCCGTCATCATGAAAACGATAAGTCTGCCCGATGCGCCAGGCCCAGCAATTGTGGGTGGCCTGCGGCCGGCGCGCGCTTTCCAGAAAAGCGACCGCCTCGGCGGCGCCATGCACCGGCGTCGCCACCGCGAGGAAGCGGCTCTTGCGGATGTCCTCCTCGTATTGCGCGCTGCCGGTGAGCACGAGCGCCATGCGAGCCTCAGGTCTCGATGCCCCTGGAGGACAGGTATTCCTCGTAGGTCCCCGGATAATCGTTGATCCGGCCATCGGGCAGGATCTCGATCACGCGGGTGGCCACGCCCGAGACGAACTGCCGGTCATGGGACACGAACACCAGCGTGCCCTGATACTGCTCCAGGGCATATTGCAGGGACTCGATGGATTCCATGTCCAGGTGGTTGGTCGGCTCGTCGAGCAGCATCACGTTGTGGCGGCCGAGCATCAGCCGACCAAAGCTCATGCGGTTCTTTTCCCCGCCCGAGAGCACGCGCACCGCCTTGGAAATCTCGTCGCCCGAAAACAGCAGGCGCCCCAGCACCGAACGGATGGACTGGTCCTCGTCACCCGGCTGGCGGTAGTCCGTCAGCCAGTCGAACAGGTCGCGGTCGGAATCGAACTGGTCCGACACGTCCTGGGCCATGTAGCCGATGTCGGCGTTTTCCGACCAGCGCACGCTGCCCGCGTCGGGCGCCAGCTTGCCGGCCAACATGCGCAGCAGCGTGGTCTTGCCCACGCCGTTGGCGCCGATGATGGCGATCTTCTGGCCCGCCTCGATGATGGTCGAGAAACCAGAAACGATCGGCCGGTCGTAGGCCTTGGACAGGTCCTCGATGTGCGCGGCCTGGCGGTGCAGGACCTTGTTGACCTCGAAGCGGATATAGGGATTCTGGCGCGACGAGGGTTTCACCACCACGGTCTCGGCCTTGATCCGATCGATCTGCTTGAGCCTGGAGGTCGCCTGACGCGATTTGGATTTATTGGCCGCGAAGCGCCGCACGAAGTCCTGCAGCTCGGTCACTCGTTCCTTGGCACGCGCATTGGCCGCCACCTGGCGCTCGCGCGCCTGGGTCGAGGCCAGCATGTAATCGTCGTAATTGCCGGGATAGACGCGCAATTCGCCATAATCCAGGTCAGCCATGTGCGTACAGACCTGGTTCAGGAAATGGCGGTCGTGGCTGATGATGATCATCGTGCTGTCGTATTCGTTGAGCACGTTTTCGAGCCAGCGGATCGTGTTGATGTCCAGGTTGTTGGTGGGCTCGTCGAGCAGCAGCACGTCCGGATTGGAGAACAGCGCCTGGGCCAGCAGCACGCGCAGTTTCCAGCCCGGGGCGATTTCGCGCATCGGCAGGCCGTGCTGCTCGACCGGGATCTCGAGTCCCAGCAGCAGTTCGCCGGCCCGCGCCTCGGCGGTGTAGCCGTCGTATTCGGCGAAGCGGGCCTCGAGTTCGGCCGCGCGCATGTAGTCGTCCTCTGTGGCCTCGGGGTCGGCATAGATGGCGTCGCGCTCGCTCATGACCTGCCACATTTCGACATGCCCCATCATGACGACGTCGAGCACGCGGACGTCCTCGAAGGCGAACTGGTCCTGGCGCAGTTTGCCCAGGCGCAGGCCGGGTTCGAGGGAAACGTTGCCCGCGCTGGGCTCGAGGTCGCCGCCGATGATCTTCATCAGCGTGGATTTGCCCGAGCCGTTGGCGCCGATGAGGCCATAGCGGTTGCCATCGCCGAACTTGACGCTGACGTTCTCGAACAGCGGCTTGCTGCCGAACTGGATCGTAAGGTTTGCGGTGGATATCACGGTTACAGGTCACACGGGAGGAATCAGGATAACCTGTGAGTGTAGCAGGCACGCGGATTGCCAGCGACCGCGAACTCATTCAAAAGAATGCAAACAAAGCAGCCCCAAAAGCAGATCAGTGATGCTCCTGCAATACCAGATGCGCCATGCCGTCCTCGGTGGCGATGCCCACCTGCGCCCCCACCGGCAAAGTCGCCTTGACCCGCACATGGCCATACGGCAAGCCCGGCACGACCGGCACACGGACGGTGTCCCGCAACCAGCGGATCACCGAGTCGAGGTCATAACCGTTGTCCTGTGCGGCCAGCCGGTATTCCGTGAATCGGCCCAGCAGAATCGCGCGCTGCTTGTGCAGCACGCCCGCATGCCACAACTGGGTGAGCATGCGCTCGATCCGGAACGGATGCTCGGCCACATCCTCGAGAAACAGAATGCCGCCCTGGATGTCCGGCAGATAGGGCGTACCCACCAGGGAGGCCACCATGGCCAGATTCCCGCCCCACAGGATGCCGCGCGCATCGACGGGGTCGGCCTGCGGGGACTCGAAGCTGAGAATTTCGAGTTCGCCGCTGAGTGTCTCCTGGAACAGGGCCTGTGTCAGATCATCGACGCTCTTTGCGCCGAAGTCGAACACCGCGGTCGGCCCCGCCAGGCTGCGTGCGCCCGTGCGCGCCAGCAGCGCGAGATTGAACACCGTGAAGTCGCTCTGCCCGATAAAGGTTTTGCCGCTGTCGGCCACGGCCCGCCAGTCGATCAGCGGCAGCAGACGGCTCAGGCCATAGCCGCCACGGGTCGCCATCACGACAGGATATTTTTGTTTCAAGGCGCGGGCGATGGCGGCCAGCCGCTGTTTGTCGGTGCCGGCAAAACGCTCATGCACCGCGAGCGCCGTCCGGTCGATCGCCACGCGATAGCCCATGGCGCGCAGACGCTGCTGGGCCAGATGCACGGTCTCGGGATCGCGCACCGCGCCCGACGGTGAAATGAGGTAGATGCCGGCAGGCTGCGCATGGCATCCATGCGTCGTGCACCCGCAGGCATGGTCCGCGTGTGAATGATCCTGGCTGCCAGAGGCGGCCGGCGGGGAACTGTCGTTCATGGATGACGAGTCCTGTATCGAAGAAGATGAATGGGCCGGCGCGCCGGCGCTCCTGCGCCGCGCGCGAAAAAACGCTCGCAGCAATTCACCGCCCTCCTGGGCGCGCACGCCGGCGCGCACCGCCGTGTGGTGGTTCAGGCGCGGTTGCGCATGCAAATCGATCACGCCGCCGCAGGCGCCGGTCTTGGGGTCATCGGCGCCATAGACGACCTCGGCCAGACGCGCATGCAGCATGGCGCCCAGGCACATGGCGCAAGGCTCCAGGGTCACGTACAGCCGCGCGCCGCCCAGGCGATAGTTGTCGAGGATGCGAGCTGCCGCCCGCAACACCACGATCTCGGCATGGGCGCTGGGATCGCGATCGGTGATCGTGCGGTTGTGGCCCGCGGCGATGAGCCTGCCCCCGGCATCCAGCACCACCGCGCCCACCGGAACCTCGCCGAGGGCAGCCGCCAGGCGCGCCTGCTCCAGGGCCAGACCCATCGCCGTCTGGTCGTCCAGCGCCCCGGTGTTCTCTGGGAGAGGACTCATGTCATCCCCGGTAGGTCCGGGCATTGAGCACGATCTTGGCCGCCAGACTCTCGACGGCCTCCTCGAGCCATTGATAAAGTTCGGCATCCTCGCCGAAGCGGGCCTGATTGAGATTGGACACCCTGCCCTCCTGGATGAAGCCCCAAGCGCGGCTGCGTTTCTCCCGATGGCGCGGATCCCAGACGCCAAAGGCGACGCCGCCCGAACGCCTGACCAGCGAAAAACAGGGAATATCGGTGTAGCCGTCGCCGACGAAGATCATCTGCTCGAACGGCACGCGCAACTTGTCGGTGTCGACCTTGCGATTGACCTCGAAGGGTTTGTTGCGCGATTCCGGCCCGAAAATGCCCTTCTGGATGTGGAACAGATAGCGGGTCTTGTCGGTGAAGCTGACGATGCGGCGCGGGAAATCAATGGCGCCCGCCGCGTCGTAGGTGAACTCGGAAGCCCAGATGTCGGTAAACTGTCCCGCGATCCGCGTCTGGCGCAGGACGTCGCCGATACCGCTGGAGATCAGGTAGAACTCGAGCTGGACCTGTGGATGGGCCTTGTGCAGGCGCGCGCGCAGGCGCTCAAAGAGGCTTTCGACCCCATCGTGCAGCGGCAGCCGCGCCCCCCAGGATTCGAGCCGCTCGCGGGTGATGGCGCCATGGCGCCCGGCCCGCGAGAGTTCGATCATGCGATAGAGGTAGGCTGGAACCGGGTCCCAGTCCTCGCGCTCGAGCAGGGGGCCGACCCCGTCCTTCCAGAACGATACCGCGTCGATCCCGATGTCCTCGAGGAAGCCCGACGTGCTGTCGGGCGCCAGGGTGTCGTCGAAATCGAAAACCAGGGCTACGACATCCGCCATATGCCTCAATCCTCCGCGAACAAGCGCGCGCGCAGCGCCGCCAGAACGCCCGGCAGTTCCTCGGGCAGGTCCTGCGCGATCAGCCCCGGGCCGAAACCCGCGGCGGCCAGGCCATGCAGGTACACGGCGGCGCATGCCGCCTCGAAGGGCGCCATGCCCTGAGCCAGCAGGCCCGCGATGCAGCCCGCCAGCACGTCGCCCGATCCGCCGGTCGCGAGCTCGGGCGGTGCATTGTCGTTGATCACCGCGAACCCGTCCGGGCGGGCGATCACCGTGTCGGCGCCTTTCAGGACCAGCACGGCGCCGCTTCCCTGCGCCGCCGCACGGGCGCGCGTGAGCTTGTCGCCCTCCAGGCCCGGGAACAGCCGCGCAAACTCGCCCTCATGAGGCGTCAGCACGCAATCCCTGTGCAACGCCTCGATCAGCAGATCTGGAGCATCCGCAAAGCTGCTGATCGCATCGGCATCGAGCACGCAGGGCCTGCGCGTGGCCAGGGCCGCCAGGGCCTGGGCCCGGGTGCGTGCCGATATGCCCAGGCCGGGGCCGATCAACAACGCATTGCGGCGTTCATCAGCCAAGACCTCCTCCAGCGAACCGTTCTCGGGCAGGCGAGCCACCATCACGCTGGTCAATGCGCCGGCCTGGATCGGCCAGGCCGGCGGCGGCACGGCGAGCGTTACCAGGCCCGCGCCCATGCGCGCGGCGGCCATGCAGGCAAGACGGCTCGCGCCGAGCAGGGTTTCACCGCCGACCATCAGGAGGTGACCGCGCCGGTATTTGTGGCTCTCGAGGGTGGCCCAGGGATAGCTCCCGCCCCAGAGATCCGGATGGTTGGCCTGACAATCGGGCGCGACGGTCCCCAGCACCGTATCGGGAATGCCGATATCGGCGCACAGCAGCTTTCCGCACAGGGCGCGTCCGGGCATCAGCAGATGCCCGGGCTTGCGGCGGAAAAAAGTCACCGTCAGGTCCGCGCGCACCGCGGCGCCCAGCGCCTGCCCGCTGGCCCCGTCCAGGCCGCTGGGCACATCGACGGCGCAGACCGGCAGGCCGCTATGGTTGACCGCCTCGACCGTCGCAAGCGGCACACCCTCGAGCGGGTGCGACAACCCCGCCCCCAGCAACGCATCGATCACCAGCCCCGCGCCATCCAGCGCCGCCGGGCCCAACGCCTCGACCGGACCTTCCCAGGCGCGCGCGCAAACCGCGGCATCGCCGCGCAAATCCTCGATGCGGCCCAACAGCGCGACACGAACCGGCCAACCCGCCTCACGCAGGCGGCATGCCACGACGAAGCCATCGCCGCCGTTGTTGCCCGGCCCGCACAGCACACAAACCGGCATGGCGGGCCAGCGATCCATCACCGCATCGGCCACGGCCTTGCCCGCCGCCTCCATGAGCGTGACGCCCGCGACGCCGCCCTCGATCGCCAGCCGATCGGCCACGGCCATCTGGGCCGGCGTCAGGAGCGCGTGAGGCCAGGCGTGCGCGCTCATCACTGTGCGTCCGCCGCCCGCTTGCGCAGCTCGTACTTCTGGATCTTGCCGGTCGAGGTCTTGGGCAACTCGCCGAATATGACCATCCGCGGCGTCTTGTAGCCCGCCAGATGGCGCTTGCAATGCTGGATGATGTCCTCGGCCGTCACCGAAGCCCCCTCCTTGATCTCGACGAAGGCGCACGGGGTTTCGCCCCAGCGCGGGTCAGAGCGCGCCACGACGGCGGCCGCCAGCACCGCCGGATGCCGGTACAGCACATCCTCGACCTCGATCGAGGAAATGTTCTCGCCCCCGGAAATGATGATGTCCTTGCTGCGGTCCTTGATCTGGATGTAGCCGTCCGGATACGTCACCGCCAGATCGCCGCTGTGGAACCAGCCGCCGCCCAGTGCCGCGCGCGTGGCCTCGGGATTCTTGAGATAACCCTTCATGCAGATATTGCCCCGGAACATGATCTCGCCCATGGTCTGACCGTCTGCCGGCACCGCCTCCAGGGTTTCGGGATTGCGCACCGTGACGGCATGCTGGAGATGGGAGCGCACGCCCTGGCGGGCGTTGAGTTCCGCGCGCCGGCCGATATCGAGCGCGTCCCACGTCTCGTGCTTGGCACAGACCGTGGATGGGCCATAGGTTTCGGTCAGGCCATACACATGGGTCAGGTTGATGCCCAGGGACTCCATGCCCTCGATCATCGACGCCGGGGGCGCGGCGCCTGCCACCATGGCCCGGATGCCGGGGGGAATGAGCGCGCGCAGGGCCTCGGATGCGTTGACCAGCATACTGTGGACAATGGGGGCGCCGCAATAATGGGTCACCCCATGCTCGCGCATCAGTGAGATCATGGTCTGCGCATCGACGCGGCGCAGGCAGACATTCACGCCTGCGCGCGCCGCCACAGTCCACGGGAAGCACCAGCCATTGCAATGGAACATCGGCAGCGTCCACAGATAGACCGCGTGCTTGGGCATGTCCCACTCGAGGACGTTGGACACGGCATTGATCGCCGCGCCCCGGTGATGATAGACCACGCCCTTGGGGTTGCCGGTGGTGCCGCTGGTGTAGTTGAGCGCAATCGCATCCCACTCGTCCTCGGGCATGCGCCAGGCCCAGGATTCATCCCCGCCGGCCAGCAGATCCTCATAGGCGGTGCCGTCGAGGACGGCGCCCCCGCCTTCGTAGATCGGATCGGACACCACCACCACCTCGATGGGCCGCGCGCTCTGGCGCAGCGCCAGCGCCTTGCGCATCACCTCGGAAAACTCGGTATCGACGATCACCATGCGCGCCTCGCCATGATCGAGCATGAAAGCGATCGCCGCGGGGTCCAGACGGGTATTGAGGGTATTGAGCACGGCGCCGGACATGGGAACGCCGAAGTGCGCCTCGACCATGGCCGGCGTATTGGGCAGCATCGCCGCCACCGTATCGCCCCGGCCCAGGCCGCGCGCCGCCAGGGCGCTTGCCAACCGCAGGCAGCGGGCATGCAATTGCGCCCAGGTATAGCGGATCGTCCGTTCGCCCAGGCCGTGAACGACGGCCAGGCGTCCGGGATAGATCTCCGCGGCTCGCTCCAGGAACAGCAGCGGGGTCAGGGGCGCAAAATTCGCGGGGGTCCTGGGTAGATCTTGTTCAAAAATATTGCCCATCTTTGATTCTCCTTGCTGATTCTTTATACCGCCGCTGTATCCCGCCATTTTATCCACGCCGTCCGCCCGGCGGCAGGGTTGCGCCGGACAAACGCTTTGACGGCCCTCAATCCGCCAGCAATCCCCCGGCGCGCCGCACCCTGCGCCCGATAGCCGCATCCAGAACCGGCCCGCCGCCGGGCGCCACCAGGGCCAGGGCGCGGCGCGCTCGCGTAGCCCCGGTATACAGCAGCTCGCGGGTCAGGACCGGCCCGCCCCGATCCGGCAGGACCAGGGCCACCGCGTCGAACTCCGAACCTTGCGATTTGTGCACGGTCAGCGCATAGACGGTCTCGATATCGCTCACGCGGCCGGGCGCGATCCAGCGCACACCCCCCGAACCATCGTCGCGCGCGAACGCGATCCGGATGCGGTGCGCGCCCGGACGGTCTGGCTCGGGCACGGACAAGGCCACGCCCATATCCCCATTGGCCAGCCCCAGTTCGCGCTGGTTGCGCGTCACCAGCACTGGCCGTCCCGGATACCAGGCGGCCTGATCGGCCCCGATCCATCCCCGTTCGCGCAAACCCGCCTCGATGCGTCCGTTCAGGCCTTGCGTCCCCCAAGGCCCCTCGCGCACCGCGCACAAGACCTGGAATCGGCCGCGCGCCTCGAGCACGGCTGCGGCCCACTGATCGATCGCCGCCTGCGAAGCCGCCGTATCCGGCGGCCCCGCCTGGACAAGGCGAAAATAGCTTGCATAGCCCCCGGCGCCCGTGTCCAATGCCGCGCCCCGTCGCGCGCCGCAGAACAGAACATCCAGGCGTGGATCGTCCGCCGCGCACGGCGCCAGGAAGGCCAGATCCGGCGGCGGATCGTCGCGCAAGGCATGCACGGCGGCAGCATCCCCCCGGTTGACCGCCACGGCGAAACGGCCGATGCCACTGTCGGCCTCGAAGCGGCGGCTGTGCCGCAACATGACGACGGCCTGATCCAGCGCCGTCCCCGCCGGATCGCGCCAGACGGCAGGAACCTCCTGTCCAGTCAGCGCCGCGAGGCGCGCGCATCGCGGCAGCGTGTAATGCCCCTGCTCCGCGCGCGCGCAGAGTTCGCCCAGGACCGCGCCAGCCTCGACCGAAGCGAGCTGATCCTTGTCGCCCAGCAGGACCAGCCGCGCGCGCGCCGGCAAGGCCGCCAGCACCGCATCCATCATCTCGATATCCATCATCGAGGCCTCGTCGATCACCAGGACGTCGGCGGCCAAAAGGTGATCCGCGTCATGGCGGAAACGCCGGGTATCCGGACGCCCGCCCAGCAGGCGGTGCACGGTCTGGGCATGTGCGGGAATCTCCGCCAGGACGGGCTGCACGAAACCGGGCGCCTCCCGGCGCAAGTACGCCAGGGCCGAGCCGATCGAATCATTCAGCCGGGCCGCTGCCTTGCCGGTGGGCGCGGCCACGCGGATGCGCAGCCCCGCCCTGCCGCTTTCCCACGCCAGTCCCTGCAACGCCGCCAACAGACGCACGACGGTGGTCGTCTTGCCCGTTCCCGGGCCGCCCGTCACGACGCAAAAAGCATGATCCAGGGCGGTCGCGCAGGCAATCTTCTGCCAGTCCACGCCAGCACCCGGCACCGGCGGAAACAAAGCATCGAGCCACGCCCGCGCACGCGCCGGGTCCCCGGGCGCATCATCCACGGACAAGCGCCAGTCGATCTGCGCCCGCACGCGGCGCTCCGCGCGCCAATAACGGGCAAGGTACAAACGATCGCCATGGCGCACCAGCGGCTCGCCGCCCTCGCCGTCACCGGCAAAACCCGAGCGCGCCAGCGCCTGCCGGCAGGCTTGCGGTCCGCCACGTGCCAGCGCGCGCGCCATGCTCCCCAGACCTTCGGGGCGCGCATCGCCCAAGGCCAGGGTATCCGCGGGATCAGCGCACAATGCCCGCAAGTCCAGGCAAACGTGCCCGCGCCCAAGCTGGGCGCTGCACCAGACCGCCAACCATAAGGCGAGGTCCGGCGCCTCGGGCGCGCAGTCCGCCAGGAACCGGCCGAACGCGACATCGAGTCCGCGCAGCGCCCCCATTTCATGCCAGGATTGCAAGCGCTCACAAAACACCGCGCGATCGCCACCGGCCGATTCCCAATCCTCGAATGCGCGCCCCGCCATCAAACCGCCCCCCGCCCGTCGAACAAGGCATCGAGCGCCTCGATCAGACTGCGCGCCGGGCGATCGGCAAACAGCCCCTGTCCCGGCGCATCCCATCCCCGCAGAAACATATAGATCGCCCCGCCGACATGCCGATCGTAGTCATAGTCCGGCAAGCGCGCCGCGAGCTGGCGGTGCAGCGCAAACACATACAGGACATATTGCAAGTCGTAGCGGGCGGCGAGCATCGCGGCGCGCATGGCTTCGGGATGGTAGGACGCGGCATCCGGCCCCAGCCAGTTGGATTTGTAGTCGATCACGTAATACCGGCCATCGTGCCGCAGCGCCAGGTCGATGAACCCCTTGAACATGCCGTTCAAGCGCATGGGCGCCGCCGGCGGCCGGGGCGCGCCATCCAGGGTTGCCGCGCTGACCAGCGCATCGAGGCGCTGAACATCCACGCCAGCAGCCGGCAGCCAGAACTCCATCTCGGGCAAGACAGCCTCCAGGGCATCCAGGCGCAGACCAGGCGCCGGGGCGGATGCGAGCCAGAATTCGGTGCGCGCATAGCGCAGCAGCCAGTCGCTCAAGGAATCGGTCCATGCCGACCAGTCGCGCACGGCGCAACGGCGCGCGACCATGTCCCGGACCTCATCATGCGCCAGGGCGCCAAAGCCGCGCCGCGCCGCCCATTCGAGCAAGCCGTGCAGGAAAGTCCCTGCCTCGCTGCCCCGGGGGAACGCATGCAGGCCGGCACCACCCGGGCTTGCGTCCGGCGGCGTCCCGCCGCGCGCATCCCCGGCCTCGGGCGGATCGAAGCGGCGAGCCTCCTGGTACACATCCTCCTGCGCTGTCCGGGCCGCCACCCGCGGACCCGGCTCGATCCGCAGGGCCGAATAACTGGAAATCCACCAGGCATACGCGCGCGCACTGCGGCGCGGCACGCGTGCCGCGCCCAGTTCCGCACCCACCGGATTCCAGGAAACAGGCGCCTCGTCAGCCGCAACCGGCATATCCCAGGCGATCCCGACATGGGCATCGACCAGTTGCTCCAGGGCTACCTGCGCCCCGCCAGGCACACCGCCCAGCAGATGGCCCAATGCGCTGTCCCGATCAAAATTCCGCAAGGGCCCCGCCGCCATCCAGACGGCATGCCGCGCCCGCGTCAACGCCACGTACAGCTTGCGCACATCCTCGGCCAGGCGCTCGCGTTCGAGTTGCGCCAGTTGATCCGCATCCGGCCGCAGCACGCGCCGCCGCCGGCCCCTCTCATGCAAATAATAAGGCCCCCGATCCCCCTGCACGACACGCGCCCGGGCGGCAAATGGCAGGAACACCAATGGATATTCCAGCCCCTTGGACTTGTGCACGGTGACCACGCGCACCAGATCTTCGTCGCTCTCCAGGCGCACACGGCGGGCGTCGTCGCCGCCAGCCGGCGCCCCTTCGCACTGTTCGTCCAGATGGCGCATCAAGGCCTGTTCGCCATCCAGCCGCATGGCCGCCTGCTGCAGCAGCTCGGCCAGGTGCAGGATATCGGTAAGGACCCGCTCGCCTTCCCGGCCATCATCCAGCAGCCGCGCCGGCACGCCGAAATCATGCAACAGGCGCCGGACCATGGGCAAGACCCCGCGCTCGCGCCAGCAGGCACGATAGTCCTGGAAGCGCGCCACGACATCCTCCCAGGCACGCTCGCCAGCCGCCAGGTGTTCGAGCGTCCACCACGACAAGGCCAGCGCAGGTGTGGCGAGCGCCGTGCGCACGGCGCGACCGTCCTCGGGATCAGCGCAGGCGGCCAGCCAATGACGCAGTTCGTCGGCTTGCGGTGTCTCGTAGACCGATTCGCGCTCCGACAGATAGACGCTGCGCACGCCGAGGCGCGCCAAAGCCTGGCGCACCCGCCGCGCCTCGGCGTGCGTATTCACCAGGACGGCGATGTCGGCTGGCCTGACCAGTTGCAGATCGGCGCCGCACACGAAACCGGCCATGCCGGACGCCCCTTGGGACAAGAGCCCGGCGATGCGGCGCGCGCACCAATCCGAGGCCTGCGCCTCGTAGTCTCCGGAACCCAATGGCCTGTCAGGCTGCGCGGCGTCGATCCAATATATGCTCAAGGCTGGCGCCGGCTCATCCCCGCAGCGCCAAATTTCCTCGCGCCCCTGGGCGCCGACCGGATAAAAAGCGATGCCCTCGGGTTCGCCCGGCGCCGGAAACGCTCCGCCGCACGCATGGGCGTCGGCATGGGAAAAGCAAGCATTGACCGCCGCCACCATGGCCTGCGAAGACCTGAAATTGCATTCCAGCGTATACACGCGGCCCGCGCAGGCGTGCCGCGCGCGCAGATAGGCATGGATATCGGCGCCCCGGAAACCATAGATGGCCTGCTTGGGATCGCCGATCATCACCAGGCACAGGTCGTCGCGATTCTCGGCGATGCGGTAGATCCGGTCGAAGATCCGGTACTGGACCGGATCGGTGTCCTGGAACTCGTCGATCAGGACCACCGGATACTGCGCGCGCAGCACCTGGGCCAGGCGTTCGCCGCCCGGCCCCTCCAGGGCGCTATCCAGATGGCCCAGCAAACCATCGAATCCCATGCGGGCCTGCCGGGCCAGTTCGCCGCGCAAACGGTCGGCAATCCAGGCCAGCGCATGGCCGGCGGCCTCGATCCGGCCATCGGGCAGATCGGACAATGCCGATTTCAGCGCGGCGAGACGCTCGCTCAAAGGATGACTGGGCGCCGGGCCCGCGCCGCGCCATTTCTCGGCGATGCCCGCCGGCACCAGACGCTCCCAGCCGGTTTTCAGATCCAGGTCCTCGGCCAGCGGGTCGCAGGCCCAGTCCCGCAGGTCTGCGATCCAGCGCTGCCAATAGCGCGCCGCCACCGGCCAGTCCCGGCCCAGGGACTCCAGCCAGAGGCCGAACTCGGCGGCGCCTTCGATCCAGGGCGCCTTCAAGGCCGCCAGACCCAGGGCGCGGCGCTCGCCCGCCGCATTCAGCAAGGGTTCGAGCGAACCCGGCGCGGGCGCCGCCGACTCGTCATCATGCAAGGCGCCGCCCAGCGCCGCATGCAACGCGGCCGGACCGGGCCACCAGGCGCGCACCTGGGCAGCCCGCGCCAGATCGAGCGGTGCCACGAACAGGCGCCAGTAATCCCACACGGCTTCCTGCTCGACGGCGCGCAGATCGGCCTCCACCCGGCGATCAAAAAGACTGCCGCTGTCGAACGCATGCTCTTGCAACATGCGCGCGCACCAGCCATGAATCGTGCCGATCGCAGCCTCGTCCATGGACTGCGCGGCCAGATCGAGAACCCGGGCGCAGGCCGGCCATTGCGCCTGCTCGATGGCGGCGCGCAGGCCGCGCAGGAAATCATCGGCCTCGCCGCCCGCCGGCCCGCCCTGGACACCGGCATAGAAATAGGCCGCCGCCTGCGCGAGCCGCCCGCGAACCCGATCACGCAGTTCCTGCGACGCTGCCTCGGTGAAAGTCAGCACCAGAATTTCGGCGGGCAGCCGCGGGGGCACCGACAGGTCGCCATGCCCAAGAACCAGGCGCAAGTACAGGGCGGCAATGGTCCAGGTCTTGCCTGTGCCCGCGCTGGCCTCGATCACCCGGCTGCCGCGCAAGGGAAACGCCAGGGGATCGACGGGCAGGATATCGGCGGCGCGGATCATGGCGCCTCCTGCGTCTGGTCCGGCAGGGCCTCGCGCACGGTCGCAATCGCATCGCTCAAGCCCGCATACAGGCGCCGCGCCCAATGCTCGAAGCCGCCGCCTGCGGTGAACGCCTCGAAATCCGGATAGGCCCGGCGCAGGTAAGGGTCGCGTTCAAGCGCCCGGGCATGACATGCCTGCGCCTCGATCCAGGCGCGATGATCCGGCTCGGCAGACGCGCCCCGGCGCAGCCAGATCACCGCACAATCCACCGTGACGGGCAACGGCGCGCACATGCCCCAAGCCCATCCCCGCAGCAGATCGTCGAACCATTCCCGGGCAAGCGCCGGGTCCAGCGGCTCGAAGGCCACGCTGCCTTGCGGGCTGAAAACCAGCGTCGTCAAGCCCTGCCCATTCAGATGGCCCGCCAGATGCGCCACCCATGCCGCAACCATGGCACTTGGCCGATAGGCCCGGTCCTTGACCAGATGGCTGGCCTGCATCAAGAAGCGCGCCCGCGCGCCGGCAGCGTCCCGGCGAATGCCGTCGAGGGAATCATGGATATCTAATGTATATTCATCAGAAACCATCACCCGATGCCGCAACGCCATCGGCGACTCATCGGCCAAAGGCCAGCGCCGGCACGCCGCCTGATAGCCCGACAACAAGGCATCGAATCCTTCGCGCAGATCCCGAGCCGCCAGCTCCCCCGGGCTGCCCGCGGCCAGCGCCCCGGAACGGCGCAACGCCCGCACGCGCGCATCGAGGTCGGACGCTGGGTCCCGCCCCAGGCGCAAGGCGCGCGCAGCCGTCTCCAGCAGCGCATCGCGCAGGCCCCAGGCGGCCAGGCCATCGAATTCATACGGCTCGTGATCGTTGCTGCGGCGGCCATCGCGCTCGAAAAAGACCCCCAGGCGGTCCTGGAAGAAACGCTGGATCGGATGGCGCAGAAAACGCCGCAGATGATCGAGGGACAGCGGCTCCTCGCGCGCCGGAAAGGCCAGCGCCCCGCCCTGCTCCGATGCGCCGGCGTCCCGCGCCTGCCGCCATTCCCGCGCGTAGGTGAACAAGCCCCCGGGCGGCGATTCGAGCGGAAAATAACGGCGGCTGAACGGTTGCAGCGGATGGTGGCAGGTCAAGGCCTCGGATATCGCCGTCTCTTGCGTCCCGGCGAGCCGCCATCCCGCATCCAGATGATCCTGCAATTGCGCCACCAGCACCGAAGGCGGCAGCGGCGTATTGTCCTGGATGCTGCGGCCCACCCACGAGATGTAGAGCTGGTCGCGCGCCGACAGCAAGGCCTCGAGAAACAGATAGCGGTCGTCCTCCCGGCGCGAACGGTCGCCGGGCCGGTAACGTCCGGCCATCAGGTCGAAATCGGCCGGCACCCGGATGCGTGGATAAGCGCCGTCCTGCATGCCCAGCAGGCAGACGCGGCGAAACGGAATGGCGCGCATCGGCATCAGGGTGGCGAAGGTGACCGCCCCGGCAAAGAAACGCTGCGACAACGCCGCCTGATCGAACTGCGCCAGGCAATGCTCGGCTGGAATATCGGCGGGCATGGCCTCGTCCAGGCCCGCGGCCTCGCAGGCCTCGAACCAGTCCCGGACCGACTCGCGAAAGCGCTTCAGGGTGTAGTCGTCCTGCTCGTCCTCGGCGAGAAACAGATCCGCTTCCAGGTCGAGGAAGCGCCGCAGCCACTGCGCCGGCGTGCCAGGGGCGGCAAAAATCCGCCAATGCGTCTCCAGCGCGCCCACCAGCGCCTCCAGAGGCCCGAGGAGGGCCGCATCCAGGCCGCCCGGCTCGCCGTAAGGCTCGATTCCCCGCCAGGCGGGCGCATCCGGGCCGGCGGCATAGCCGAGCAACATGCGCCGCAGGCCAAACCGCCACGTGTGCGGCGCGGCGCCCCCCCCGCCCATATCCTGGAATCCCCAATCGGCGCGATGGGCGCCATTCAAGCCCCAGCGGATATTGGAATCGGCGATCCAGGCATGCAGCATTGGGAGATCCTGCTCGTGGATGCCGAACCGCGCGCGCACGGCGGGCACATCCAGCCATTCGAGGACATGGCTCATGCCCACGCGCAGCCCGGGAAGCGTGAGCAATTGCCCGAGCGCCAGCACCAGCGGATCGGCCTGGCGCTGGCCCCGATCGGCGAGCGCATAGGGAATGGCGCGCGCATCGTCGGCCCCATACAGCCCGAAGACCGCCTGGATGTGCGGCGCGTAAGCCTCGATGTCGGGCACCATCACGATGACGTCCCGCGGCCGCAGCGTCGGATCGCGATCGAAGGCATCGAGCAGGCGATCATGCAGGATCTCGACCTCACGCTGCGGGCTATGAGCGACATGAAAGCGCAGGGATTCGTCGACGGCGGGATCGACCGCTGACTGGCGCGCCCGGGTTTCCGACAAAGGCCGCAGATCGCACACATCGTCCTGCAACTGTCGCAACAGGCTGGCGCGCGCCAGGGCCTCACCCCCCAGGATTTCAAAAGCGTCGATGCGCCGATGCAGCGCGGCGAACGCGGGACGGTAAAGCTCCCGCGCGCCCGGATCGTCGAAATCATCGAGCATACCGATGAAATCCCGGCCCTGCTTGCCCCAAGCCGCCAGCAGCGGGTGCGCATGCTGGTGGATGGCCGTCTCGTCGAGGATGTCGGGCATACCCGGCCGGCGCGCCTGCCGCCGATAGCGGGCCCGCAGCATGTCGCGATCCGGCACGATATCGGCCCAGAAATGGGCGCAAGGATTATGCACGCACATGAGGATCTGAGACCAGCGCGCCAAAGCCGCCAGGGCCTCCAGCGCCTGACCCGGCATGGCCGAAATCCCGAACACCAGGATGCGGCGCGGGACATCGGCGGGCCGCTCGCGCGGCGCCTCCCGCGCCATCCGGCCCATGAACGCCTCATGGACCGCCGCACGGCCCAAGGGCCCCGCGCCGCCCATGCCGGCCACGTCGGCCACCAGCGTCCGCCAGAGCGCCGGCTGCCACGCCTGCTCCGGCGGCAGCGCAGCGGATTGGCCGCGCCCATCGATCACCACGTCCCGGTCCCGCGCCCACGCATCGAGCCAGTCCGCCCGATAGACCTGATACTGATCGAACAGATCGGCCAGCCTTTGCGCCAGTTGAAAACGCTTGCGCATGTCCGGATCGTCCGCGAGGAAACGCGCCAGGGGCGCATAGACAGGCTGCCCGGCGAGTTGCGGCAACAGGCGCATCAGACGCCAGACCAGCGCGGACTCGTCCAGTGGGGAATGCTCCGGCACCAGCCCGGGTCCCAGCACGGCGCGATAGGCCCGCCACAGAAAGCGCGACGGCAACAGAAAATCCAGGCCCGCGGCAATTCCGCAACCCGTGTCGCGCCGGGCCAGGGCGAGCCGCAGCCACTGTGCGATGCCATTGCTGTGAACGAGCAGGACCTCGTTCTCCAGGGGCGCCAGCGGCTCGTGCCGCAGCCAGGCCACCAGCACATCGCGCAATTGCTCGGCCCGATTGCCATGCACCAGCATCAGGCCCGGTGTCAGTTCCCCCACAGGCTCCCCGTCGATGATCCCCAGACCCTGCATCATAACGCTGCCCGCCGCGGCCGCAGCTGCAAACCCGGGGGAAACGCGCTGAACCAATCCGGCAGCCGGCCAGCGCCCGATTTCAGACGTCTCCGTCGCAATCCGCCCACAACCGGTCCGCAAGGCGTGCCCTTGCGGTTATCCTATGAGCATGACCAGACATGCCATACCACCCGCAGTGAGATTGCCGTGAGTCCGCAAAGCCCCGAAACCCCGCAGACCGGATATCCAACCGCCGCCTCCCTGGACGAACTGCGCGCCAACATCGCCGACATCCGCGCGCGCATCGACGCCGCCTGCGCCCGCGCGGGGCGCGCCCCCGGCAGCGTGCGCCTGCTGCCCGTGAGCAAGACCGTGGACGAAACCCGCATCCGCCTGGCCTATGCCGCTGGCTGCCGGGAGCTCGGGGAAAACAAGGTCCAGGAGGCCTACAGTAAATGGCAGGCCACCACCGGGCTCCACGACCTGAAATGGGCCATCATCGGACACCTGCAGACCAACAAGGCCAAGGTCGTGGCCCGATTCGCCAGCGAATTCCAGGCGCTCGACAGCCTGCGCGTGGCCGAGGCCCTCGACCGGCGCCTGCAGGACGAGGGCCGCGCGCTCGACGTGTTCGTGCAGGTCAATACCTCGGACGAGGCCAGCAAATTCGGCCTGCCGCCCGACGAGGTCCTCGATTTCGCGCGCGCCCTGCCCGCGTTTTCCGCGCTGCGCGTGCGCGGCCTGATGACGCTGGCCCTGTTCTCATCCGACGAGCGCCGCGTGCGGCCCTGCTTCCAGCGGCTGCGCAGCCTGCGCGACCGGCTGCAACAGGACGCCCCGTCGGGCGAATGCTTCCAGGAACTGTCCATGGGCATGTCGGGCGACTTCGAATGGGCCATCGAGGAAGGCGCGACGACCGTGCGCGTGGGCCAGGCGATCTTCGGCGCGCGCGCCCTGCCCGACAGTCACTACTGGCCCGAGGGCGCAGCAAAAACAGGCTGAACGCCAGAAAAACCAGCACGAGGGGACCCAGCACATGAGCATCCGGGCTGAGCAACTTTCTCATGGAATACGCGGCCTGGCCATCGGGCTGACACTGCTGCTGGCCGCCTGCGCCGGGCCGGGAACGCGCACGGCCACCGAATCCGGCCCGCGCGTCGATCCGGCCCGGCGCACCGAGGTCGTCATGACGGCGCTCAGCCTGCTGCAATCCGACTACCGCTACGGTAGCGCACGGCCCGCCCAAGGGTTCGACTGCAGCGGCCTGGTGAAATACGTATTCAGCACAGCCACCGACACCGCGCTGCCCCACAGCACGGCACAGATCGCCCGCCTCAGCCGCCCGATTGCCCGCAGCAAACTCAGGCCCGGGGATTTCGTCTTTTTCGACACGCTGGGGCGGTCAAACTCGCACATGGGGATCTATATGGGGGATGGCCGCTTCATCAACGCGCCCTCGACGGGCGGCCAGGTGCGGATCGATTCGCTGGACAGCCCCTATTACCGCCGGCATTTCGAATCGGCGCGGACTGTGTTCGTGGATTGAGGCGGATTCGCACCCAGCAACCACCCCATACGGCGCCATGCGAAACACCCCAAAAACTGGACCATGGTCCAGTTTTTGGGGTGCGGTTTGCCAGGGGAAACTTTCAAGCGCCGGACCCCCATCCATCAGGCATCCGGCCATTCATCGAACCATCAGGAACGGGGGCGTTTTTTACCCTCATGGTTCATGCCATGACCCCCGTCATGACGATCGTGCTTTTTCATCTCGGCCAGTTTCGTGCGCTGCTCGGGCGTCAGCACTGCCAGGAATTTCGCATGCTGTTGCGCCCGCAGCAGGGCCAGCTGCGCTTGGGCATTGCCCAATTCCTGCGCCAGACTCTGGGCCTGCGCCTCATCGAAAGTGTCGGCATTGCTGAGTTCGCGCAGCTTGGCCGCTGCGGCGCGCTCGGCCTTGTGCTGGTCATAGAACGCCTGCGCCTGCTCCTGGCGCAGCTTGAAAAGCTGGTCGCGCTGGGCCTCGGTGAGGTCCAGGGCACGCATCCCATGGCCCCACATCGCGCCCGGACCCTTGGCGTCATGTTGCATGTGCTTGCCTTGCGGGCCGCACGACGAGCTGCCGCCGGGCTGGGCAGAGGCGGCCAGCGGCAGCGTCAGGGCGGAGGCCAGCGCAATGGAGGAAATCGCCAGAAAGGATTTGGTTTTCATCGAGGGCTCCTTGTGTTGATCCGGATCGTCAACGAGTCGATCCGTGATGTGCACAGATTACGCACACACTGGGGCAGGAAAATGAACGGATTATGGAGATATCGTGAACTCCACGCCGCCCGGACTGCCGGTCATGCGCCGCCACGCGACATCAATGCGAGTCTGTCTCATCCGTCGCCGTCAGGTCCAGGCGATAGCCCACACCGTAGACCGACCGGATCAGATCGCCCGTGCGGATGGCGCCCAGCTTGCGGCGCAGATTTTTCACATGACTGTCGACCGTCCGGTCGGTGACCACCCGATGATCGTCGTACAAGCGATCCAGTACCTGATCGCGCGAAAAAATCCGTCCCGGCGCAGACGCCAGCAGCGCCAGCAGCCGGAATTCGACGGGCGTGAGTTCGAGCGCCATGCCGTCGAGCTGCGCCCGGTAGGTGTCCTCCTCGATGAACAACCCCGCCGCGCGCGCCGCGCCCTCGCCGTTGGCCGCCGCATCGGGGCGGCTGCGGCGCAGGACCGCCTTGACGCGCGCCACCACCTCGCGCGGACTGTACGGCTTGCAGATATAGTCGTCGGCGCCGAGCTCCAGCCCCAGCAGACGATCGATTTCCTCGACACGGGCGGTCACCATGATGATGGGCACCGCGCTGAACGCGCGGATTTCACGGCACACGTCCAGGCCGTCCTTGCCCGGCAGCATGAGATCGAGCAGCACCAGATCCGGCGACCATTCCCGCACCTCGCGCGCTGCTTCGAGGCCGTTGCCAAGATGACGCGCCTCGAATCCCCCGGCCTCGAGATAAACGCACAGCAGTTCGGCGAGCTTGGGCTCGTCCTCGATCACCAGTACGCGAGCGGGATTCACGGCTGTCCTCCAAAGGGAAAATCAAACTCGAGACGCAGGCCTCCCAAGGGGGAATTCATGGCGCGCACCGTGCCGCCATGCGCCTGGACGATACGCTGGCAGATGGCCAGCCCCAGGCCGGCGCCGCCATGCGCGCGGCTGCGCGAGCCCTCGACCCGGAACAGGCGCTCGAAAAGCCGCGGCAGGGCCTCGGGAGGAACCCCCGGCGCGCTATCCTCGACGATCAGGCGCACACCGGCCCCGGAGACCGGCTCGACCACGACGCGGGCCTGACCGGGGGCATCGGTATAACGCAGGGCGTTTTCCAGCAGATTCGAGAGCAGTTGTTCGAGGCGGCGCTCGTCGCCCTGCACCCACAGCCCCGGGGCCGCTTCGAGCCGCAAGTCGATCCCGCCCCGCTGAAACCGGTCGCGCAGCCCGGTGACGGCATGATCGGCCAGCGCCGACAAGTCCAGCCGCGCCATCTGGTAACTGAGCGCCCCCGCATCGGCCAGGGAAAGATCGTAGAGGTCGTCGATCAGCGAACTCAACCGCAGGACCTCGTGCCGCAGCGAGGCGAGCGTGGCCGCATCGGGTTTGCGCAAACCATCCTGCAACGCCTCGATCTCGCCGCGCAGCACCGCCAGCGGCGTGCGCAGCTCGTGCGAAACATCGGCCATCAGATCACGGCGCAGGCGCTCATTGCGCTCGAGGCTGTTGGCCAGACGATTGAAATCCTCGGCCAGCCGTCCCAGCTCATCCGTGGACCCCACCTGGACCCGGGTCGCATAGTTGCCGCTGGCCAGACGGTGAGTCGCCGAGGCAATGCGCCGCACCGGCACCAGCAGCACCCTGGCCAGCATCAGGCTGACCAGGGCGGCCAGCAGGGCCGACAGGCCGACGATCACCCAGGTCGCGCGCAACTGGCGCGACTGAAAGCGGCGATCGACCTCGTCATCGATCACCAGAGCCGGCGAGGGCGGAGTCACCAGCCATCCGACCAACTGCCCGTCGACCTCCAGACGATGGCGCCGGGTGCCGGCGTTCGCCAGGATGCGCGGCCCCGCCAGCCAATCCCCCTGCGCATCGATCAGACCGACACGCGGCGGCGCGCCGTGCAGACGGCGGCCAAAGGAATCCTGGACGTCATGGTCATCGCTCCGGCTCGACAGGCGCAGGCTGCGCCACCAACTGTCGCGATCGTTCGCCAGGAACTGCCAGCCGCCGGCGCGCGCATAGTCCGCCTCGAGCGTTTCGGCCAGATTGGACAGGCGTTGTTCCTCGCGCTCGTGGATGTAGTCGACGAAATCATTCTGGAAACTGAACCGCACGGCCATCCCCATGGCCAGCGCCACGACGATGCAGCTCGCCAGAATGGTGAGGAACAACTTGAAGGTAATGCTGGACTGCAATTATCCTGTCCTATTGAAATTCATATGGATCGTTCATGACGCCCATCATATCCGTTTCGGGGCTGGACAAGGTCTACGCATCGGGCCTGCGGGCCCTCGACCGGGTCGATCTCGAAATCCGGCGCGGCGAAATATTCGCGCTGCTGGGCCCCAACGGCGCCGGCAAGACCACACTCATCAACATCATCTGCGGCCTCGTCAACCCCTCGGCCGGCACCGTCCTCGCCGACGGCCACGATATCGCCAAGGATTACCGCGCCGCGCGCGCCGCCATCGGTCTGGTGCCCCAGGAGCTCACCACCGATGCGTTCGAGACCGTCTGGAACACTGTGAGCTTCAGCCGCGGCCTGTTCGGCAAGCCCCGCAACCCCGCGCACATCGAGAAAGTCCTGCGCGCCCTGTCCCTGTGGGAAAAAAAAGACCAGAAAATGCTTGCGCTGTCGGGCGGCATGAAACGCCGCGTCCTGATCGCCAAGGCCCTGTCCCACGAACCCGCCATCCTGTTCCTGGACGAGCCCACAGCGGGCGTGGATGTCTCGCTGCGCAAGGATATGTGGGTATTGGTGCGCAAACTGCGCGCCATGGGCGTGACCATCATTCTCACCACCCACTACATTGAGGAGGCCGAGGAAATGGCCGACCGCATCGGCATCATCAACAAAGGCCGGATCATGCTGGTCGAGGACAAGGCGACATTGATGCGCAAGCTCGGCCAGAAGCAGCTCATCGTGCGCCTGCGCGCGCCCCTGGACGACATTCCCGCTGCCCTCGCCGGCTGGCCGCTGGCCCTGGCCGAGGACGGCGCGGCACTGGTCTACAGCTATGGCGCGCAGCCGGAGGACGGCGGCGTGGCCCGGCTGATCGCGGCGCTGATGGCCCAGGGTCTGGCCATCGCCGACCTGGAAACGACCCAACGCACCCTCGAAGACATCTTCGTCGACCTGATCAAGGAAGCCGCATGAACCTCCGCGCCGTCAGCGCCATCTACCTGTTCGAAATGGCCCGGACATGGCGCACGCTGCTGCAAAGCATCGTCGCGCCCGTCATCTCCACATCGCTGTACTTCGTCGTTTTCGGCACCGCCATCGGCACCCGCATCCAGCACGTCGGCGAGGTCAGCTACGGCGCGTTCATCGTCCCCGGGCTGATCATGCTGTCGCTGCTGACGCACAGCATCTCGAACGCCTCGTTCGGAATCTATTTCCCCAAGTTCACGGGCACCATCTACGAATTGCTGTCGGCGCCGGTATCGTACTTCGAGGTGCTGATGGGCTACGCGGGCGCCGCCGCCACCAAATCGATTCTGCTGAGCTTCATCATCCTCGCCACCGCGAGCCTGTTCGTGCCGCTGCGCATCGACCACCCCATCGCGATGATCCTGTTCCTGCTCCTCACCTCGGTGACGTTCAGCCTGTTGGGCTTCATCATCGGCATCTGGGCCGACAACTTCGAGAAACTGCAATTCGTCCCCTTGCTGATCGTCACCCCCCTGACCTTCCTGGGCGGCACCTTCTACTCCATCGACATGCTGCCCCCGTTCTGGCGCACCGTGACCCTGTTCAACCCGGTCGTCTACCTGATCAGCGGCTTTCGCTGGAGCTTCTTCAGCCTGTCCGACGTCAACGTCTGGCTGAGCCTGGGCATGACACTGGCATTCCTGGTCATCTGTCTGGCGATCATCGCCTGGATCTTCAAGACCGGATACCGCCTGCGGGCCTGAGCGCTGGATACGGGCTACACTGCCAGACGTGCCGCAAACCTGACATCCCGGGAGATCCCATGCCACGCCTGGACGACACGCCTTTCGATGCGCTGATCGCGCGCTGCGAGCCGCAATGGCTGGCCTACTGCCAGCACGACTTCGTGCGCCAATTAGGCGCGGGCGCCCTGCCCCGCGACGCATTCCGCCACTACCTGCGGCAGGATTACCTGTTCCTCGTGCATTTCGCGCGCGCCTGGGGCCTGGCAGTCTACAAAAGCCGCAACATGGCCGAATTACGCCAAGGCCTCGACAGCCTCAAGGCCATCGTCGATCTCGAAATGGGCCTGCACATCGCCTACTGCGCCGAATGGGGAATCACAGAAGACGAACTCGCGCAGCTCCCCGAGGCCCGCGAAACAATGGCCTATACCCGTTACGTCCTGGACGCGGGTCACCGCGGTGACCTGCTGGATCTGCACGTGGCCCTGGCGCCCTGCCTGATCGGCTATGCAGATATCGCGAACTGGCTGCTTGCGCAACCCTTCACGGTGCGCGGCAAGGCCAATCCCTATGAGGCCTGGATCGCGATGTATGCCAGCCCCGAATTCCAGGCGGCCGCCCAGGCCGAACGCCAGTGGCTGAACACGCAATTGACCGGCCAGCCGCCTCAGCGCCTCGCGGCGCTCGCCGGGATCTTCCGCGACGCCACGCGCCTGGAAGCCGATTTCTGGCAAATGGGTCTGACGGCGATCGGCTGACCGGGCGCGCCATGCCACCATAGACAAGACCCTGCAATTTCCCACCAGGCGTCGGATGAAAGCAACCCCGGCCAGCGCCTACCGGGCCGCGCTCGCAACCACGGGCTTGTGTTCGCCCAGGAAATCGATGAACGCCCGCAGCGGCGCCGGGATCTGCCGCCGGCTCGAATAATGCAGGTAGAGCGAAGCCCGGTAGCTCGACCATTTTTCCAGCAGCGGCACCAGGCGGCCATCGGCCAGATGCGCCGCGATCATGGGTTCGGGCAGGTAGCCGATGCCGCAATTCTGCATGACGGCATCCAGCACCAGATGGATGTCATTGACCACCAGCGAGCCGGTGACATTGAAATCCTGTGTCTGACCATTACGGTCACGCAGCCGCCAGCGCTGGATGGAATCATTCCATGACAGGCGCAGGCGCACGCACTCGTGATGCCCCAGATCGTCGGGCGTGGCGGGCGCGGAATGTCGCGCCAGGTAGGCGGGCGTCGCCACGCACAGAATCCGGAACTGTTTCAGGATGGGTACCGCGATCATGTCTTTTTCGATCTGCGGCTCGATCCGGATACCGGCGTCATAGCCGCGGTGGACAATGTCCAGATTGCTGTCATCGGCCATGATTTCCAGGGCGATATCGGGGTATTGCGCCAGGAAACCCGGCACGGTCTGCACGATCAGCTCCGAGGCCACGGGGCGGATCGCCACCAGGCGCAGCGTTCCCTTGGGTTTGTCCCGGAACAGATTGACGCCCTCCATCGCATGATCGAGCTGGCTCAGGACCGCCTGCATGTCGGTCAGCAGGCGTTCACCGGCCTCGGTGACCGACACGCTGCGCGTGCTGCGATTGAGCAGCCGCACCCCCAGCCTTTCCTCGAGCGAACGCACCGTCTGGCTGACGGTGGACAAGGCCAGCCCCAATTGCGATGCCGCCCGGGTAAAGCTGCTGTGCTCGGCCACGGCGACGAAAGTGCTCAGTTCCACGAACTCCGTGCCGCGCATAGGATGTGTATTCCCCTCGATGGACCCGGCGCAAATATGGGAAGCGCCATTATTATTCGTTACAGACGAACAGGTTATTCACATTGTATGGAATTATCAAAGGTAGCGGAAGTGCCTAGAATGAGCAAAAAACCCTGGAAGCAGCGCTGCCTGCGCTGATCGATGCGTTTCGAATCCGCATCGGCCATGCCTTCCGTCATTCACAAACCAGGAGATCCTCCGATGACCGCTACAGTAATCGTGGGCTATGCCCGTTCCCCTTTCACTCTGGCCCATAAAGGGGCGCTGGCCAGGACCCGGCCCGACGAACTGGCAGCCGAGGTGGTCAAGGCGCTGGTGGCCCGCACCGGCATCGATCCCAAGGACATCGAGGATCTGGTGATGGGCTGCGCCATCCCCGAAGGCGAGCAAGGGCTGAACGTGGGCCGTCTGGCGGCCATGATGGCCGGTCTGCCCGAAAGCGTGGGCGGTTGCACCATCAATCGCTTTTGCGGTTCGTCCATGCAGTCCGTCCACTATGCCGCCGGGGCCATCGCCCTGGGCGCCGGCCAGGTCTTCCTCTGCGCCGGCGTGGAAAGCATGACGCGCGTGCCCATGATGGGATTCAACCCCCTGCCCCACCCGGGGTTCGCCACCCGCTACCCGCAGGCCTACATCGGCATGGGTGAAACGGCCGAGAACGTCGCCAAAAAATGGGGCATTTCCCGCCAGGAGCAGGAAGCCTTCGCCCTGGAAAGCCAGCGCCGCGCCGCGCATGCCCAGGCGCAAGGACTGCTGCGCGACGAGATCGTGCCGGTGTCCGGCGTGGATGCCGATGGCTGCCTGCGCCCCGACACCACGGCCGATGATCTGGCCAAACTCAAGCCGGCCTTCGACCAGAACGGCTCGGTGACCGCCGGCACCTCGTCGCCCCTGACCGACGGAACGGCGGCGCTCCTCGTCACCAGCGAGGACTACGCGCGCAGCCACGGGCTCGACATCCTGGCCCGCGTCAAATCCGTCGCGATCGCGGGCTGCGCGCCCGAGATCATGGGCATCGGACCGGTCCCCGCCACGCGCAAGGCGCTGGAACGCGCGGGGCTGGACGTGAACGCGCTCGATGTGATCGAGCTCAACGAAGCCTTCGCCTCGCAATCGCTGGCGTGCATCCGCGACCTGGGTCTGGACCCCGCGCGGGTCAATATCGACGGCGGCGCCATCGCGCTGGGTCACCCGCTGGGCGCCACCGGCGCGCGCATCGTCGGCAAGGCCGCTGCGCTGCTCAGACGCACGGGCGGTCAATATGCGCTGGCCACGCAATGCATCGGCGGCGGCCAGGGTATCGCAACCATCCTGGAGGCGGTGTAATGGCAGAGATCAAGAAAGTCGCCGTCATCGGCGCCGGCGTCATGGGCGCCGGCATTGCCGCGCAAGTCGCGAATGCCGGCGTTCCGGTCGTATTGCTGGACATCGTGCCGCAATCCGCGAGTAACCGCAATCAGCTCGCTGAGGGCGCGATCGCCAAAATGCTCAAGGCGCAGCCCGCCGCATTCATGAGCCCGAAGGCCGCCAAACTGGTCACCCCGGGCAACGTCGAAGACCACCTCGATCTGCTGGCGGAGTGCGACTGGATCGTCGAGGCGGTGATCGAACGGCTGGACATCAAGCGCGACCTCTATCGCAAGATCGACGCGCACCGCAAGCCCGGCTCCGTGGTGTCGTCCAACACGTCCACGATTCCCCTGGCCAAGCTGACCGAGGGCCAGAGCGAGGCCTTCGCCGCCGAGTTCTGCATCACCCACTTTTTCAATCCGCCCCGCTACATGCGCCTGCTGGAACTCGTCACCAGCCCGCGCAACCAGCCGGCGCAGATCGCCGCGCTGACGGACTTCATCGACCTGAAGCTGGGCAAGTCCGTGGTCCCCTGCAAAGACAGTCCGGGCTTCATCGCCAATCGCCTGGGCACGCTGTGGATCAAGGCCGGGCTCACCCTGGCATTCGAGCTCGGCATCGAGGTCGAGGAGGCCGATGCCATCATCGGCAAGCCCTTCGGCATTCCCAAGACCGGCGTGTTCGGCCTGGTCGATCTGGTCGGCCTGGATCTGATGGATCATGTGGGCGCCAGCATGTCGGCCCTGCTGCCCAAGACCGACAGTTTCCATCGCATCCATCGCGATCTGCCGCTGACGGCGAAAATGGTGGCCGACGGCTATACCGGCCGCAAGGGCAAAGGCGGCTTTTATCGCCTCAACCGCGCCCAGGGCGGCAAGGCCAAGGAGGCCATCGACCTCGCCACGGGCGAATACCGCGCGCAAAAGCGCCCCAGCCTGGCGCTGCTGCGCGGCAAGCCAAAGGCCATCCTGTCGGCGGATGACAAGTACGGCCAGTACGCCTGGCGCGTCATGGGCCTGACCCTGGCCTACGCCGCGAGCCTGCTGGGCGAGGCGGCCGATGACATCGCCGCCATCGACGAGGCGATGCGCCTGGGCTACAACTGGAAATACGGCCCGTTCGAGATGATCGACCAATTGGGCGCCGCATGGGTAGCCGCCCGCCTGACCGCTACCGGGATCGAGGTTCCAGAGTACCTGAAACTGGCTGGCGAGCGCCCCCTGTACCGCATCCAGGACGGCCAGCGGGAATATCTGGGCACGGACGGCGCCTACCATACCATCGCGCGCCCCGCGGGCGTGCTGATGCTCGAGGACATCAAGCGCACGAGCAAGCCGGTCATCAAGAACGGCTCGGCCGCCCTCTGGGACATCGGCGACGGGGTCGCCTGCTTCGAGTTCACCAGCAAGATGAACGCACTGGACCCGGACATCCTGGCCCTGATCGGCAAAACCATCGAGGTCGTGAAAGCCCGTTTCAAGGCGCTGGTCATCTACAACGAGGGGCAGAACTTCTCGGCGGGCGCCAACCTGGGGCTGGCGTCGTTCGCCGCCAATATCGCCGCCTGGGACATGATCGAGCAAATCGTCAGCGGCGGCCAGCAGGCCTATCTGGGCCTGAAGTACGCGCCATTTCCCGTCGTGGCGGCGCCGTCCGGGCTGGCATTGGGCGGCGGCTGCGAAATTCTGCTGCATTCCGATGCCGTGCAGGCGCATGCCGAAAGCTACATCGGTCTGGTCGAGTGCGGCGTGGGCCTGGTGCCCGCCTGGGGCGGCTGCAAGGAAATGCTGTATCGCTGGTCCACCAATCCGAAATTCGCCAAGGGGCCGATGGCGCCGGTCAGCAAGGTGTTCGAGATGATCAGCACCGCCACGGTGTCGAAGTCCGCGCACGAGGCGCAGGCGCTGCTGTTCCTGCGCCCGGGGGACCGCATCACCATGAACCGCTATCGCCTGCTGGCCGATGCCAAGGCGCGGGCACTGGAACTCGTGCCTGGCTATCAACCACCCGAGCCGCCGCAATTCAATCTCCCCGGCCCTTCGGCCAGGGTCGCGCTCGAGGGCGCGGTCGACAGCTTCCGCAGCCGCGGTCTGGCCACGCCGCACGACGTCGTGGTTTCCAAAGCGCTTGCCCTGGTGCTGTCGGGCGGTGATACCGATCCGATCGATACGCTGTCCGAGCAGGACGTCATGGCATTGGAACGGCGCGAATTCCTGCGCCTGTGCCGCCACCCCGATACGCTCGCCCGGGTCGCCCATATCCTCGAAACCGGCAAACCGCTCAGAAACTAAGGAATCGCCATGCCTCAATACACCGCACCGTTGCGCGACATGCGCTTCGTTCTGCATGAATTGCACAATAGCGCCGCGCTGACCCGGTTGCCTGGCTTCGAAGAAATCACGGCCGATCTCATCGACCCGGTCCTGGACGAGGCTGGCAAGTTCGCCAGCGAAGTCCTCCAACCGTTGAACCAGACGGGCGACGCCGAAGGCTGCACCTTCGACAACGGCGCCGTCCGCACGCCCTCCGGCTTCAAAGAGGCCTACCGGCAATTCGCCGAGGGCGGCTGGACCAGCATCTCATGCGCCGTCGAGCATGGCGGCCAGAACATGCCGGTCTCGATCCAGATGATGATCGAGGAAATCCTCTCGTCGGCCAACCTCGCCTTCGGTATGTACCCCGGCTTGACGCATGGCGCATACAAGGCGCTCAATGCTCACGCCTCGCAGGAACTGCGCGATATCTTCCTGCCCAAGATGGCCAGCGGCGAATGGGGCGGCACCATGTGCCTGACCGAGCCGCATTGCGGCACCGACCTGGGACTGGTGCGCACCAAGGCGCTGCCCCAGGCCGACGGCGCCTATCGCATCACGGGCACCAAGATGTTCATTTCGTCGGGCGAACACGACCTGACCGAAAACAACATCCATCTGGTGCTCGCCCGGATCGAAGGCGCGCCGGCGGGCATCAAGGGCATCAGCCTGTTCGTCGTTCCCAAATTCCTGGTCCAGCCCGACGGCAGCCTGGGCGAGCGCAACACCGTGCATTGCGGCTCCATCGAGCACAAGATGGGCATCAATGCGTCAGCGACCTGCGTCATGAACTTCGACGGCGCCCTGGGCTGGCTGGTGGGCGAGCCCAACAAAGGCATGCGCGCCATGTTCACCATGATGAACACCGCGCGCCAGGGCGTCGCCATTCAGGGATTGGGCGTGGCCGAAGCCGCCTACCAGGGCGCGGTCGCCTATGCGCGCGAACGCCTGCAAGGCCGCGCGCTCTCCGGCCCAAAATGCCCGGACAAACCGGCCGACCCCCTGCTCGTGCACCCCGACGTGCGCCGCATGCTGCTGACGATGCGGGCCAATATCGAGGGCTCCCGCGCATTGGGCGCCTGGGTATCGCAGGCGCTGGACGTCAGCGCCCATCATCAGGACCCCAAGGTGCGCCAGGACGCCGAGGACCTCGTCGCGCTGCTCACGCCCGTGCTGAAGGCGAGCTTCACGGACATGGGGCTGGAGTGCGCCAACCTCGGCATGCAGATCTTTGGCGGGCACGGCTACATCCGCGAAAATGGCATGGAGCAACTGATGCGCGATGCGCGCATCACGCTGATCTACGAAGGCACCAACGGCGTGCAGGCTCTGGATCTGGTGGGCCGCAAACTGCCCGCCCACGGCGGACGCCTGCTGCGCCAGTTTTTCCATCCGGTCTCGGAATTCGTCGAGCAACATGCCAGCGATGCGCAGCTGGGGCCTTTCGCCGCCCGCCTGGGCAAGGCTTTCGGCCGCTTGCAGCAGGCCACCATCCACATCATGCAGGCCGGTCTGGCGCGGCCCGAGGAAGCCGCCGCGGCATCCACCGACTACCTGCGCCTGTTCAGCCTGGTCGCGCTGGGCTACATGTGGGGCCGCATGGCCGTCATCGCCCTGCCCAAGGCGGGCACACCGGATGACGCCGGCGGTTTCTATCGCGCCAAGGTGGCGACCGCGCGGTTTTTCTTTGACCGCCTGTTGCCGGAAAGCGGCGCGCGCCTGTCGGCCATCCTCGCGGGCGGCGGTTCCATGCTGGACTTCGACGACGCATTGTTCTGACGACGCGCACAAAGGGGACGCATTCAAACAGCGTCCCCTTTTTTCACGCAGCCGGCGGACCGGTCATTCTTGTCCGAGCAAGGCCTTCCTGAGCGAACTCTGCGCGGGTTTCTCGCCCAGCCAGACGCGCAGCAGCGCAGAGCCGAAGCGCGGGTCCTGTACGGTTCCCAGGACGGTGCCCTGGAATGAAACCGACACGCCCGAGGCGTCCATATCGAGATCGATGACGTCGCCTGTGCGGCCCTCGCCGCCTTTGTTCATGATGTCCATGAAGGCGTCGATGGACGGCTGCAAGCCGGCGAGCTCCTCGGCGCTGGTGTTGTCACGCAGCCCCTCGTTGAGCGCGTCGGCCAGTGTCTTGCTGTCGATATCGCGCAATAGCGTGAGCGTCATCCGGCGCAACTGGTCGCTGCGTATCAACGCGCCTGCATCCTGGGTTTTCTGCCCGACATACAGGGCGGCAACATAGACATCGAAGACGAATCGTTTGCGCAGGCCCGCGCCATTGAGCACCAGGGTGTGACCCTGCACGTCACGCTGGCCGGCGATGGGCACACCCGCGATTTCCATGGCCGGCGCCCCGGCGGCATCGGCAGCCGCCAGCACATGCCGGGCAATCACATCGAAGCCAGACCAGCCGGCCGCATGACTGCCGCCGCCCCCGAGCAGGCCCGCAAGGCCCAGCATCAGTGCCAGGCTGCGCGCATGGCGCTTGCCGTAACGACATCCCATCCTGTGTTTCATCCCATCCATGATCGCTCCTTTACGGGTTGCCGCCTGATGGCTGGCCGCTGCCGTCATCCTCTTTCAGCTTGCGCCGCAGCACCTTGCCGATATTGCTGCGCGGCAGATCCTCGCGGAATTCGATGAGCTTGGGCACCTTGTAGCGCGTGAGTTTGGTGCGCAGGTATTCTTTCAGGGCCTCCTCGGTCAGGTCGGGATCCTTGCGGATCACGAACAGCTTGGCGACCTCGCCCGAGTGCTCGTTGGGGATGCCGATGGCGGCGGCCTCCTTCACGCCCGGATGCTCCGCGGCAACCGCCTCGATCTCGTTGGGATAGACGTTGAAACCCGAGACATTGATCATGTCTTTCTTGCGATCGAGCAGGAAGACAAATCCTTGCGCGTCGATATAACCGATATCGCCGGTATGCAGGAACCCATCCTTGTCGAAGACCTTTGCGGTTTCATCGGGACGCTGCCAGTAGCCCGGGGTGACCTGCGGACCGCGCACGCAGATCTCGCCGGTTTCGCCCTGGGGCAAGTCGACCCCGTCATCATCGCGGATCGCAACATCCGTGGATGGCACGGGCTGGCCAATGGAACCCGTGAACTCGACCTTATCGAGGGGATTGATGGTCACCGCCGGCGAGGTCTCGGTCAGGCCATAGGCCTGCGCCAGGGGCTTGCCCGTGCATTCCAGCCAGCGCTTGGCGATGACGTCCTGCACCGCCATTCCGCCGCCCAGTGTCAGCCTCAGCGAGGAAAAGTCCAGCTTCGCGAAATCGGGGTTCAACAGCAGCGCATTGAAAAGCGTATTGACGCCGGTGATCGCCGTGAAGCGGTACTTGCCCATGCTCTTGACCATATCCGGGATGTCGCGCGGATTGACGATGAGCAGGTTGCTGGCGCCCAGCGCCATGAAAGTCAGGCAGTTCGCCGTCAGCGCAAAGATGTGATAGAGCGGCAGCGCGGTGACGATGCATTGATGCTCGTGGGTCAGGTAAGGCCGCACCCATGCGAGGGCCTGGCTGACGTTGGAGACCATATTGCCATGCGTCAGGATGGCGCCCTTGGCCACGCCGGTCGTGCCCCCGGTGTACTGCAACAGTGCAATATCGTCGTGGCTCAGGGGCGGACGGGTATAAGTGGCCCGGGCGCCGGCGGCCAGCACCTGCGGCAGGCGCAAGGCATTCGGCAGGTTGTAGGGCGGCACCATTTTTTTCACGTGACGCACCACCAGATTGGTGACCCAGCCCTTGACGCCGCCCAGCATGTCGCCGATCGCGGTCGTGATGATGGTGTCTATGCTCGTGCCCTGCAACGCGTCTTGCAGCGTATAGGCGAAATTTTCGGCGATGACGATGGCGCGCGCGCCCGAGTCGCGCAACTGATGATTCAATTCCGCCGGCGTATACAGCGGATTCGTATTGATGACGACGGCGCCCGCGCGCAGCGTGCCGAACAGGCAGACCGGATATTGCAGCAGATTGGGCATCATGAGCGCGACACGATCGCCCTTTTTGATGCCGCGCGCCTGCAGCCAGGCGGCAAAATGGCGCGAGCTTTCCTCGAGCTGCGCGTAGCTCAGGTCGGCCCCCATGCTGTGAAAGGCTGGCCGGCCGGCATACTTGCCGCAACTTTCCTCGACCAGGGCGGCCAGCGAATCGTAGCGCGCAGCCTCGTCGGTAATGTCTGCCGGAACCCCCGGCGGATAATGATTCAGCCAAGTGCGTTCCATACTTTCATTCCTTTCTCGTCTTGTAGTACGCCTTATCGGCGATATATACCACGCGCTCGACTACGGTGTACACGGCACCCTCCCGGTCTTTGAGTTCAATGGTGTAGCGACGCAAGGTTTCATGCTCGCGATCGAGATCGCTGCGAATGTCACGGACATCATCCTGGGAAATATGAAAATCGGCATACAACGTTCTGTAGGCCGGCTTGCGAAAACGGATTTCCGCGGATTTGTCCCACACGATGACGTCGCGTTCGAGACGCATCAGCAACATGAACACATGCACGCCATCGGTCACTGCGAACAGCGATCCGCCGTACAGCGAACCCACCAGATTGCGGGTGCGCCGAGAGAAACCCAGGCGCACGCGAATCTGCGAGAGATCGGGCGAGACATGCAGCACCCGTCCTCCCGAGGAACGGAAGGCCGGGTGCATGTTGAACCCCAGGCGCACGGCCCGGGCGCGCCAGCGCCGCGGGATACGCTTGAGTGCGGACAACTCCATTGCGAAAAACCAGGGATCAGAACCGGTATGAAACCTGCACGCCAAAGATGTCGGCACTGGAGTCATACGAGCCGTACACAACACCCTTGTTGTCTGCATCGGTTGTGTTGTTGATCGTCGTGTCCTTCACGAAAAGGTGCGCATAGCCGATGTCGACCGAACCATGCTTGCTGAAGTTGTACTGTGCGCCGATGGAGGCCCAGATGCGGTCATTGTCGGGCAGCGAGGTCAGGCGGTAGGTTTCGTTCCGGATCGGCGTCTGATCCCAGGCCACGCCCGCCTTGAACGTCCATTGGGGGGTGAAGTGGTAATTCGCGCCCAACGCGACGCGCCAGGTATCACGGAACCTGAGTGTCAGGCTGTCCGAAGGCAGGCCTGGGGCATTATTGATGTCCAGCGTCCGCAGACTGCTCCAACCCGTCCACGATACATCCGCCAGCACTTGCCATTGTGGGTTGATGTTGTGCGACAGGCTCAGTATGGCGGTGTCCGGCAGCTTGACGGATGTGTCTGCGACGACACGCGCATCGTTAGCCCCTCCTGGCGTACCGCTCACCTTGGTATGGCCGTCGGCATTGATCTTGACAGTGGAGCGATACGACAGCCCTACCCGGGTATCGGGAGTGATGTCATAAAGCAGGCCGATGTTCCAGCCCCAGCCATCGCCACTCAGGGTGGCTTTTGCTGTGGCATCTGGAAACACCATGGGCCCGACAGGCGTAACGCCAGCCATCGGTACGGCACGCTGGTATTCAGCATCCAGATACATCCAATTCAGACCCGCGCCGATCGACAGTTGATCGGTCAGCTTGTAGGCGACAGAGGGATTGACATTGATGCTCTGGATCTCGAATTTGCGCGAGTGATAGCGCCCGATCCAGCTGTCGCTGTATTCCGTCGCCAGGCCGAAAGGCACGCCGATACCCAGACCCGCGAACCAGCGATCATTGATCTGCCAGGAGGCATACAGATTGGGAACCAGGGCAGTCGAACCGGCATCGCCGCCATTGTCTGTTCCCAATGTTGGCTGCATGAAGGACGGTACGGGATTCCCTCCTACATGCGTCGGACTGGTACTGCTACCCTCACTGAACTTGAACGACGGCGTAATGGCATTGAAACCGCCCGAGAGATTGATCCCCTCGAGCTTGGTCATGCCGGCCGGATTGTAGAAAATGGTGCTTGCGTTCTCGGCCACGGCCGCAGAACCGGCATAGGCATTTCCAAGACCGCTGGCATTCTGCTCCAGCAGCTGAAAACCAGCCGAGTGGGCTGCCCCCGCGGCCCCCAGCCCCAGCACCAGGGCGGAAACGATGCGTAACGATTGTACTGATTTCATGAGTCATCTCCTCCAGTTGAATCTTTGCGTGGGGAACTTGCGGGTTCTTGCGGCCCGCCTGTATCGCCCAGTGAGTTTGCGCCGGATACCGGACCGGCAGCCGTCGTACTGCTTGCGCCGGACGAACCGGCAGGATCGGCTTGAACGCCGGAAACTGTTGTGCGCGCGGACGCTGTATCCGGCTGACGGCCCGCGCCCTCGCGGGAGGCCGCATAGTGCAGCGGCCCGCCCGTGAAAGGCGCGAATCCCGTGCCGAAGATCACGCCAGCATCGGCCAGATCGCCATCGGCGACCACACCCTTGGCGAGTTGTTCGCGGGTCTTTGCAATGAGCGGCGCGATCAGGCGCTGCGCCAGGCCGGCCGGCGCAATGCCTGGCTTGCGCTTGATCGCCCGGCCCGCTTGCCAGGGATAGAACCCCCGGCCACTCTTGCGCCCCAGATCCCCACGATCCAGGCGAACCTGCAGGCAGGCCGGCATGGCGGCGCTGCCGGTCAACTGCCGGCCCGCATCGCGGGCGATGTCCAGCCCCACCGTATCGATCAGCTCGATAGGCCCCATGGGCATGCCGAATGCGACCATGGCGGCATCGATGGCCTCAGCCTGCACGCCTTCGTCCACGCAACGCATGGCTTCGAGCATATAGGGCGCCAGCACGGCATTGACCAGAAAGCCCGGCATGCTCTGCACAGGCAGCGGCAGCTTGCCGATGTCCGTCACGAAGGCATGGGCTCTGCCGCGGATCTCCGCATCCGTGCCGGATGCCTCGACCACCTCGACCAGCGGCATGCGGGCGACCGGGTTGAAAAAGTGCAGACCCACGAAACGCCCGGGCCAGGCGAGTTCCGCCCGCAGGTCTTCGAGAGACAGGCTGGACGTGTTGGTCGCCAGGATGGCCCCAGGCTTCAGGCGGGGCTCGACCTGCCGGTAGAGCGCGCGCTTGGCGTCGAGATTTTCGGTGATGGCCTCGATGACGACATCGGCATGGCGGATGCCGTCACCCGCCAGGTCGGGCACCAGACGGTCGAACGCCGCACGCGCTTGGCGCGGGTCTTTTTTCTTGCGCGCAAACAGCTTGCCAGCGCGGCCTTGGGCGGCGGCGATGCGTTCGCGGTCCTGATCCTGCAAAGTGACCGTCATGCCCTTGAGCGCGCACCAGGCCGCGATATCCCCGCCCATGACACCTGCGCCAATGACATGAACGTGGCGCACCGGCTCGATTCCGGGGCCTTTGCGCCCGAACGCCTTGAGGCGTTCCTGCAGGCGGAAGACCCGCAGCAGATTGCGCGCCGTATCGGAACGCACGATCGTATCGATCAGCGCCGGCGCCTCGAGCGCGTTACCGGCGTGCCGGGCCCATACATCCAGTATGGCGCGCGGCGCGGGGTAATGCTGGCCGGGATCGCGTTTATCCAGTTTCTTGCGCGCCTGCCAGGCAGCGAGGGGGCGCAACGGCGGCGCATCGAGCAGCCCCGGCAATCCACTTGCACGCCGCGGTTTGCGCCCGCTCAACACCATCATGGCTGCGGCCCGATGCATCAGTCGTGGGGCGACGATTCCGTCCACCAGCCCCAGGCGGGCTGCCTTGCGGGCGTCCTGCGGCCGGCCCGTCAGCATCATGTCGAGCGCGGCGGGAGCGCCGATCACGCGCGGCAGGCGCAGCATGCCACCCCAGCCGGGGAAAATCCCCAGCATGACTTCCGGGACGGCCAGCGATGTGCCCGGCAGGTCCACCGCCAGACGGTAGCGGCAGGCCAGCGCGAGCTCGAGCCCGCCGCCCAGACAGTGCCCGCGAATCAGCGCCAAGGTCGGGAAACCCAGGCCCGCCAACCGGTTGTAGAGGTTCCAGCCGCGCGCCACCAGTTCCAGCGCCTTGTCGCGGGTATCCAGCCCGGCGAACTCGTCGATGTCGGCGCCGGCGATGAAGCCCGCGTCCTTGCCCGATTGCACGACCAGACCGGCCGGCGGCGAACGCCCGAACCAGTCCAGCGCCAGCCCCAGCTCGCGCATGACCTGCGCCGTCATGCGATTGACCGGGCTGTCGGGACAGTCCAGCGTCAGCCAGGCAATGCCTTGTTCATCGAACTCGCAACGGAAGTTCGCCAGACCAAGCGATTCGAATGTATCGGCCATGGTCAGGCACCCCCTTCGCATGTTTCGACCAGCATTGCCCCGCCCTGCCCGCCGCCGATGCAGATGGCCGCCATGCCGCGCCGCAAACCACGGGCGCGCAGAGCCTGCAACAAGTGCAGGACGATGCGCGCGCCGGATGCGCCCACGGGATGCCCCAACGCGATCGCGCCGCCGTCCACGTTCAGACGCGCCGGGTCCAGAGCGCCCAGGGCCGGCTGGCCGAGATGCTCCTGACACCAGGCATCATCCCGCCAGGCGGCCAGACAGGCGAGCACCTGGGCGGCGAATGCCTCATTGATTTCCCATAAATCCAGGTCGTTCAGACCCAGGCCGTGCCGCCGCAGGATCGGGGTGGCGGCGAACACCGGCCCCAGGCCCATTTCGGCCGGATCCAGCCCGGCCCACTGCACATCCACGATACGGCCGATGGGCGACAGATCCAGGCTGCGGACCGCCTCTGCCGAAGCGAGAATCAGCAAGGCGGCGCCATCGGTGACCTGCGAGCTGTTGCCCGCGGTGATGTTGCCCCAGGGACGGTCGAACACGGGCTTGAGCCGCGCCAGCCGCTCGGGCGTGGAGTCCTCGCGCACCCCATCGTCCTGCGCATACAGGTTTCCCTTGGTGTCGGCCAGGGCGACGATTTCGTCGAATGCGTTTTTCGCCCGGCCGGCCAGCGCGCGCGCATGACTGCCGGCCGAGTACTGATCGAGCGCCTCGCGCGACAGGCCGAAGCGATGCGCCAGGTTTTCGGCCGTCTGGCCCATGGAAAGCCCGACGACGGGATCAGTCAGGCCCTTGAGCAGACCAATGACGGGCGCCAGAAACCTGGGCCGCAAGGTTTTGAGCAGGGCCAGTTTCCGGCCCATGCCACGCGCCCCGTTCCAGGCCGCGAGCCAGCCGACCATCTCGTCGCTGAGCAGCAATGGCGCGCGCGACAGCGCATCGACGCCCCCCGCCAGCACGAGATCCGAACGGCCCGTCTGGATGGACAGAATGGCGGAATCCAGCGCCTGCATCCCCGAGGCGCAATTGCGCATGACCGTCCAGCCCGGCACTGCGTTGCCGCAGCCCAGGCGCAGCGCAATCACCCGGCCGATATTGGTTTCATCGGGCGAAGGCGCGGCGCAGCCGATGATGACCTCGCTCAGCCGCGCAGGCTCGAAACGCTGCCTGAGCAACAGCTCGCGCCCGGCCTGCACGGCAAGATCCGAGGCGGCGAACGGCCCCGGCGCATTGCGCGCCTTCAGGAACGGGCTGCGGGCGCCGTCTATGACATAGACCGGTTCAAAGGCCATGTGAGCTCCTTTGGCCAGAGGCCGTGCGGCTGCGCGGCGACCCGGCGAAATGGCGGCTTGCGGTCATACGGTCTGCCTCCCCTGGCCGGTGACTCCGGCATCCTGGCGCGCCATGTCGCGCGGGAAATCATCCACCGCGATCACCCGGTCGCGCAGCGCATCGCGTCTGCGCAGCAGCTCGAACTCCTGATCGCTGATCCCCCCCGCGGCGTGCGCAGCCGCCGCCATGTCGCGCACATTCGCCTGCGGGTTGCCGTCGAGCGCGCCGCCCTTTTCGAAACGCCGCAGCTTGGCATCGGCCGCCTCTCCGGCCACCGTGGCGAGCAATGCCGCCTCCAGGGCGCCGACCGGATGTTGCGTGTTTTCCGGAACATGGCAGCCCCGCGTCAGCCGGTCGCGCGCCTGGCCCGGCGCGATCATCACCCGGGCGACCTGCCGATCCAGCGCATCGCTGGCCGGCCGCATGCGCAAACCATAGGGAAAGAGCATCAGGCGCAGCGCGCCGGCCAGGATTCGATTGGGAAAATTGCGCAGCACGCCGTCAAAGGCCGCGTGCGCCGCGTGCAGGGTTTCATGCAGCGCCCAATGGGCCAGAGGCGCGTCGTCGGCCTGCCGGCCCTCGTCCTCGAAACGCTTGAGCACCGTGCAGGCCAGATACATATTGGACAGGATGTCCCCCAACCGCGCCGACAGCCGCTCGCGCATTTTCAGCGATCCGCCGAGCGACAGCATGGCGGCATCGGCCAGGACGGCGTAGGCGCAGGACAGCCGCGACAGTTGGCGGTAATAGTCGCGCATGTCGGGCGCCACATCGGCCTCGATGCGGATCGTCCGCCCCCCCGTCAGCCCATAGCCGACCGCGCGCAGCGTGCTGCCGGCAATGTGGCGCACATGCCCCCAGAATGCGGTGTCGAAGGCCTGCAGCCCGCGTTCGAAATTGCTCTCGCGCGCCGCACGCATTTCCTCCAGCACATAGGGATGGCAGCGGATCGCCCCCTGACCGAAGATGATCAGACTGCGAGTCAGAATGTTGGCGCCCTCGACGGTAATGCCGATGGGCAATTGCTGATAAGCACGCCCGAGAAAATTCGAGGGCCCCAGGCAAATGCCCTTGCCGCCGATGACATCCATGCCGGCATTGACCACCACCCTGCCCCGTTCGGTCAGGTGGTACTTGACGATGGCCGATACCACCGACGGTTTTTCGCCCTGGTCGACACCCACCGCCGTCATGGCGCGGGCGGCGTCCATCAGATAGGTATTGCCGCCGATGCGCGCGAGGGCTTCCTCGATACCCTCAAACTTGCCAATCGGCGCGCGGAACTGGCTGCGCACGCGGCTGTAGGCACCCACCGCGAATGTTGTCAGGCGCGCCATGCCGGTATAGGACGAAGGCAGCGAAATCGAACGCCCCGCCGCCAGGCATTCCATCAGCATGCGCCAGCCCTGGCCCGCCATCTCGCGGCCGCCGATGATGAAATCAAGCGGCATGAACACATCCTGGCCGCGCGTCGGGCCGTTCATGAACATCGCATCGAGCGGAAAATGGCGCCGCCCGACCTCCACGCCGGGATGCGTGGCCGGCACCAGGGCGCAGGTAATGCCGATATCCCGCTGGTCGCCCAGCAGGCCGTCCGGGTCGTACAGACGGAACGCCAGTCCCAGCAGCGTGCAGACAGGCGCCAGCGTGATGTAGCGCTTGTCCCAGGTCACGCGCATACCCAGTACTTCGCGGCCCTCCCACTGGCCCTTGCAGACCACCCCGTAGTCGGGAATGGCGGCCGCGTCGGACCCCGCCCAGGGGCTGGTCAGCGCAAACGCGGGGATTTCATCGCCGCGCGCCAGGCGCGGCAGATAGTGGGCTTTCTGCTCGGGCGTACCGTAGTGCAGCAGCAATTCGCCGGGTCCCAGCGAATTGGGCACCATGACCGTGACCGCCAGCGCCGAATTGCAGGTAGAAAGTTTGGCAATGACTTCCGAGTGCGCCAGAGCGGAAAACCCCCGCCCGCCGTACTCCGTCGGAATGATGAGGCTCAGGAAACGGTTTTCGCGGAGGTAGTGCCAGACATCGGGCGGCAGATCGAACAGCTCGTGGGTGATCCGCCAATCATCGATCATCGCGCAGACAGTTTCGACCTCATGCTCGAGAAAATGCCGTTCCTCCTCGGTGAGCGCGGGCTTGGGGATGGACAGCAGGCGCTGCCACGAGGGCCTGCCGCGGAACAATTCGCTTTCCCACCAGACCGTGCCGGCCTCGAGCGCATCGCGCTCGGTATCGGACATGCGCGGCAATATCTTGCGGAATATCTGATAAATGGGACGGCTGAGCAGCGTCACCCGCAACGAACGGACCGTCAGCACGATCGCCGCGAGAACGGCCACCAGCAAGATAATGGCAAACAAAATGGTCATGAGAGGCTCCCCGATGCAAGCTGGGTCTGGGCATCACAGTCCGCGACAGGCACGCCATGAGCAGCGCCCGGCAATGGCGCCCGCAGCCCGCCCAATAGAAAGCTCATGAGCCGGTCGAGCAACAATTGCGTCGCGTCCTTTGATTCGATTTCGTGCGTCTTGCCGTTTTTCGCCAAGCGCAAGAGCTCGGCACCGGACAAGGCATAGGATGTGGCCCCGAGCATGAAATGGAAACGCCACATCATTTCGATTTCAGGCACATCGGGCAGCGCGCGGATCAAGGCCCGCTTGAAACGATCCAGCACCTCGGAATGCCCGTCGATGATGGCGGTGCTGATGAAACCGCCCGGATCGGACATATTCCGCTCGAGCAGCGGCACGAACGCCTTGTGGGTGGAGTCGGTGCCGCAGGCATGGCGCACCAGCGGGCCGAAAAACGCCTCGACGATCTGCGAGGGCTTGAGGGGCTGGCCGCCGGCGTCGTGCTCGAGACTGTCGAGCAGCGCCAGCCGTTCTTTGTTCAACGCCGCCACACGCCGTTGAAAGACCGCCTGCACCAGACCGTCCTTGCTGCCGAAGTGATAGTTCACCGCTGCCAGGTTGACGCCGGCCGTGCCCGTGATGCGGCGCATCGAGGTATTGTCGTGACCGTACTGCGCGAAAAGGCGTTCCGCAGTGTCAAGAATTAGCTCTCGTGTCGACGTCGTGCTGCTCGCAGCCACGGAGGCGCTCCCGGTGAATGGTTTTGGATTAAAGCTTGATTCAAACGTTTGTTTGAATCAATTGGCAACACTCTACGCGATGGCCATGCACTTTGAAAGAAGGGTTTTTACCTAGGAGCTTTGAGCAAGGCTTGCAGAAAATCCCTGTTCTTCCGGGGCGCGCGGCCCGATGCCGGATATAAAATCATCCACTGGACGATGACTCCGGGCGAGCAAGCACATGACCAATGACCGCAACGTACTCCTGTTTTCCTACGGGACACTACAGCTCGAACAAGTCCAGCTCGAATCCTTTGGCCGGCGCCTTGAGGGCGCGGACGACGCCATGCCCGGCTATCGCCAGTCAATGGTTGAAATCACCGACCCCGAGGTCATCCGGAAAAGCGGCAAGGCATTCCATCCGATCGTCACCCGCAGCGACAATCCAGGCGATGAGGTGGCTGGCAAGGTATTCCGGATCACCGAGGCCGAACTGGCGGCCGCCGACCGCTACGAGGTGTCAGACTACAAGCGCGTGGCGGTCCGGCTCAAGTCGGGCGCCGAAGCATGGGTTTACATCGCCGCGTAGCGCCCAGGAAACCACCCGGCACCCGCGCCCTGCCTCACACCAGCCACGGATGGGACGCCAGCCAGCGCCCCAGTTCATTGGCGTTGGCGACATCCAGCTTGCCAAAGATGCTGGCGCGATGGGTTTCCACGGAGCGCGGGCTGCATGGCGGCACCAGCTGGCGGGCGATTTCCTTGTTCGGCTGCCCCAGCCCGACCAGTTGAGCGACCTCGCGTTCGCGCGGGGTGAGTTCGCCCCAGCGCTGCAACGCCAGACTGCGGGCGCGGGCCTCGGCCAGCGCCAGCGGCACCTTTTGCAGGAGCTGCTGGGTGTCGGGTTTCACCACCCAATCAAAAGCGCCGTTGCGCATGGCTTCCAAGGCCGTGGGAATGTCGCCATGACCAGAGAGGAACAAGGTGACCAGCGGACTGCGCGCCTGACGCAGGCGCTCGAGCACCTCCAGGCCGCTGACGCGACTCATGCGCAGGTCGAGAATCACGCAGCCGGGCTGGCGCATGTCCACCGTTTCGAGGAAATCCTCGCCGGAATCGAAGGACTGCACCGGCGCCCCTTGTGAAAACAGCAGCATCAGCAGGGACCGGCGCAAGGCTTCGTCGTCGTCCACGATATACAGAGTCAACGGGGCGTCTTTCATGAATTGATGGGTAAAGTGACGGAAAATACGGCGCCGCCCTGCGGACGATTGGCGGCGGTCAACCGGCCGCCATGCGCCTCCACGATGGTTCGGCAGATGTTCAGGCCCAACCCCAGGCCATCGATCCGGGTGCTGAAAAACGGCATGAAAACCTGCTCCAGTTGCGCCTCGGGAATTCCGGGGCCGCTGTCGGCCACCGTCACCTCGACGGCCGGACCGGCCCGGCGCGTGGCAATGTCGATCCGGCGGCTGGCCGGCGGTGTTTCGCGCATGGCCTGCATGGCGTTCTGAACCAGATTGACCACCACCTGCTCGAGCAAGACGCGATCCCCGCTCACGGGCGGCAGGTCCGCCGTCCACGCCGTCCGCACCGTGACACGGTGGCGGCGCAGCTCCGGCTGCAACAAGACCAGCGCGTGTTCGATCAGTTTCTCGATGACCAGCGCCTCATGGCTGGCCCGCATGGGATTGATGAAGGCGCGCACCCGCGTGACGATGTCGCTCGCGCGGGTCGCCTGCTGGACGATTTCATCGAGCGCCGTCACCAGCATGTCGGGCTGCCCATGCCCGACCATCGCGCGGGCGGCCACCGCGAAATTGGACAGGGCCATCAGCGGCTGATTCAGCTCGTGCGCCAGCGTCGAAGCCATTTCTCCGACGCTCGCCAGCCGGGCACTCAATTGCAGCCGGCGCTCCTGCTCGTGCTCGCGGGCTTCCGCCTGCCTTTGCTCGGTGATGTTCACGATGGAGCTCATCCAGCCGCAATGCGTTCCCTCGGCATCGATCAGCGGCGCCGTATAGATCATGACGATCACATCACGGCCATCCCGATGGCGGAAACGGGCCTCGAACCCGTGAGGCGCCGTATCGCCCCGCTCCGCCTCGCTTTCATGCAGCCATTGATCCACATCGTCCGGATGCCAGTAGGGGTATGGGGGAGAACGCCTCATGAGTTCTTCCTGGCGGTAGCCAACCATGTCGCACAGGGCCGGATTGACATAAATGATGCGGCCTTGCAGATCATGCGCATGCATGCCGATCAGCAGGGAATCCTCCATCGATTTGCGAAATGCGTGTGCTTCCTGCAGATCGTGGGTCCGTTCCGCGACGCGCCGCTCCAGCTCCAGGCGAGCCTGCCGCTGCTCCGCATAGCGCTTTTCGCGCAAGCGCCAGTACAGAACGCCGAGCAGCAGCACGATGGCGATCAGCGCCGCAATGGCTTGGGCTTTCCGCTGCGCCTGCCGGACCTCCTTCAGGTTGCTGGTCACGGTCAGGGTCCAGCCCAGTTTCGGCAGCGTCGTCTGTAGTGCGAGAAAGTCCTCGTGACGATCGTCCAGGCGGGTCCGCAGACGGACTCCGGGCATGTCGGACACTTGTTCGAGCCGCCAGGGCAGGTGTTCATAATGATCGCGCGAGCCGTACTGGCTGTGCTGGCGCAGCCATTCCAGATCCTGATTTTCCAGAGGCCGTTCGGCGCGGTAGAGCCATGCCGGCACCGAACTCAGGAACACGATGCCGCGGCTGTCCTGCAACACGACGGGGTCGGCCGCGCTCGACCAGCTCTGCGCCAGCCAATCCAGCCCGAGCTTGACGACCACCACGCCAATGATGCCGCCCGCATCGCGCACGGGTTCCGCGATGAACAGGCCGGGCACGCCGGTCGTCAGGCCGACGCCATAGAACAGCCCGTGGCGCCCCTGCACGGCATCCTCGAAATAGGGGCGCTGCCGATAGGACTGGCCGACGAAACTCGTGCTGCGATCCCAATTGCTGGCGGCCAGTGTCATGCCGCTGGCGTCGATCATGTACAGATCCTCGGCGCCCGTGCGCTGCTGCAGGTTCGCCAAGTAGCGGTTCGCCTTGTCGACCAGTGCCGGGTCGGCCGGATGCTCCAGCAGATTGCGCACCGCCGGGTGGAGCGCGGCGACATAGGGCAGGTGATCGAATTTTTCGACGGTGCCGCGCAGGGCCAGGACGTACGCCTCGGAGGCCTGGCGCAGCGCGGCTGCCTTGAGCGTCAGCTCCTGGCCCCGCGACCAGTGCCCGGCGGCCAGGACCAACGACAGGCAGGCCAGGCCCGCCAGGACCCAGCGCCAGAAATGCAATAAGGGAAAACGAGAAGTCGACGTCATGAGCGTGGCGGCACTCCGGAGGCAACGATAGCATAGCCGCGGTTTTGCGGCCGGCCCGCAGACATCGTCTGCGTAGTTCTACGCAGAACCCGCCGGTTGAAGCCCCGGATGCATGAGCCGGTCGCTCAATCGATACTCCAGGCGTAACAAATTTCCAGGCTGCTGATCCAGCCGCAATATTCCTCCCCCGGCCCGCCTCTGGAGACAAATTCATGGCGCGATTCGCAAGGGGAACTCTCTGGAGTTCGTAAAATGACGACAGATACAAACAACCAGCAAGGCCAGACCATGGCCCAGCCGGCCAGGGAAACGAACCCTTCGACGGCGAAAGTCGTCAAGGCCATTCTTGCTGCATCCAGCGGCAATCTGGTCGAATGGTTCGATTTCTATACCTACGCTTTCTTCAGTGTCTATTTCGCCGAACAATTCTTCACAGGCGTGAGCCAGACCGCGGCCTTCATGCAGGCCGCCGGCGTCTTTTTCATCGGTTTTCTCATGCGGCCCATCGGCGGTTATCTGTTCGGCCGCATGGCGGACCGGTTCGGCCGCAAAAGGGCCATGGTGGTGTCCATCCTGATGATGGGGCTGGGCTCGCTGGGGCTTGCCGTCCTGCCGACCGCCGCGACCGCGGGCAGCCTGGCGCCGGCCCTGCTCATCCTCATGCGCTGCATCCAAGGCATTTCCGTGGGCGGCGAATATGGCTCCACCGCCACGTACATGTCCGAAATCGCCCCGCGCGGCCGCCGGGGCTTTTTCTCGTCCTTCCAGTACGTCACGCTCATCGGCGGGCAGCTCCTGGCCAGCCTGCTCGCCGTCATCATGACGCACGTGCTGGGCGGGGACCAGATCTCGGCCGGCTGGTGGCGCCTGCCGTTCGCCATCGGCGCCCTCGCCGCATTGATCTCGCTCTGGCTGCGTTCCGGTCTGCATGAAACCACGACCACCCAGGATCGCAGCCGCGCCGGCTCCGGCACCTTTGCCGAAGTCATGCGCCACCCGCGCGCCTTCTGGATCGTCCTGGGCATCACCTGTATCGGCTCGCTGTCGTTCTATGTCTTTACGACCTACATGCAGAAATACCTGATCAACACCGGCGGGCTGAACAAGGGCCTGGTGGCCGAGATCATGACGGTCTGCCTGTTCGTGTTCATGCTGCTCCAGCCTCTCGTCGGCACGATCTCGGACCGGATCGGCCGCAAGAACTCGATGATCACTTTCGCCGTGGGCATGATCATCCTGCCCGTGCCCCTGCTGGCCGCCATCGGCAGCCAGAAATCGCCCGTCATCCTCGGGCTGTACATCCTGCTGGCAATGGTCGTCCTGAGCTTCTACACCTCGATCTCGGGCATCGTGAAAGCTGAAATGTTCCCGGCGCACGTGCGTGGGCTGGGGGTCGGCTTCACCTATGCGATCGGCAATTCCCTGTTCGGCGGATCGGCTTCGTACATCGCGCTGTTCATGAAAAACCAGGGAGTCGGCGACATATTCCCCTGGTACGTGGTGCTCATCGCCGCGCTGGGCCTGATCGCGATCCTGTCGATGCACGACAACCGGCATCATTCCACACTGGACAACCCGAACGGCAGCGCCTACAGAGTCGCGCCGGGCAGCCGGTACGCACCGGCGGGAGGCCCCCACCTGTCGAACTGATCCAGGGATGCCCCGGCGCAAATCCGGTCTGCTACGATCTGGTCTCGAAGCCCGGCGCCGCCCGCCTTCGTCGCGAACAACATCGCGCATGGGCGCGCGGCCAGACCCTGAAATCTCAAGGAACCGCAGTGAATCTGACTTACCAGTGGCTCTACGACACGGTACGCAAACGATTTGATTCCGACGAGGCCATGGAGGCCTTCCTGCCCCAGGCGCTCACGCCGGATGAGTTGCGGCGCAAGGGCGATGACCGCTACCTGTCCGCCATGACGCAGCGGGTATTCCAGGCTGGTATGCAGCACTCGATGGTCGACGCCAAGTGGCCCGCCTTCGAGGAGGCCTTTTCGGGTTTCGCGCCGCAGGCCATGGCAGCGCTCGGCGACGCGGACATCGAGACGCACCTGCAAAATCCGCGCATCATCCGCCATCGCGCCAAATTACAGACCATCCCCAAAAATGCCCGGTTCATCCTGGATGTCTGCCAGGAACGAGGCGGCAGTTTCGGGGCATTCATCGCCGGTTGGCCGGTCACCGACATCATCGGCTTGTGGCGCCTGCTCGCCACCCGCGGCACCCGCCTGGGCGGGCGTTCGGGGGCCGGGTTCCTGCGGCTGGCCGGCAAGGACACCTTTTTATTGACCAGCCATGTGGTCGCGCGCCTGGCGGCTGCCGGCATCATTACCCGGGAACCCACGGGCCAGCGCGACCTGCAAACCGTGCAGGATGCGTTCAATGATCTGCAGCAGCGTTCCGGCAGGCCGCTGTGCCAGTTGTCGTCCATGCTTGCACTGAGCATTCATCCGGCTTTTTAGGGAACACAGAAAGGCCCGGATAAGGCAAATTCACGCAGGCGGCCGGGCCGAGCGCGCCGCATCCACGATGGCCTGCCGGCGGAAACGGCCGGCGGCCAGATGATAGAACGGCTGCGGGCAGAACTGCCGCGACACCACCGACGCCAGCAGGGATGCAACCAGCAACCAGAACAGCATGGGCTGGCTGCCTGTCATTTCCATCACCACCACGCTGGCCGTCAGCGGCGACTGGGTGGCAGCGGCCAGAAAGGCGGCCATGGAGAGCAGCACCAGCACCCGGTGATCGACACCCTCACCTGCCAATTGCCAGATGTGGTGGCCGATCCCCGCGCCGGTGGTCAGGGCCGGTGTGAAGATGCCTCCCGGTATGCCCGACCAGTACGAAACCACGGTGGCAGCCAGCTTGGCCAGGCCGAAGCTCGCGGGCGCCGTATCACGGCCCGCCAGCAGATCCGCCGCGACGCCATAGCCGGTGCCATAGACGGTGCCCGCCGTGGCAAGGCCGATGGCCGCCAGCAGCAGGCCCATGATGAAGGCCAGCCAGATCGGATGCGCGCGAATCCAGGCGCGCCAGGCGTGCGGCACGCAGCCCGCCGCGCCCTTGCCGAGCAGGCGCGCGAAAACACCACCCAGCACGCCATTGACCACCGCGCAAAGGATCACCCACTGCACCATGCCATGCGCCAGCGGTGCGCCGCGGAAAACGCCGAAATACGGATTGTTGCCCACCACCGCCACGACCAGGAAGCCCGAGGCCAGCACGCCGATCAGCACCAGGCGCTGCCAGCGCAGCACGGTGCCGCGCCCCAGTTCTTCGATGGCGAAAATCACACCCGCCAGCGGCGCATTGAAGGCGGCGGCCAGGCCGCCCGCGGCGCCGGCGGCGATCAGTTCATTGGCGTGGAATCCGCGCAATTGCACACCGCGCCGTTTCCAGAAATCGCCCCAGGCCAGCATGAGAGCCGCGCCGACCTGCACCGAAGGCCCTTCGCGGCCAATCGAGGCGCCCGCCAGCATACCGAAAAAAGCCAAGGGAATCTTCCAGAACATCTGCCTCAGCGACACCAGACTGTTCTGGCCAGAGCCGGGCGGCAACGACAAGGCGCCAATGACCTGGGGAATGCCGCTGCCGGAAGCATTGGGCGCGCAGCGCAGCGTGAGCCAGCGCAAGCCGGCCAGCCCCAGGGGCAGCACCAGCAAGGCCAGCCAGCCGCTGTAGGCCACCCAGGCCCGGTTCCATTCCAGCGCCCTGTCCACCAGGTAGGAAAAGCCCAGCGACATGAGGGCCACCAGGCCAGCGCCACCCAGCAGCAACCCCAGTTGCACGCTCTTGCGCGACAGGCGGTTGATCTGGTGTACCTTGCGGCGCATCCATTGGCGGGGAGCGGCCAGTATCTGGCGCAAGGAGTCGGGCTGGGTCATGAAAGCGATGAATGAGAGGACAAGCGCAAGCCACCATTATGGCCTCTGTCCGACCGGTATCAAGGTCTATATGGGAAATTCGATCCAGACCAACCGGGAAGACGTTTGTTCATTCTGCTCCTCCAGCCGCTACTTGCGGGCTTTGGCCAAGGCCAGCTTTCTGGCCTCTGCGGGACTGAGGCGCTCTCGGATGGAAGCATATAATTCGGCCGCCCTGACGTAATCTTTTCGACGAAATGCGTCTTCGGCTTGTGGCCGCAACTGACGTTCCAGGACATCCAGAGCGAATTCCTGCAAGCGCTGCTTGCGCTGTTTTTCGAGCATTGACAAGAATTCCGGGTCACCATGCAACGCCGCTGAGCCATAGGATTTCATCAGCATACGCATTTTGTCTATGACGACCGCCAATCCCTCGGGTGTCGTTGCCATGGCATCCAGATCATTCGAAACCGCCGCAGGATTGCTGGCACGCACTATTTCTGGAAATGAATAGCGGATTCCGGCTATGGTGACGCTGCCTCCAACCTCATACGACCGGCGCCCATGATGAACGTCAACCTGGATGTCACCGTTCCGGTATGCCACCCGCGTCGGTGATGCCGCAATTTCGGTAAAGCTCTCATCGACAAGGAATGAGAAAGACTCCCGAACCTTCTGTACAAAATACAGCCGAGCGCGATCACGCGCATCCATGGCGTCCTTCTTCATGGCTGAGCTGTCGCCCGCGGGTTGCGGTATGGCCGCAGGTTCTTGCTTGCAGATTTCATGGCTCATCCAGATAGAACGTAAAACCTTTTCCTGATGAATCTTCAGGATCTGGCGGTCCTGGAATTTGTTCAGTAGATTCAATGACCAACTGGTCCGTCGAACACGCTATTCCATGGGCATTCAATTCATCCTCGATGATTTTTTTTGCCCTATCGGCTGCCGCAATCAAATCATCCGCCTCTATATATCTTGTGCAGAAACAGCCATGCACCCGCGCTTTCGTCGAGGTTTCGGTCTGGATCAATAGATTATTGGCCTCGACCATCACTGCAAAATATGCCATAGAATTTTTCCGTGAATCTCTGGTGCGCTGATTACTGGCCGGGGCTGTGGCAGAGCGTCCTACTGAACCGTGGGATGCTCCTGTGGTCTTCCGTACTATGCAGCGTATAGACCTTGAAGGCCTCGGAGCCGAGGAGCAATGACAGGTTCAATGCGGCGCTGCGGCTGTCGATGAGGTGCAGAAACCATGGGATGATGGATAACGACGGCGCCGCCTATGTAGTCTTTGGTCTGTCGTTTACGTTGTTTCTTTCAATCATGCTCTCCGCGTGGCTTTTCTTGAGCGGCAACCGTTACGCGCGAATATTTGCTTACCTGCAAACACCATTCCGGATCGCCATGGCGGGCCAGCCGTAATTGAGCTGAAACAACCTGACATATCGAGATTCCATTGTAAACCTCGTTGAGCGCCGCATTCAAGATCAAAAGCTCCTCCCGGCCAAGATCGAAGTTGACTTAATCAGATCTTCCATAGAGATTTTTACCTGAAAAATTTGGGATGAAAAAGCATGAATAAAGCCAAAGCTACCAATCGTATTATTTATTTCGATATTGATGATACGCTGGTCAGATCAGTGGGGGCAACACGTATTCCCATGCCGAGAGTCATCGAGAACGTTCAGCGTCTCAAAGCAGAAGGCGCTCTATTGTTTTTATGGAGTTCAGGCGGGGCTGATTACTGCAAGACCACAGCGATTGAATTGGGGATCGAAAGCTGCTTTGAAGGTTTTCTGCCAAAACCGACAGTTTATGTTGATGATCAACCCGTCAGCGATTGGCGTTTATGTCGACACCTGTATCCTTTACAGTCTGATGAGGCCTGAGCCTGCCAGGTTCGAACGGCTATGCGCAACTCTTGGGTGATTCGTCCAGCGGCAATACCGACAGCAAGAATGATGCAAAGTGTCAGATATACAAATAAAACGGAACCGCAATGAAATCGCACCGTACGAGCGCAATTGCGAGTAGACCTATGGCCACACCAATACCAAGGGTTTGCCAACGATATTCAGGTTGAATATGAGCCACTGGTAGCGAAGGTTTGCTTACCAGTAAACATTCTTCCGGTTGCCAATCAGCACGACCAGGACACGCAAAGCGCCGTCCTGAATATCGCAAATCACCCGACAATCGCCCTCTCGGTAACGCCAGAAGCCGCCCAGCGGCCCCGTCAGTGCTTTGCCGGAGCTGCGCAGGTCGTCAAGCGGGGCGATCCGTTCATCCATGAAATCTACGACGCGCCTTGCCTGTGTGACTTTAACCAAACAGCCTCCGCAAAAAACCCGGGGCAATTCAGTCCGGGCCTGACGGCCCGCCGCCTCGATCCCCTGGGGGAAGGGCGTCCCTTCCCCCGCCTGCCGGCGGCTCCCCCTACCCAACGCCTGCGGCGTGGTCGGCAGGGCAAAATTCCGGTGGGGCAAAAAGTGGGGCGAAAATCCAGAAAAGAACAAGGGCCTACAGACCGAAATCTGTAAGCCCTTGATTGTACTGGTCGGGACGGCGGGATTCGAACTCGCTACCCCTTGCACCCCATGCGTTTACGATATGGACAGATACGGACGCCAACAGACAGCTACGGAAAACACAAACCCTACTATCCATGCGATTCTTCATGTATTATCTCGTCCAGAACTGTCCATAATCGTCCGATCCCAGCCAGTCGATTTCATGGGGCAAAAATGGGGCAAAATTCTGGAAATAATACATGGGGAAGATCACCACCAAAGAACTCGCAGCGCTCACTGAAGCCGACCACAACCGTGTCATTCGCGAAGAGGGTGGCCTGATCGGCAAGGTCCGATCAGGGATGCGAGGCATTACCGTCCTCTTTCGGTACGAGTACTGGCTGGAAGGCTCAAAACGTGACCAGCGCCTTGGCTCCTGGCCGAAAAAATCCCTGGCTGATCTTCGGGCGGAACGCGATAAGCTACGGGTCATCGTATCCGACGGCATTGACCCCAATGCTGCCAGGAAGGCCGCCCGCATTGAAAAGCAGCAAGCCGTCCAAGCGACCATCGCCGCAGCCGAGGTTAAGCGCAAAGCAGCGCTAACCGTTAAAGACCTGTACGACGACTGGATCAAGAATGGAGTCGCACGCAAAGACGACAACGCCGAGCTGATCCGCCTCTTCAACAAGGACGTGCTGCCCATCATCGGGCGCAAAGAGCTTCGCCTGCTCACCGACGCCCATATCCGTGATATGTTGCGCAAGCAGCGAAAACGCGGCGTAATCAGGCAAACCATCATCACCTTCAGCGACTTGCGGCAGATGCTGGCCTGGGGAGAGAAGCGGCAGCCCTGGCGCGGACTGTTGATAGATGGCAACCCGGCTGACTTGGTGGACATCGAAAAGCTGATCCCAGACGACTACGTTGAAGAGCGCGATAGAGTCTTGCCGCCGGATGAAATCCGCGAACTGTCCAACATCTTCATCCGCACGACCAAGGAATACGAGGCTGCACCAGCAGGGAAAAAGTACGATTACGAAAGACCCCTGAAGCGAGAAACCCAGATCGCGCTCTGGCTGTGCCTGGGTACCCTATGCCGCATTGGCGAACTCTTGATGGCCAAGCCGGAACACGTCGATCTCGACAAAGGTACTTGGTTCATCCCTCGCTCGAATGTAAAGGGCCGCCGCCAGCAGAAGCAGGAACATACCGTGTTCCTCTCTCCTTTCACTAAACGCCTGTTCCAGGAACTGAAGGATCTGGCCGGTGACAATGAGTGGCTATTTCCCGCTCGGAACAAAGCCGACCAGGAATCCCACATTTGCTTGAAGTCTGTCAGCCGACAAGTTGGCGACCGTCAGACCCGGTTCAAGAACCGCAGCAAACCGCTATCACATCGACAGCACAACGATAGCCTGGTGCTAAGTGATGGAGCGAATGGAGAGTGGACCCCGCACGACCTCCGCCGTACGGGCGCCACGGTAATCCCCCCATTTTTAGCGATTGCCAGAAGTAAGAATGCTACGCGGCCATGG
>JBEBRQ010000006.1:0-79761 GCA_040394755.1 Castellaniella defragrans | reverse complement strand
TGTCGCGGATCTCGAAATCCATGCCTTTTTCGAACAACACGAAGCGGCAGCGTTGGGAAAACGGGCAAGTCGTTCCGGAATAGAGCACCATCATGTCATGGGTTCCAATTCAAAGATGAAAACGAGCAGCGAACGGGCTAAACGAAAAAACGAAATAGGCGTATCACACGCCCATTTCGGTTCAACGGGGCCCGTTCGCAGGGCGGTCACGCGCCCCGGAGGGCGCGGGATTTACCTGACATGCTTCCAGTATGACGCATTCATGCGGATGGCGACAAACAGGAAGAGGAACAGGAACAACAGGACCCACACGCCGATTTGCTTGCGCAGGAGCTGGTCAGGCTCCGCCATCCAGCCCAGGAAGGCGCTGAGGTCGGCGGCATGGCTTTCGAAGACACTGAACTGCTTGGGATCGGGGGTCTCGAAGGTGGTTTCCTCGGAGGGACCACCGTGGTAGTCCGCGAGCACCTCGGACTTGACGGTCGAGAAACCTTCCGGATCGAAAGTCGTGGTGGAACGCTCCCAGTGCGTCGAACCGTCGTCGGCGACGACCTCGTGGACCGCGATGCGCGTCATGCTGCGCGGGCCTTCGAGTTCCCAGAGGACGTTGGGCATCCCCACGCTGGGGAAGGTCACGTTGTCCCAGCCGGTCTTTTTGGAGGTGTCCCGATAGAAGGTGCGCAGGTAGGTATAGATGTAGTCCACACCCGAGGGGCCCAGCGTGGTGCTCTTGGCGCGCGCGATCACCGACAGGTCGGGCGGGGTGGTGCCGAACCATTTCTTGCTGTCCTCGGGCGTCATGGCGATGGTCATGAGCGAGCCGATCTTGTCAGAGGTGAACAGCAGGTTTTTCTTGATTTCGTCCTCTGTCAGACCCAGATCCATGAGCTTGTTGTAGCGCATGGAATTGGCGCTATGGCAGTTCAGACAGTAGTTGACAAAGAGTTTGGCGCCGTTTTGCAGCGCGGCCAGGTCGTTGATGCGATCCGGGGCGCGATCCAGGTGTACGCCGCCTTCGGCTGCGACGGCCATCACGCAGGTCAGGGACAGGGCCAGGGCACCGAGCAGTTTTTTGATCATGATCTTTCCGTAACGTGGTGATGGCCTTAGTGGGCGCGGAACGTGACGCGGTCGGGCACTGGCTTGAAGGTGCCCAGACGGCTCCAGACGGGCATCAGCAGGAAGAACGCCAGATAGATGACCGTCCCGATCTGGCCCAGGAGGGTGTAGGTCGGGGAAACCGGCTGCGTACCCAGCCAGCCCAGGATCAGGAAGTTGATGATGAAGATGGCGTACAGCACCTTGTGCCAGTTCGGACGGTAGCGGATGGACTTGACCGGCGAGCAATCCAGCCAGGGCAGGAAGAACAGGATCACCACGGCGCCGCCCATGGACACGACGCCCCAGAACTTGGCGTCCAGGACTTTGAGCAGCACGGTGACGCCCAGCAGGATGACCGGGACGATCAGACGCCGGATGCCGGAGTGCTTGCTTGCGAGGAAGATCGCCACGGCGGCGATGAGGGCGGCGGCGGCCAGGACCCACGTGAAGTCGCTGGTGGTGGCGCGCAGCATGGTGTAGAACGGCGTGAAATACCAGACCGGCGCGATGTGCGGCGGGGTCTTGAGCGGATCGGCCGGGAGGAAGTTGTTGTACTCCAGGAAGTAGCCGCCCATCTCGGGGCCGAAGAAGATGATCGCGGCGAACACGATCAGGAATCCGGCCACGCCCACTATGTCATGCACGGAATAGTAGGGGTGGAACGGGATGCCGTCGACCGGGCGGCCGTATTTGTCTTTGGGGCCTTGCTTGATCTCGATGCCGTCGGGGTTGTTGGAACCCACCTCGTGCAGGGCGATGATGTGCGCCACGACCAGACCGATCAGCACCAGCGGAATGGCGACCACATGGAAGGCGAAGAAGCGGTTGAGGGTGGCGTCGGACACCACGTAGTCGCCGCGGATCCACAGCGAGAGCTCGGGGCCGATGAAGGGGATGGCCGAGAACAGGTTGACGATCACCTGGGCGCCCCAGTAGGACATCTGGCCCCAGGGCAGCAGGTAGCCGAAGAATGCCTCGGCCATCAGGCACAGGAAGATCGCCACGCCGAAGATCCAGACCAGCTCGCGGGGCTTGCGGTAGGAGCCGTAGAACAGGCCGCGCAGCATGTGCAGGTAGACGACGACGAAGAACATCGATGCGCCGGTCGAGTGCATGTAGCGGATGAACCAGCCGCCCGGGACCTCGCGCATGATGTATTCGACGGACTCGAAGGCGAAGCGCGCGTCGGGCTTGTAGTTCATCACCAGGAAGATCCCGGTGACGATCTGGATGACCAGCACGAGCAGCGCCAGTGATCCGAAGAAATACCAGAAGTTGAAGTTTTTCGGAGCATAGTACTCGGACATATGCTCTTTGAACATGCTGGTCAGCGGGAATCGACGATCAACCCACCCCAGCAGTCCGGTCGTCTCGACGTTTTTCTCGGCCATGAATGGCTCCTAGTTTCTGAGTGTCACGGAACGATGACCTTGCGGGTCATCAGGCCTTTTCGTTTTCATCGACGCCGATGGTGATGCGAGTGCCATCGGCGGAGAAAACGTAGGGCGGGATTTCGAGGTTGTCGGGCGCCGGCTTGTTGGCGAACACCCGTCCCGCCAGGTCGAAGGTGGATCCGTGGCAGGGGCAGAACCAGCCGCCGGGCCAGTCGTTCGGCAACCCCGGCTGAGGCCCGGGCTGGAAGTGCGAGGTGGGCGAGCAACCCAGGTGGGTGCAGATCCCGATGCAGACGAAGATTTCGGGCTTGCGGGAACGGTATTCGTTCTTGGCGAAATCAGGCGTGTAGCCGGGCCGCTCGGAGTGCGGATCGGCCAGCTCGTTGTCGTGCTTGGGCAGGGCGTCGAGCTCGGCCTGGGTGCGGTGCATGATCCAGACCGGCTTGCCGCGCCATTCCACGGTCATCATCTGGCCGGGTGGCAGGCCCGAGATGTCAGCCTCGACGGGAGCGCCGGCTGCGCGAGCCTTTTCGGAAGGCGCGAAAGACCCGATGAGGGGAACCGCTGTCGCCACGCCGGCCACGCCGCCCAAGGTACAGGCAGAGGCGACCCAGAATCGGCGGGAGGGGTCGGGTGGCAGGTTCGGATCGACCGCGCCCTGATCGTCGGACTGTGTCGTGTTCTGACTCATTCTTGTATCCCTGGTTACTGTGCCCGCTGGGCGGCGTTGAAATATCTGCTTGCGCAAAAGGATCTTCTAACCGCGTATTATAGCGTTACAGCAGGTAGGGTGAAATGCATGATTGGAGGCTGAATGGGCAAGGCACTGGGTTGCATCAAGGAATTCCAGGAATTCGCGGTCAAGGGCAATATGATCGACCTCGCTGTCGGTGTGATCATCGGCGCGGCCTTTGGCAAGATCATCGACTCGATCGTCAATGATCTGGTGATGCCGGTCATCAGCTTCGTCCTTGGCGGCGAGGTCAATTTCAATAATTTGTTTCTCGTTCTGAGGGCGCCCGCGAACTATGCGGGACCGCAGACCTATGATGCGATCGCCGCGGCGGGCGGCGTGGTGTTCGCCTGGGGACATTTCCTGACGGTGCTGATCAATTTCCTCTTGCTCGCCCTGGTGGTGTTCTTCATGGTCAAGGCAGTCAACAACGCCAGACGCCGCTTCGAGGCCCCGCCGCCCGCGGCCGCCACGCCCGAGGATGTCCTGCTGCTGCGCGAGATTCGCGACTCACTGAGGAAATGATCGCGGGCGCGAATCGGCATCAGACGGGATTGTCGATGTCGATGAATTCGCAGCGGATGCCGAAGCGCGCCGCCACCGCTGCCCCCAGGGCCTGGACCCCGTAGCGCTCGGTGGCGTGATGGCCGGCGCCGATGAAGGCCACCCCGGTTTCGCGCGCAAGGTGGACGGTCTGCTCGGAAATCTCGCCGGTGAGATACGCATCGACGCCGGCGTCGATGGCGGCATCCATCATGCCCTGCGCGGCGCCCGTGCACCAGGCGATGCGTTTGATCGGCTGGTCGGCCTCGCCGATGACCTGGGGCTCGCGCCCCAGCCGCCGGCCCACGTCCCGGGCGAGTTCGGCCAGCGGGGCCGCGGCGCGCGGCCGGCCCAGCCAGACCAGCTCATCGGGGCCGCAGCGGCGCGGCGCGCCGGTCGCATCGATGTCCGGCTCCCAGTCCAGGACCTGCGCGAGTTGCGCGTTGTTGCCCAGCGTTGGATGGGCGTCCAGGGGCAGGTGGTAGGCAAACAGGTTCAGGCCGTGTTCGAGCACGCGCGCCAGGCGCGCGCGCCTGGGGCCGCGGATGCGGGGGTCTTCGTTTTTCCAGAACCAGCCGTGATGCACCAGGATGGCGTCGGCCTTTTCGCGGATCGCCGCCTCGATGAGCGCCTGCGAGGCGGTGACACCGGCGATAATGTGGCTCACAGACTCGCGGCCTTCGACCTGCAGGCCGTTGGGGCAGTAGTCGCGGAACCGGTCGGCCCGCAGGGTGTCGTCGAGCCATGCTGCGAGTTCATGCGAGGTTGTCTGTTTCATTTTTTTACTCTTTAATCCGAGTCTTTGGAATGTCCGGGCTTGCCAGCCAGGATGCCAGCGGGAGTTCTATGCGTCGATTGTGGCTGATTTTCGCGCAGACCGTGACGGTGTGCCTGGGTATCCTGTTCATCGTCTCGACCCTGCGCCCTCAGTGGCTGGGGGGCGCGCAGGCACCCGGCGGCGCGCCGGCGGTGCCGGGTGCCGTGCAAAGCTATGCCGCCGCCGTCGATCGCGCGGCGCCTGCCGTGGTCAATATCTATACCGAACGGCACGAGGATGTGCCGCTGTTCCCGTTGCCGGATGACCGGGGCCTGGAGCAGTTGCTGCGCCAATTTCCCGGCTTCACCCAGCGGCGGTCCTCGACCAGCCTGGGGTCCGGCGTCATTGTGCGCGCCGACGGCTATATCCTGACCAACCACCATGTCATCGAGTCGGCCGATACCATCCGGGTGGCCCTGTACGACGGCCGTCAGGCGCCGGCCCGGCTGGTGGGCGCCGATCCCGAGAGCGACCTGGCGGTGCTGCGCATCGATCTCTCCGATCTGCCGGTGATCGTCTTCAGCCCGCGCGGCGGGGTCCGGGTGGGCGACGTCGTGCTGGCGATCGGCAATCCGTTCGGCGTCGGCCAGACCACCACGATGGGGATCGTCTCGGCGCTGGGGCGCAATCACCTCGGGATCAATATCTACGAGAATTTCATCCAGACCGATGCCGCCATCAACCCCGGCAATTCCGGCGGCGCGCTGATCGACACGCAGGGCGAGCTGGTCGGGATCAACACGGCCATCTATTCCGAAACCGGCGGCTCGCTGGGGATCGGCTTTGCCATTCCGGCGGCGGCCGCGCACAGTGTCCTCGAACAAATCATCGAACACGGCAGCGTGCGTCGCGGCTGGCTCGGCCTGGAGCCCCAGGACATCACGCCCGACCTGGCGCGCGTCTTTCACCTGCGCGAGGCGAGCGGCGTCATCGTGGCGCGCGTGCTGCCGCGGGGGCCGGCCGCTGCGGCGGGCATCCAGGTGGGGGATATCGTCAAGACTCTGGACGGCGAACCGGTGCGCGATTCGGTGGCGCTGCTCAACCGGCTGGCGCCTTTGCCGCAGGGGACCCAGGTGCGTCTGGGTCTGCTGCGCGGCGGCCAGGCTCTGGAGGTCGAGGCCCAGGTTGGCGTGCGTCCGGTGACGGCGCGGCCGCGCGGCCGCTGATCGTGGGGGCTTGCGTCAGCCCCGCGCGCGCAGGATGCGCGCCGCCGCCACTGCGAAATACGTCAGGATGCCGTCGCCGCCGGCGCGCTTGAAGGCCAGCAGGGACTCCATCATCACCTTGTCGTGATCCAGCCAGCCGTTGGCGGCCGCCGCCTTGATCATGGCGTATTCGCCGCTGACCTGGTAGGCATAGGTCGGCATGCCGAAGGCGTCCTTGACCTCGCGCAGCACATCCAGGTAGGGCAGCCCGGGCTTGACCATGACCATGTCGGCGCCCTCGCGGATGTCGGCCGCGACCTCGCGCAGGGCCTCGAGCCGGTTGGCCGGGTCCATCTGGTAGGTGGCCTTGTCAGCGGCGCCCAGGCTGGCCGCCGAGCCCACCGCGTCGCGAAACGGGCCATAGAAGGCGCTGGCGTATTTGGCCGAGTAGGCCATGATGCGGGTGTGGATGTGATCGTGGCTGTCCAGCGCGCGCCGCACGGCGCCGATCCGGCCGTCCATCATGTCGCTGGGGGCGACGATGTCCACGCCGGCCTGCGCCTGGGCCAGGGCCTGGCGCACCAGCATCTCGACGGTGGGGTCGTTCAGGAGCTGCCCCTGTTCGTCGATCAGGCCGTCCTGGCCGTGGCTGGTGTACGGATCCAGGGCCACATCGGTCAGCACGCCCAGTTCCGGGAAGCGGGATTTCAGCAGGGCGACCGTGCGCGGAATGAGGCCATCGGGGTTGGCGGCCTCGGCGCCATCGGGGGTCTTGCGCGCCGGGTCGATGTGCGGGAACAGGGCCAGCACGGGGATACCCAGGGCCAGGCATTCCTCGGCGGTGCGCAGCAGCTCGTCGGGCGAGTGGCGGATGACCTCGGGCATCGAGGCGACCGGATCGCGGACGTTGCGGCCCTCGCAGACGAATACCGGATAGATCAGGTCATCGGTCGACAGGGCATTCTCGCGGACCAGGCGGCGCGAGAACCCGTCGCGCCGGTTGCGGCGCAGGCGGACGTTGGGGAATTCGGTGTGGGGCAGGAATCTCGTCATGGCACGACCTGTGGTGAAATCCAGTTTTCGATGTGGGCGGCGGCTTCTTCGAGGCCGATCCGGTGGGTGGCCGAAAAAGGCAGCGCGGTGAGGGTGCCGATTTCGGCCAGGTCCTTGCGCGTCTGGGCGACTGCCCGGATCCTCTGGCCGTAAGGCAGTTTGTCGGCCTTGGTCAGCAGGGCCAGGGTAGGCAGGCCGCGCATGGCGATCCAGCGTGCCAGCCGCCGGTCCAGGTCGGTGACTCCGCGGCGGATGTCGATCAGCAGCACCACCCCCGCCAGCGAGTTGCGCTGGTGCAGGTAGCTGCCCAGCACCTCGGCCCATTCGTCGCGCGCGGCCTTGTCGACCGCGGCATAGCCGTAGCCCGGCAGATCGACCAGGAAACCCAGCCAGGCGCCCTCCTCGACGGGATCGGGGATGCCGAACAGATTGATCAGCCGCGTGCGGCCCGGGGTCTTGCTGGAAAAGGCCAGCCGGCGCTGGTTGGTCAGGACGTTGATCGCCGAGGATTTGCCCGAGTTCGAGCGTCCGGCGAAGCAGACCTCGGCGGTCGTCGGCGGAGGGAGCTGGTCGAGGCGGGCGGCCGAAACCGTGAAGCGGGCGCGATGCAGGAGGGACACGGCTAGGCTAGGTCATGTAATGGTCAAAGGCTATTGTATAATTTCAAATTGTATTTGTTGCGCCGTCTGTCGCGAAGGAACGCGGGATATTTGGCGCGGGCATGGTGGCGCGGTATTGCGCCGTGATCGAATAACAATCGAGGACCTCATGAATCGCATGCTCTCCAGAATGGTCATGGCCACCGGCCTGGTTTTCGCCGGTACTTTCCCGGGCCTTGCCCTGGCCGCTGATGCGGGCGTCGCCCGGCCCGATGCCAAGGCTGGCGAACAGCTTTTCGTCAATGGCGATATGGATCGCGGGGTGTTGGCCTGTATGACATGCCACGGCGAGGGGGGGAACAGCGCCATCCCGATGTATCCGAACCTCGCGGCGATGCCCCACGAGTACATCGCCAAGCAGATCGCCGACTTCAAGCCTCAGGGCGACAAGCCCGCGGTGCGGCGCGCCGCCGGCGGCGAGGATCCGATCATGGCGCCTCTCGTGGTCGCGCTGACGCCCGAGGACATCCAGAACGTCGCCCTGTACCTGTCGCTTCAGCGGCTCGATCCGGCCACGGCCGCGACGGCGACCGACGAGGCGACGATGGAGCAGGGCCAGCACATCTGGCGCGCCGGTCTGGTCGATCGCAAGGTGCCGGCCTGCGCCGCCTGCCATGCGCCCAACGGGGCCGGGATTCCTGGCGAGTTTCCACGCCTGGCCGGGCAGCATCCGGAATACCTGACCGAGCAGCTCAAGCTTTTCCGTTCTGGCGACCGGGCCAATGACATCATGCGCGACGTCGCCGACCGGATGACCGACAAGGACATCGCCGCAGTGGCGGATTACGCCGCAGGCCTGCGCTAAGGCGGATCGCGCGCTGTCCGGTCTGGACGGGGCGCCGTATTTCCGTATCGCGGTCAGGGTTATCGGGAGGCCCGGCCGCGGTTCGATGTATCGTTTTTTGATTGAAATATAAAATAGAGGGGTGGACGCACAGGCGCACCCCCTTTTTTTTTGCGGAATCGAATGGCCGTGAAGCCGACTGACAGTTTTCGCGTGCGAGGCGCGGATTTGATCGAACTGCTGGGTTCGATGCGTTTTGCCATCAGCCTGCTGGTTTTCATTTGCGTGGCCAGTCTGATCGGCACGGTATTGCCGCAGAACCAGGCAGCCAATAGCTACGTGGACCAGTTCGGGCCGTTCTGGTTCGCGGTCTTCGACCGCTTCTCGATCTGGCATATCTACAATAGCTGGTGGTTTCTGCTGATCATGGGGTTTCTGGTGGTGTCCACCACCCTGTGCGTGCTGCGCAATGCGCCCAAGATGATCCATGATGCCCGTTCTTTCCGGGAATATGTGCGCGGCTCCAGCCTGCGCGCATTCCACCATCGGGTCGAGCTCCAGGCGGATGACGGGGTGGCGCAGGCGGCTGGCAAGATCGGCACGCTGTTGCGCGGGCAGGGTTTCCGCTACCGCGTCCGCGAGGATGGCGACAGCCTGATGATCGCCGCGAAAAAGGGCGGCGCCAACCGGCTGGGCTATATCTTTGCCCACGTGGCCATCGTCGTGGTGTGCCTGGGCGGACTGTTCGACAGCGAGCTGCCGGTGCGCCTGCAGGTCTGGCTGTTCGACAAGCAGCCGATCACCGGCAACATGCTGATCGCCGATGTCCCGGAGTCCGGGCGCCTGCCGGCGAATAATCCCAGTTTCCGCGCCAATATGCTGGTGCCGGACGGCAAGCAGAGCAGCATGGGCATCGTGTCGTACGGGCAGGGTGTGCTGCTGCAGCCGCTGCCGTTCTCGCTGAAGCTCGACCGGTTCTATGTCGATTACTACGATACCGGGATGCCCAGCGATTTCCGCAGCGACGTCGAGGTGACGGATCTGGCGACGGGCGCGCATTTCAAGCAAACGATCCGGGTGAACGAGCCGCTGCGCTACAAGGGTGTGACGGTCTACCAGTCCAGTTTCGATGATGGCGGCAGCGCCCTCAAGCTGCGCGCCTGGCCCTTGACCGGGACGGGTTCGCCGACCGACATCGCGGGGGCCGTGGGTCAGGAAACCGCGTTCGGCCAGGGCGCGGCCGCAGTGAAGGTCGATTTCACCGGCCTGCGGGTGATCAATGTCGAAAACATGGGCGATGGGGACTTGCCGCAACCCACGGGTGTGGCCGGTCATGTCGCGGCCGTCACCGGCAGCGCCGCGCGTCCCCGCAACGACGGCCTGCGCAATGTGGGGCCCAGCGTGCAGTACCAGGTGACTGGCGCTGACGGCCAGGCGCACGAGTTCAACAACTACATGCTGCCGGTGGAGGTCGATGGATTCCCCGTATTCCTGCTGGGAATGCGCACGAATGCGTCCGAGTCGTATCGCTACCTGCGCATTCCGGCGGATGCGCAGGGCACCATGGACGAATTCATGCGGCTGCGCCAGGCCCTGGCCGACCCCGTCCTGCGCGAGGAGGCGGCGCAATGGTTCGCCGAGCGCAACGCGCCCGAGGGTGAGCAGCGCGTGCTGCTCACCCAGGCGGCGCGCGGCGCACTGCGGACGTTTTCCGAGCGCGGTTTCGATGGCATACTGGAATCCGCGCCAGAGGCCGAACGGGAAAAGATCCTGAGCTTCGCCGTTCCGTTGATCCAGCTGAGCCTCACCGGGTTGCGTGACGCCATGCATCGGCGCGCGGGCGAGCCGTCCGTGGATTACCAGGGCGCCGGCGGCGAGCACGAGGTCCAGTGGATGCGCCTCGCGGTTCTGGCATTGACCAGCCTACCCGACTACCCGGCGCCGATGGCCTTGCAACTGAGCGGCTTCGACCAGGTCCAGGCGAGCGTGTTCCAGGTCGCCCGCAGCCCCGGCAAGACCACCGTTTACCTGGGGTGCATTCTGTTGGTGATCGGCGTGTTTTCCATGTTCTACATTCGTGAGCGCCGTGTCTGGGTATGGGTCCGTCCGGGCGCGGGGGGCAGCGAATTGCTCGCCGCCATGACGTCCCAGCGGCGCACGCTGGATTTCGATCACGAGTTCCAGCGGCTCAGGGATGCCTTGCAGCAATTGTTTTCCCGGGACGAAAAACCCGGGGCCGAGAGGTAATCATCATGACGCAATCCGCCGTTCATTCGACCCTGCCCGCGTGGGAGGAAACCATGTCCTCCAGCGGCGACCGGCGCGGCCGGCGCGGCCGCCCCGACTGGACCGACATCGCGTTCTTTCTGGTCCTGGCCGCCGGCGCCGCGTACGTGCTGTTCGCCTACGGCGGGTTCATGGATTATTACGAAAAGCTCATCCTGGTGGGCGCGGTCGGGCTTTTCAGCTGGATGGCCTGGCTGTGGCGGCCTTTGCGCACGCTGATGATCGCCAGCGGCCTGACGGGCCTGCTGGCGATCTGGCTTTACAGCCCGACGGGCGCGCTGCTGCAGGGCGACCTGGCGCGTGCCGAGACCAATTTCCTGTTGCAATACCTGCTGTCCTCGCAGTCCGCGATCCTGTGGATGTGCGCCCTGTTCGCCCTGGCCACGGTCAGCTACTGGATCGGCTTCGCCAGCCGCACGGCGGCCTGGGTGGGGACGGTGCTGACCTGGGGTGCCGTGTACGCCGGGGTCACGGGCCTGCTGGTGCGCTGGCGCGAGGGCCATCTGCTGGGGCCGGACATCGGCCATATCCCGGTCAGCAACCTCTACGAGGTCTTCGTCCTGTTTTCGCTGATCACGGCCCTGTTCTACCTGTACTACGAGCGCCGCTACGCCACCCGCGCGCTGGGCGGCTTCGTGCTGCTGGTGATCAGCTCGGCGGTCGTGTTCCTGCTGTGGTATTCGTTCACCCGCGACGCCTATCAGATCCAGCCCCTGGTGCCCGCGCTCAAGAGCTGGTGGATGAAGCTGCACGTGCCGGCGAATTTCATCGGTTATGGCACCTTCAGCCTGGCGGCCATGGTCGGCTTCGCCTACCTGATCAAAGAGCACGGCGAAACGACGCAATGGCGCCGGCTGATTCCGCTCTTTATCCTGGGCGCGATCCTTTGCGCCGAGCCGATGGTCTTTGGCTCGCGCGAGCTGTCGGCGACCTGGATGCTGTATTTCGGCATCGGCGCGCTGATCGTGGGCGGCATTCTCGCCCTGCGCGCGCCGATCGCGCGCCGCCTGCCGGCGCTCGAGATCCTCGACGACATCATGTATCGCGCCATCGCCGTCGGTTTTGCGTTCTTTACCGTGGCCACCATCCTCGGCGCGCTATGGGCGGCCGATGCCTGGGGGACGTACTGGCAATGGGACCCGAAGGAAACCTGGGCGCTGATCGTCTGGCTGAACTACGCGGCCTGGCTGCACATGCGCCTGATGAAGGGCTTGCGCGGCACCATGGCCGCGTACTGGGCCCTGGGCGGACTGCTGGTGACGAGCTTCGCCTTTCTCGGCGTGAACATGTTTCTGTCGGGGCTGCACTCGTACGGCGAGCTGTAGCGTTCTGCGCGTCCCTGCCCGATGCGCTGGTCATGGGGCGCGGCGAGCCGCCCCGCGTCCTGCGAGGCGGCATCGGGCGCCCGATGGCCTCAGTCCGCTGCGGGAATCCGCTCCGAGGCGTATAGATCCTCGACGGCTTCGCGCGGCCGGATCAGGTGCGCCCGCTCGCCGTCAACCAGAATTTCTGCCGCCCGCGGGCGCACATTGTATTGGCTGGACATCGAGAACGCATAGGCGCCAGCGGACATGATCGCCAGCAGATCGCCCTGTTCGAGCGCCAGATCGCGCCCGCGGGCGAGCCAGTCGCCGCTTTCGCAGACGGGCCCCACGATGTCGTAGGTCTGGCCCGACTGGCCGGAATGCGGGGCGACGGGCTCGACGTCGTGCCATGCCTCGTACAGCGCCGGGCGCATCAGGTCGTTCATGGCGGCGTCGACGATGGCGAAATTGCGCGCGTGGGTGTGCTTGAGATATTCGACGCGGGTCAGCAGCACGCCGGCATTGCCGACCAGCGAACGTCCCGGTTCGAGGATGATTTGCAGGTGCGCGAGGCCGTGGGCCTCCAGAGCGGCGAAGACCGGATCGAGCAGGCTGGCCGGCTCTGGTGGGGTTTCGTCAGCGTAGCGGATGCCCAGGCCGCCGCCCAGGTCCAGGTGGCGCAGTTCGATGCCGTCGGCCCGCAGCGCGAGGATCAGGGCGATCAGCTTGTCGAGAGCGTCGAGGTAGGGGGCGATCTCGAGGATCTGCGAGCCGATGTGGCAGTCGACGCCGACGATCTCGAGCCCGGGATGCTGCCTGGCCTGGCGATACAGCTCGGGGGCGGCGGCGATGTCCACGCCGAACTTGTTTTCCTTGAGCCCGGTCGAGATGTAGGGATGGGTGCGCGCGTCCACGTCCGGGTTCACCCGCAGCGATACCGGGGCGCGCAGGCCCATGCCCGACGCGATATCGGCCAGACGCTCCAGCTCGGGCGCCGACTCGACGTTGAAACACTTGATCCCCGCCGACAGGGCCTGCCGGATTTCCCAGGCCTGCTTGCCCACGCCGGAAAACACGATCCGGTCCGGGGCGGCGCCGGCGGCCAGCACGCGCGCCAGTTCGCCGCCCGAGACGATGTCGAACCCCGCGCCCAGGCGCTGGAATTCATGCAGCACGGCCAGGTTGGAGTTCGCCTTCGTGCCGTAGCAGATCATGGCGTTGCGTCCGGCGATGGCGCGCGCGTAGCGTTCCCAGGCTTCGCGCAGGGCGCGGCGGGAATAGACGTACAGGGGCGTGGCGTACTGGTCGGCCAGTTCGGGCAGCGGCACGTTTTCGGCATGGAGGATGCCGTTCTTGAACTGGAATTGCGAAACGACGGTCATAGCGAGATCCTGTGGCCGGATAGTTGGGGCCGGCCGACACTATAACTGACTATACCGGGAATTTCTGCGCGCATTGTGGGTATTCCCCTGGGACCTGTCTTGTGAATTTGCCAGACAGGATGCGGAGGTTCCCTAAGGTTTGGCGGCGGGCGTGTCCGGCGCCGGGGCACCGGCCGGCGCCACGGCGGGCGGCGCGGTCAGGGCCGGGTCCGGCGGAGGCGGCATGGTCAGGGGGCCTTTCATGCCGCAGGCCGATAGCGAAAGGGCCAGCAGGATGGTCAGGCCGGCGCGTTGCGCGGCATTGCGAGGCAAAGAGGGCATATCAGAATGGAACCCGGGTCGGTTGAGTTTCGCTGTTGCCCATGCCGGCGCCCAACTGGTCAAGCAGGTTGCCGATGCCGTCCTGGCCTGCGTCGGGCGGTGTGTCACCCGGCGCCGGCAGGCCGACGCGGGCGACGGCCGTGCCGGGCGGGAATTCGCTGAAATAGAAATCGCCGTCGCTGCGCGACAGCCCGCTGGGCATGGGACCCGGCGGAATTTCGGGCTGGCCATCGAGGGCGACGCGCATGTAGTCCAGCCAGATCGGCAGGGCGGCGCCGCCGCCGGTTTCGCCCGATCCCAGGGATCGCGGCTGATCGAACCCCATCCAGGCGATGGCGACCAGCTTGGGTGTGAATCCGGCGAACCAGGCATCCTGCGAATCGTTGGTGGTGCCGGTCTTGCCGCCGATGTCGTTGCGCTTGAGCTCGCGGTGCACCCGGGCGCCGGTACCGTAAGTCGCCACGCCGCGCAGCATGTCGTCCATCACGTAGACGGTGCGCGGGTCGATGGCGCGTGCCAGAGTGTCGCCGGCCACGGTGGGCCGCGCCCGCATGATGACCTTGCCGGTGCTGTCGGTCACATGATCGATGAGGTAGGGCGGGACGCGGTAGCCGCCATTGGCGAAGACCGCGTAGGCGCCCGCCATCTGCAGCGGCGTGACGCTGCCCGCGCCCAGCGCCAGAGGCAGCACGGCGGGCTGGCGCGCGCGGTCGAAGCCAAAGCGCGTCACGTAGTCCTGGACGTATTGCGGGCCGACCGCCTGCATGATGCGGATCGAGACCATGTTCTTGGATTTATAGAGGCCCTGGCGCATGGTGAGCATGGGTTCGTAGGCCCGGCCGTAGTTCTTGGGGTTCCAGGCCTTGGACCCGGTTTGCTCGGCGGTCAGCGAGAAGGGCTCGTCGGAGATCTGCGTGGCCGGCGTCAGGCCGCGCTCGAGCGCCGAGGCGTAGATGAAGGGCTTGAAGGACGAGCCAGGCTGGCGCCAGGCCTGGGTGACCCGGTTGAACTTGCCTTCCTCGAAATCGAAGCCGCCCACCATGGCGGCGACCGCGCCGTCCTGCGCGCGCACCGACACCAGCGCCGCCTGCACCGAGGGCTTGTTGAGCAGTTCCCAGTATTCCGGACGCTTGTGCACGTAGACGACGGAGCCGCGCTCGATGCGCAGACCGGGCTTGGCGTTGGCGGCGAGTCCGCGGGTGATGACGCGCAGGGCGCGTTTGTCCGTGATGTCGATGATCTCGGAGGCGCTGCGTGCAACCTTGACCCCGTTGGCATCGGCCGCCAGCACGATGCCGGTCAGCAGGTCGCCATTGTCCGGGTACTTGTCCTGCACGCTGTCGATGATGTCGTCGAAGGCCTCGGGCTGGTTCTCGATGCCATCAGGTAGCTCGACCGAGCCTTCGGGCCCCGGATAGGGCGCGCGCCGCGTGTAGTCCAGGACCCCCTCGCGCAGCGCCTCGTAGGCGGCCTCCTGGTCCTTGGAATGGATAGTGGTGTAGATGTTGAAACCGCGTGAATAGATGTCGTCCTGGTAGACGCCGTAGAGCAGCTGCCGGGCGAGCTCGGCGGGGTATTCCCCATGCACCGCGTAGCGGCCCGTGGGGGTGCCCGGCGCCGACTTGATTTCGATGGGCTGGGCGAGCGCCTGCTGGTATTCGTCCTCGGTCAGGTAGCCCAGGCTGCGCATGCGTCCCAGCACATAGACCTGCCGGGCCTGGGCGCGCTTGAAGTTCGAGATCGGGTTGAAGCGCGAGGGAGCCTTGGGAATGCCTGCCAGCATGGCGGCCTCGGCCGCCGTGATTTCCGAGAGCTGCTTGCCGAAATAGGTGCGGCTGGCGGCGGCGAAACCGTATGCCCGGTGACCCAGGAAGATCTGGTTCATATAGAGATCGAGGATCTCGTTCTTGCTCAGCGTGGCCTCGATCTTGAACGTCAGCAGCAGTTCGTAGAATTTGCGGGTATAGGTTTTTTCCGAGGACAGGTAGAAATTGCGCGCCACCTGCATGGTGATGGTGCTCGCGCCCTGGCTCTTGGACATATTGACGATGTTGGCCAGCGCCGCGCGCAGCACGCCGGTCCAGTCGATCCCGCCGTGCTGGTAGAAGCGGTCGTCCTCGGCGGCGAGGATGGCGGATTTCATGATGTCCGGGATCTCGTCGAAGCGCAGGACATTGCGGCGTTCCTCGCCGAACTCACCAATCAGGACGTGATCCGAGGTATAAATGCGCAGCGGCACCCGGGGGCGGTAGTCGATCATCGCGCTCAGGTCGGGCAGGTTCGGCCAGGCCAGCGCCAGCGCCAGTGTGCCCAGAAGGGCGGCGCACAGGCCCAGGCCGGCGAAGAACACCACGGACTTGAGAATGAATCGTGACAGCCAGGAACGCGACGGTGCCGATGTGGAGGAAGATTGTTTCTGAGAGCTCATCAGGGGCGATTTTAAGCCCAAGCGGAATCGGGCCAGAAAATGTGCGCGGAGTCAATGTAACGGAATAATGCGGGCCGCACCTCGGCCACCTGGCCGCAGATGCGATAATACACGCAAATGAATGTCACTTTACCCATCATGGACAGCGATTCCGCAGGAAACGACACTGGCCGCGCCGCCGCGTCGGGTGCCGGCGCGGCGCCGCCCATCATTCTGGTGGGGATGATGGGCGCGGGCAAGACCACGATCGGGCGGCAGCTGGCTCATGCGCTGGGCTGCCAATTCCTCGATCTGGATCACGAGATGGAGGCCCGCTGCGGGGTGCGCATCGCACTGATCTTTGACATCGAAGGCGAGGCGGGGTTCCGCAAACGCGAAACCGCCCTGCTCGACGAATGTTCGCGGCGTCAGGGACTGGTGCTGGCGACCGGCGGCGGCGCGGTGCTGGCGCCCGAAAACCGCGAAATCCTCAAGGCGCGCGGGCTGGTGGTGTACCTGCGCGCGGGCGTGGATGAGCTTTTCCGGCGCGTGTCCCGCGACCGCAACCGCCCGCTGCTCAAGACCGCGGACCCGCGGCAGCGGATCGCCGAGCTGCTCGCCGAGCGCGAGCCCCTCTATGAAAGCGTCGCCGACATCACCATAGACACCGGCAACGTGCCAGTTTCGCAGGTGCTGCGCAGCCTCCTGCCGCAGCTCCCGGAATATCAGGTGCGAAAGGATATGCAGCCATGAGCGATGTGCAGGTCGATACCCCGGGCGGCGCCTATCCCATCCATATCGCCAGTGGCCGGCTCGATGACCTGGCCCGCAGCATTCCGGCCGATGCCACGGCCATCGCGCTGGTCACCAACGATACGGTGGCGGCCCTGTATGGCGAGCGTGCGCGCGCCGCGCTGGCCGACACGGGCAAACCCGTGCTCATGGTGGAGCTGCCCGACGGTGAGCGCTACAAGACCTGGCAGACGCTGAACCAGATTTTCGATGCTCTGCTCGGCGCGCAGCTCGATCGCAAAGCGGTACTGGTCGCGCTGGGCGGGGGCGTGGTCGGCGACGTGTGCGGGTTCGCCGCAGCGTGCTACATGCGCGGCGTGCGCTTCGTGCAGGTGCCCACGACGCTGCTGGCCCAGGTGGATTCCTCGGTGGGCGGCAAGACCGCCATCAACCATCCGCTGGGCAAGAACATGATCGGCGCCTTCTACCAGCCGCTGGCCGTCGAGATCGACACGGACGTGTTGTCCTCCCTGCCGCCGCGCGAGATCTCGGCGGGGCTGGCCGAGGTGATCAAGTACGGCATGATCGCCGATGCGCAGTTCTTCGACTGGTGCGAGACGCATGCGCAGGCTCTGCGGGCGCTCGATCGGCAGGCTGTGCGCCACGCCATCCGCCGCTCGTGCGAGCTCAAGGCCTGGGTGGTGTCCCAGGACGAGCGCGAAACGGGGCTGCGCGCCATCCTGAATTTTGGCCATACCTTCGGCCATGCGATCGAGTCGGGGCTGGGCTACGGCCAGTGGCTGCACGGCGAGGCGGTGGGTTGCGGCATGGTGATGGCCGCCGAACTGTCGGCCCGGATCTGCGGACTGGAGCGCGCGGCGGTCGAGCGCATCCGCGATCTGGTGGCGGCGATCGGCTGCCCGGTGCGCGCGCCGGATCTGGGCGTGGACCGTTGGTTGGCGCTCATGCGCATCGACAAAAAGACCGAAGGGCGCATGATCCGTTACGTGCTGCTGCCCGAGCTCGGTCGCGCCGGCGTCCAGGGGGTCGCGGACGAGCAGGTCCGCCCGCTGCTGGCGGCGGGGCCGCTCATCGAGGGCCGCTGAGCCGTGCCGGCGCTGGCAGCCTACGCGTGTCATCCAGAGGCCTCGCGCGGCCGTGTCCATGCCGAGCCCGCGCCCGTCGGCCGCAACGCCTTCCAGCGCGACCGCGACCGCATCATCCATTGCAACGCCTTCCGGCGGCTCGAATACAAGACCCAGGTATTCCTCAACCATGAGGGCGACCTGTTCCGCACGCGCCTGACCCACAGTATCGAGGTGGCGCAGATCGCCCGTTCGCTGGCGCGCAATCTGGGCGCGCACGAGGACCTGATCGAGGCCATCGCCCTGGCGCATGACCTGGGCCATACGCCCTTTGGTCATGCGGGCCAGGACGAACTCAACGCCTGCATGCAGGCCTTCACGCCCGCGGCAGGCGGCTTCGAGCACAATCTGCAGAGCCTGCGCGTGGTCGACGAACTCGAGGAGCGCTATGCCGCCTTCAACGGCTTGAACCTGTGTTTCGAGACGCGCGAGGGCATCCTCAAGCATTGCTCGAAGCGCCATGCGCGCCTGCTGGGCGAGGTCGGTGAACGGTTCCTGAACGGCACCCAGGCCTCGCTGGAGGCCCAGCTCGCCAATCTGGCCGACGAGATCGCCTACAACAATCATGACATCGACGACGGCCTGCGCTCGGGTCTGATCACGGTCCAGCAGTTGCAGGACCTGGACATATTCGCGACCCACTACGAGCAGGCGCGCCGCCATTATCCCGACGCCGAGCAAAAGCGCCTGGTGTCCGAGGTCATCCGCGCCATGATCAACACGCTGGTGCTGGACCTGACGCGCCAGACCCAGGCGCGCATCGCCGAGCTGCGCCCGGCATCGGCCGACGAGGTGCGCGCCGGCCCGCCGCTGGCGGCATTCTCGGATACGATCCGCGCCCAGGCCGACGTCCTCAAGAAATTCCTGCTCGACAATCTGTATCGCCATGCGCAGGTCATTCGCATGACCGTCAAGGCGCGGCGCATCGTGCGCGAGCTGTTCCAGGCCTTCATCGAGGACCCCCGGCTCTTGGCCGACGAGTACCGCCGCGAGGACCCGGTCGCGCAGGCGCGCGCCATTGCCGACTACATTGCCGGTATGACGGATCGGTACGCGATCCGCGAGCATCGGGCGATTTTCGGGATGGATTGACCACGCGCCTACGCGCAAGCCTCGCCGTTCACAGCGAGGTCAAGCGAGGCTGCTCCGCCTTGCGACCCGCGCGCGTCACTGAGCGCCGGCCGTGTGCCCCATCCGCCCCAGCACCTCACGCAGATAACGCCCCGTATGGCTGCCCGGATGCGCGGCGATTGTCTCGGGCGTGCCCTGGGCCACGATGCGGCCGCCGCCAGCACCGCCCTCGGGGCCGAGATCCACGACCCAGTCGGCGGTCTTGACGACGTCCAGATTGTGCTCGATCACCAGCACAGTGCTGCCAGCGTCGACCAGACGTTGCAGGACCCCGAGCAGGACGGCAATGTCCTCGAAGTGCAGGCCGGTGGTGGGCTCGTCCAGCACATACAGCGTGCGGCTGGTGCTACGCCGCGAGAGTTCCTGCGACAGCTTGACCCGCTGGGCCTCGCCGCCCGAGAGGGTCGTTGCGCTCTGGCCCAGGCGGATGTAGGACAGTCCCACGTCCGCCAGGGTGCGCAGCTTGCGCGCGATGGCCGGGACGGCGTCGAAATAGTCCATCGCCTGGGCCACCGACAGGTTCAGGACCTCGCTGATGTTGTGCCCCCGATAGCGGATGTCCAGGGTTTCGCGGTTGTAGCGCAGTCCCTGGCAGACCTCGCAGGGGACGTACATGTCGGGCAGGAAGTGCATCTCGACCTTGACCACGCCGTCGCCCTGGCAGGCTTCGCAGCGCCCCCCCTTGACGTTGAACGAGAACCGCCCGGGGTCGTAGCCGCGCAGGCGCGCCTCCGGCACGCCGGCAAAGAGTTCGCGGATCGGCGTGAACAGGCCGGTGTAGGTCGCCGGGTTGCTGCGCGGCGTGCGGCCGATGGGGCTCTGGTCCACGCTGATGATCTTGTCGAAGGCCTCCAGGCCCTCGAGGCGGTCGTAGGGGGCCGGCTCGGTCTGGGCGCGCTGCAGGGCGCGCGCCAGGGCGGCGACCAGGGTGTCGTTGACCAGGGTGGACTTGCCCGATCCCGAGACGCCGGTGATGCAGGTGAGGCGCCCGACCGGAATGGCCAGATCGACGGCTTGCAGGTTGTGTCCCCGGCAGCCGGCGATGCGCAGCCAGGGCTGGTCCTCGGTGATGGCGCGGCGGGCGGGGATGGCGATGCGCCGCGTGCCCGACAGGTATTGCCCGGTCAGGGACGCGGGATGGGCCGCGATGTCGGCCGGCGATCCCTGGGCGATCACCTCGCCGCCGTGCTCGCCCGCGCCCGGACCCATGTCGAGGATGTGGTCGGCGGCGCGGATCATGTCCTCGTCGTGCTCGACCACGATCACGCTGTTGCCCAGGTCGCGCAATTGCTGCAGGGTGTGGATGAGGCGGTGGTTGTCGCGCTGGTGCAGGCCGATCGACGGTTCGTCGAGCACGTACATCACGCCCGTGAGGCCCGAGCCGATCTGGCTGGCGAGGCGGATGCGCTGGGCCTCGCCCCCCGACAGCGTGTCGGCGCCGCGATCCAGCGTCAGGTAGCCCAGGCCCACGTCGTCGAGAAAGTCCAGGCGCGCGCTGATCTCGTGCACGATGCGTTCGGCGATCTCGCGGCGGGCGCCGTGCAGGGGCAGATCCCGGAACCACTGCCGGCAGTCGGTCAGCGACAGGGCTTCGACCTCGTAGATGGCGAGCCCGCGCCGCTCGCCCGGGCCGGGGTCCTCGCCGATCAGCACGTTGCGCGCCTCGGCGCGCAGGCGCGTGCCGCCGCATTCCGGGCAGGCCGTGGTGTGGCGCAGCTTGCCGAGTTCTTCGCGGACCGCAGTGGAGTGGGTTTCGCGCCAGCGGCGCTCGAGGTTGGGAATCACGCCTTCGAAAACGTGCCGGCGTACCGTGGTGGCGCCATCGGCGCCGAGGTACAGGAACGGAATTTCCTCGGTGTCGGAGCCGTGCAGGATCACGCGGCGCAGGCCTGCGTCCAATTGCTCGAACGGGGTTTCGAGGTCGAAGCCATAGTGCGTTGCCAGGCTGCGCATCATGGTGTGCGTGAAGGCATTGCGCCGGTCCCAGCCGTGGATGGCGCCGCCGGCGAGACTCAGCTCGGGAAAGGCCGCCACGCGCAGCGGATCGAAGGAGTCGACCGTGCCCAGGCCGTTGCAGGAGGGACAGGCGCCCACCGGATTGTTGAAGCTGAACAGCCGGGGTTCGAGCGCCGCGAGCCCCTGGGCGCAGACCGGGCAGGCATAGGTGCTGGAAAATCCCTGCTCGGCGCCGTCGTCCAGGTCCAGGGCGATGGCGCGCCCGCCGGTGAGTTCGAGCGCGGTTTCGAAGGATTCCGCCAGACGCTGCCGGCTGTCGGCGCGCGCGCGCAGCCGGTCCACGACGACGTCCAGGTCGTGCGTGCCGGTCTGTGGCAGCGCGGGCATGGGATCGAGGGTCAGGATCTCGCCGTCGATGCGCACGCGCACATAGCCCAGGGCCTGCAAGCGCGCGCATTCGGCGGCCAGATCGCCGTCGATGCCCCGGGCCAGGGGCGCGAGGATGGCGATACGGTGCTCGGCGGGCCAGGCGAGCACCTTATCGACCATCTGGCTGACGCTCTGGGCGCGCAGCGGCAGCCCGTGCTCCGGGCAGTAGGGCGTGCCCACGCGCGCGTACAGCAGGCGCAGGTAGTCGTGGATTTCGGTGACGGTGCCCACCGTCGAGCGCGGATTGTGTCCCGCCGACTTTTGCTCGATGGCGATGGCAGGGGACAGCCCGGTGATGACGTCCACATCGGGCTTGTCCATCATCTGCAGGAACTGCCGCGCATAGGCCGACAGGCTCTCGACGTAGCGCCGCTGGCCCTCGGCGTAGAGCGTGTCGAAGGCCAGCGACGATTTGCCCGAACCCGACAACCCGGTGATGACCACGAGCTTGCGCCGCGGCAGGTCCACCGAGATGTTCTTGAGATTGTGCGTGCGCGCACCGCGGATATTGATGGCTTCCATGCCGTATAGAGGGGGGTTCAGGTTTTTCAAAGACCAACTTGCTACTATAACGCGCAGCCCTTTCGATTCGAACCCTGAAACCCATCATGTCACCTGTGTCTTCCGCTCCGGCCCCGTCCTTGAAGCTGACTTCCCTCGAACGGCGCGCCAGCCTGTCGCTGGCGCTGCTGTTCGCCGCGCGCATGTTGGGCCTGTTCCTCCTGACGCCGATCTTCGCGGTGGCCGCCACCGCGCTGACGGGCGGCGACAACTCCGCGCGCGTCGGGCTGGCCCTGGGCGCCTACGGCCTGACCCAGGCGGTCATGCAGATTCCGCTGGGCATGGCTTCCGACCGCTACGGCCGCCGGCCGGTGATCGTGTTCGGCATGTTGCTGTTCGTCGTCGGCGGGGTGGTGTGCGCCCTGGCCACGTCGGTCGATTGGGTCACGGTGGGGCGGGTGATTCAGGGGCTGGGCGCCGTGTCTGCCGCGATCACGGCGTGGATCGCCGACGCTACCCGGCCCGAGGTGCGCACGCGCGCCATGGCCATGGTCGGCGGCTCGATCGGGGTTTCCTTCGCGCTCTCGCTGGTGCTGTCGCCGATGCTGGTGGGCCGATTCGGGCTCTCGGGGCTGTTCTGGGCGATCAGCCTGCTGGGCTTCGTCTGCCTGCTGATCGCCATGTTCTTCGTGCCCGCGGTGCCGCGCTCCGAGGCCGATATCGTCCAGGCGACCGCCCGCGACGTGCTCGGCCATAAAGACCTGCTGCGCCTGAATTTCGGCGTGTTCTGCCTGCACTTCATCCTGATGGCGGTGTTCATGGTGGCGCCCGGCCTGCTCGGACGCCTGGGCGGCTACGACCCCTCGAACCTCTGGGAGGTCTACCTGCCAGTGATCATCGCGTCCTTCGTGTTCATGGTGCCGGCGGTCTTCTATACCGAAAAGCACAAGGTGCACAAGGCGGCCCTCGAATGGGCCGTGCTGGGGCTGGCCGTGGTGCTGGGGCTGCTGCCCTGGCTGGAGGGATCGTTCTTTCCCGCCGTGGCGGCCCTGGTGGGATTCTTCGTCGCCTTCAACATCCTCGAGGCGCTGCAACCCTCGCTGGTGTCGCACGCGGCGCCGCCCCACTACAAAGGCCTGGCCCTGGGGTTCTACAACACCGCGCAGTCCCTGGGGGTGTTCGCCGGCGGCGTGCTGGGCGGCATTCTGGTGCGCTGGGGCGGGTCGGCCGTCGTGTTCTGGACGGGCGCCATGCTGGCTGTGGTCTGGCTGTACACGGCGCGGGGGTTCCGGATGCCGCGTTGAGGGGGCTGTTTGCCCGGTCATCCGGCCAGGGCATCGGCCCATTGGTATACGTAGCCGCCGCACTGGGCGATAATGTCCGGCTGGCAGCAATCAGACGCCAAGCGGCGAACCGTTTCGCCGATAATGGGCGCACGAGCAATTCATCACAGGATCTACATCATGGCCTCCGTCAACAAAGTCATTCTCGTCGGCAACCTTGGCCGCGATCCGGAAGTCCGCTACAGCCCTGACGGCGCGGCGATCTGCAATGTGTCGATCGCGACCACCTCCCAATGGAAGGACAAGGCCACCGGCGAGCGCCGCGAGGAAACTGAATGGCACCGCGTGGTGTTCTACAACCGTCTGGCTGAAATCGCCGGCGAATACCTGCGCAAGGGGCGCGCGGTCTACGTCGAGGGCCGGCTCAAGACCCGCAAGTGGCAGGACAAGGAAACCGGCGCCGACCGCTACAGCACGGAAATCGTGGCCGACCAGATGCAGATGCTGGGCGGACGCGACAGCGGCGGCGGTGAGGGCGGCGGCGACGCCGATGGCTTCAGTCAGGCGCCGGCTCCGGCGCGCCGCCCCCCGCAGCAGGCCCGCCCGGCCGCCCCGGCGGCGGCGCCGGCCAGCAATCTGGCGGATATGGACGACGATATTCCGTTCTAGAACCTGACTTTCCAGGATTGTAAATAACCGACCCACTTCTCATTCGAGGGGTGGGTTTTTCCTTATTGCCCGCTGCGCGGAAGGTTCAGGACTACCGCTCGACCCACAACGACATGCGCGATGGGCCACGCCGCGAGAAGTCAGGGGCTGAAAAGGAAAAGCCGACTATCGACTGGGGTGATGTGGTTTTTGATGTTGACCTGCTGAAGTCGCAGGAAATCAACCTGGATCAGGTTGATGACAAAGCCAGTGTGATTGACGCGTTCTTCATTTTTGCCCAGGCGGAACAGCAGCGTGAGGCGCAAGAGTTAGTCGCCGACGAGAACCTGAATGGTAAGGAGGCTAAGCGCTATATCACTGTTTCTCTCGAACAAGAGTTTGCCAGTGATAATGGCACTGAACTCAATGCTGTTCCGCCCAAGATGAGTCCGCTTCGCTGTGATGCGAGGCGTTCAATGCGCGTCAATGCTGATTGATCGATTTCGGCCAAGAGCGGACGGTTCGTGCATCCTAAACTTTTATACATAAGAGTATTATAAAACCAACTAAAAACCGGGTTTAAACAATTATTGATCCATAAGCTTTGGAGGGAATCTGTGGTAGATATAAGGGTTTTTTTGCGGTATGTAGACACAACAGAACTTCATAACAGGATCTGTGACTTTCGTGATCTAGACTTTAAAAAAATGTCTTATCAGGATGTGCAGGCTGCAATCTCAAGGGTAATCACATTTGAGACTCCTTTCGGTAGAATATGCGTACTTACACCAATGAGTTCTAGTTATCCTATGGGAACGCGTTTTTATAGAGTGCGCACATTACCAGAGAACGATCGAAATTTACCATTGCGTGCCATGTCCACAGTCGCTGATTGCTGGGAGCCCCCTGAAAATATTTCTCGAGCTGGCAGATTGAATCGAGATAATGAGTCTTTGTTGTACACCGCAGCCATCTCTCCAATGGTTGCTGTGGAAGAGATGAAAATTTCAGACAACCAGCTTTTTTCTCTCATTGTGTATGAAGCCGTTAAGCCAATCAACGTAACCATGATTGGCGCAAAACCAAATACCGAAGGGTTAGCCAGTGAAGAAATCCTAAAGGCCAGAATGATTCAGGATTTTCTTAAACACGAGTTTATTAGGGATGTTGGATATGGAACCGAGTATCTGTATCGAATCTCTGAATCAATCGCCAAGGATTATTTTGATCTCCCTCCGGACTTTCAGGATGCTTGGTGTTATCCTTCCGTCGCTAAAAAGGGGCATTACAATGTTTGCTTTAGAAAGGAAAAGCGTTCCAGTCTGAAGTTATTGGGCTCCCAGATAGTAAGTGTCACCAGGGAGGGGGATGGTTTTCTATTTAACGTAAAGTTGGTGGCGGCCGAGTCTGGAGATGGTATCAATCTTGCCTATCACCAAATTGGATCCGATTTACAGAAATTGATATTTCCAGAAATTTCGGTGCAAAAAATATAATAGATTCCTGCTGTGAATTAATTTTCTCTGCGCTTGAGTTGCGATTTTTTGAGCATCAGCGCATAAGGAGGGATGTCGCTGTGGCTTACCTGGCAAACCGACGCTAGAGACTGACTGCTTTGGGTCGGGTCCGGTCAGTTGGCTTTTGGCTACAATCGGCCAATAGAGGACGCTCAGCGATAAGATGTGGATACCTTACTCGACGTAAAGGTCCAACAAGTCTTCCAGGGACCGAGACAGAGCAACACCATATTTCGAATCGAGTCGCGCTTGCTTGGCGCGTGAGATGGCGGCTTTCTCGGCGACAACACGGTCCGAGTATGGAATCGCCGTATAAAACGATTGCATGTCGAGGACATCGTTCGCTGAAAGAGCGCCGGTCTTGGATTCCAGGCGCGCGGCCATTTCCACTTCCACGTTCATCGTCGGAACGTCTTCTAACAGTACTCGCATTGCTTGGTCTCCGAGATCTCTCAACTGGTCGAAAGAATAGCCAAGTGCAGCCACCGTTTGGTTGAGAATGTCGAGGTTCTCCGCCCAAGACTGCGCTGCGTAAGCCCGGCGTCGAAAATCGATGGACTTGTTGGCAAAGCGCTCGCGCCTGCTTTCAATGCGAACGACCAGCGCGGCGAGTCCTTGGGTCAATGTTGCAATGGCCTTTCGTCGGCGAATATCGTCCTGGTTGACCATGAAGTCGAGGTACAGCGCTGCCGGGGGCGTGAGGGAATTCAGGTCCCGCACGCGTGCCAGTTCTTCCGGCACCGCCATCAGCTCATCCATGGGTTCGAAGGCTTGTATAAAGTCTGGGGCGAGCGCCCAATTGGGCGGCATGGCAACCGGCTCCACACCGAATCGCCGTTGAATCGCCGCGCGCAACTCTACGGCTATCCGGCCTGCTCGACTTCGGTGGGCGTACCCAAGGCTGAGTATGGCCTGCGTTTCGGCAACGTGCCGTCGGCTGTCAGGGTCGTTGCGCTTTGCGGTCTCCATGATGTTCGAAACCGAGAGAGGAAATAAGACGCGCTTCCTTTGGACCGCAGCAACGAGTTGAGGAAACAGCTCGGCCATGGGGCCGCTCGTAGTGCACCCGCAATGCACCTGCGCCAGCTCGATCCACTTGTTCTGGTCCAGAAAGACTATATCCATAAGTTTGGGAATTCCGCCACTTGAGGGGGTACCAGTATGTACCAATCAACGCATTGAGTGGCCTCGGGCGGCGAACAGCGCGCCAAAGTGTCAACGTCGGTTGAAAACTGTGCGCGACGGCAGCTTGCAAGTATCCGGTCAATGACGGAGGATACGATTCATCCGCAGCAGGTTCCTTGAGGACAAAAGAGCCATGCCATGTTGAAGCTTATCGCGTTTGATGCTTTTGGCACGTTGGTCGATATTTTCGACAAACGTCACCCATTCCTGGTTGTGACAAAAGCGGGTGTGCGCCGACCAGACATTTCCCCCATGACGGCGCCGATCAACCTGAAAGAATACGCACAACTGTGCGGGGCGCCGTGGAACGATAGTTGGGCTGACGATCTTGCCGCCGAGCTGGCTTCTATTGCGCCATATCCCGAAACCATCGACGTATTGTCGGCAGTGCGAGAGCATGGGCTGAAAATAGCCCTTGCCTCCAATCTCGCGGCGCCCTACGGCCAGCCGGTCATCGCACAACTCGGTGCGTGGCTTGATCTGGTTTGTTTTTCTTTTGATCTGGGTGCGACGAAACCTGACGCAGCGTTTTATCTCGAGCTGTGCCGGAGGGCGGGTTGCGCGCCCGCAGAGGTCTTGATGGTCGGTGATACCTGGCGATCCGACTATGCCGGTGCGACGGCGGCAGGGATGCAAGCCATACATCTGGACCGGCGTGGTAGAGCCAATCCTGAAAAAAAGGCAGTCAGTATCCGTGACCTGCGAGAGCTGCTTCCCCTCCTTGATAGGTTTTGACCGGGCTGCTTTATAGTGAGTACCCATCACAAACCCTGATGTGGCCCCGCGCCATCTTCCCGCGAGGATATCCGGTAGTGAAAAAACCACCAAAACGCAGCGCATCGAAGTCATCGAGGACCGCCATGCGCATTTCGCCCCCCAGGATCGGACTGGCTCTCGGCAGCGGGGCGGCGCGCGGCTGGTCGCACATCGGCATCATCCATGTCCTCGAGCAGGCCGGCATCGTGCCGGACGTGGTCTGCGGGACATCGATCGGCTCCCTGGTCGGCGCGGCCTATGCGGATGGGCAGTTGGAGTCTCTCGAAACCTGGGTGCGGGGGCTGACCTGGCAGGGCGTGGTCGGCCTGCTGGACTTTACCGTCAATGGCGGCCTGATCCACGGGGAAAAGCTTTTTTCCTTTCTGCGCACGCTCCTCGAGGACAAGACGATCGCCAGCCTGCCCAAGGCTTATGGGGCGGTCGCCACCGAGTTGGCCACGGGGCGCGAGGTCTGGCTGCGCGAGGGGGGTGTGTTCGACGCCGTGCGCGCCTCCGCCGCGCTGCCGGGCCTGTTCACGCCCGCGCGGCGCGATGACCGCTTGCTGGTCGATGGCGCGCTGGTCAATCCGGTGCCCGTGTCCCTGTGCCGGGCCATGGGGGCGGATATCGTCATCGCGGTGGACCTGAACGCGAACCTGATCGGGCGGTATGCCGCATTGGACGAGCCGTCCGATCCCGTGCCGCCCGGCGCCTTTGCCTCGGTGTTGAGCCGCTTGCCGCTGGGGCTTGGCGGCGCCAAGGGCGGCGCGGCGGGGGTGCCATCGATCTTCGATGTGCTGAGCACGAGCCTGAATATCATGCAGGTGCACATCACCCGCAGCCGTCTCGCGGGTGAGCCGGCGGATGTGGTGATCCGGCCGCGGCTGGCGGACTTCGCCCTGATGGATTTTCACCGGGCGGCGGCCGCGATCGAGGAGGGCGAGCGCGCGGCGCGGCGCGTGCTGCCGGAACTGCTGGATCTGGTCGGCGCGGATTAGTGTCCTGGTTGGTGGATTCACGAATCAGGACGCTGATCTCTGCGCATGGACGCAGCGCACAAAATGACAAGCCTCTCGGGGTGTAATATAGACCTCGTTGATGAATGAAGCGCCGCCGGTGGTCCGAGGCCGCCGGCGGCGGCTTTTCTACGGGGCCGCCCCCTCAGGCGCGGCCTGTTGATTACCGGATCCGCATTCAGCATGGACATGCCAGCCAGCCCTTACGTGTTTTCCCAACGCGCCCAGAAACTCACGAGTTCGACCATCCGTGAAATCCTCAAGGTCACCGAGCGACCGGAGGTGATCTCGTTCGCGGGGGGGTTGCCGTCCCCGCAGGGGTTCCCGATCGCGCGGATGCGGGCGGCCTTCGACCATGTCCTCGACACCAATGGCGGCGTTTCCCTGCAATACGGTCCCACCGAGGGTTACGCGCCCTTGCGGGCCTGGGTGGCCGAGGACATGCGCCGGCATGGCGCGCAGGTCGATCCCGACGAGGTGCTGATCGTGTCGGGGTCGCAGCAGGCCCTGGACATGCTGGGCAAACTGTTCATCGATCCGGGTTCGCGCGTTCTGGTCGAGGCGCCCAGCTATCTGGGCGCCTTGCAATCGTTTTCCCTGTGCGAGCCTGAATTCGCGGCGGTGCCGACTGACGAGCGCGGGCTGGTGCCCGATGCCATCGACGCGACCCTGGCGGCGGGTGCGCGCTTCGTCTATGCCTTGCCGAATTTCCATAATCCGACCGGCCTGACGCTGGACCTGCCGCGCCGTCAGGCGCTGGTCGAGCGCTGCGCCCAATTGGGCCTGCCCATCATCGAGGATGATCCATACGGCGAGCTGCGCTACGCCGGCGAGGCGCTGCCGAGCCTGCTGGGCCTGGGGCGCGCCGCCGGCGCGACCGTGATCCGCCTGGGGTCGTTTTCCAAGGTGCTGGCGCCGGGCCTGCGCCTGGGCTACGTGGTGGCGTCGCGTGACATCATCGCCAAGCTGGTCCAGATCAAGCAGGCCACCGACCTGCATACCGCCACACTCACCCAGATGGCGGTCTACGAAACCGTGCGCGGCGGTTTTCTGGCGGAGCATCTGCCGCGGGTGCGTGATTTGTACCGCCAGCAATGCGGCTACATGCTCGATGCCATGCGCGAGCATTTTCCCGATACGGTGCGCTGGACGCGGCCCGAGGGCGGCATGTTCATCTGGGTGACTCTCCCCGAGGGGATCGATGCCGGCCTGCTGCTGCAGCAGGCCGTGGCGCGCAATGTGGCCTTTGTGCCGGGCGCGCCTTTCTTTGCCGGGGTCGAGCCGCGGGTCAATACCTTGCGCCTGAGTTTCGTGACGGTGCCCGAGCCGCGCATCCGCGCCGGGATCGAGGTGCTGGGCGAGTTGATCCGGCATGCAGGGGCGGTCTGACGTGGGGCGTCCCGCGCCGGTCGGCGAGGCGCGCGTGGGCGCGGGCCCCGACCTGTCGGACATGCGTCATGATGACTGGGTAGAGCGCTGGCTGCCGGCCGCCTGGGGGCCGTATGCCCGATTATGCCGGCTGGACCGGCCGGTGGGCACCTGGCTGACGCTGCTGCCCGCGCTGGCGGCCCTGGTGCAGGCGGCCGATGGCTGGCCGACGCTCTGGCGGATCGTCATCTTTTCCCTGGGCGCATTGCTGATGCGCGGGGTCGGCTGCACGTTCAATGATATTTTCGACCGGGACTTCGACCACCGCGTCGAGCGCACCCGCTTCCGGCCCCTGACCAGCGGCCAGTTGAGCCTGCGCGCGGCCTTGTGGTTCGTGTTCGCGCAACTGCTGGTGTCCGCGACGCTGCTGCTGGCGATCAACAGCCCCAGCCGCTGGCTGGCGCTGGCGCTGGTGCCGCTGGTGGTGATCTACCCCTTGTGCAAGCGGTTTACGTACTGGCCGCAGGTGGTGCTGGGCATCGCCTTCAATTGGGGTATGCTGATGGCCTGGTCCGATACCCGCGACACCGTACCCTGGGCCGCGGTGACCATGTGGATGGGCGCGGTGCTGTGGCAGGTGGGCTATGACGCCATCTACGCTTATATTGATGTCCGCGATGACCGTATGCTGGGGTTGCGTTCGGTGGCCATGCGTTTCGGCGATCAGGGCCGGTTCTGGATCGGGCTGATGTACGCCGGGGCCGCCGCGCTCTGGTTCGCCTCGGGTGTGGGGATGGGCATGGGTTGGCCCTATCATCTGGTGATGGTTGGGGTTGCCGCGCATCTGGCGTGGCAGGTCAAGGTGTTCGACGTCCAGCGTCCCGAGGGTGGCCTGAGGCTGTTCCGCTCGAACATGCAGGTTGGCGTCCTGCTGATCGTCGCCGCCCTGGCGGGAACGGTGCTGCCGACGGGTTGAGGCCCGCTGCGCCTGGGGCCTGGATGTGGCTGGAATGGGTGGATATTGAAAAATATGTCGCATCCTCACGAAAGGGTGTTCGACGGGGAGACATGAATGGCTAAAGAACCTGTGGTGACAGATCTGGAATTTGATTATGTGATCGTCGGCGCCGGTTCCGCCGGCTGCCTGCTGGCCAATCGCCTCTCGCGCAATCATCGGGTGCTGCTGCTCGAGGCTGGCGGGCGCGACGATTGGCGCTGGATCCACATTCCCGTCGGCTATCTGTATTGCATCGGCAATCCCCGCAGCGACTGGTGCTATCACACGCAACCCGATCCGGGCCTGAACTATCGCGCCCTGGGTTATCCGCGCGGGCGCGTCCTGGGCGGCTCGTCGTCGATCAATGGCATGCTCTACCTGCGAGGGCAGGCGGCCGATTACGATGGTTGGGCGGCCCTGGGCAATACGGGCTGGTCCTGGGACGAGGTGCTGCCGCTGTTTCGCGACGTCGAGGATCATCATGGGGGGGAATCTCCGTTTCATGGCGCCAACGGCACCTGGCGGGTCGAGCCCCAACGTCTGCGCTGGGGCATCCTCGATTCCTTTCGCGAGGCGGCGGCGCAGGCGGGCATTCCGCGCACCGACGATTTCAACCGCGGCGACAACGAGGGCTGCAACTATTTCGAGGTCAATCAGCGGCGGGGCGTGCGCTGGAATACGTCCAAGGCCTTCCTGCGTCCGGTCGAATCGCGTCCGACCCTCACGGTCCTGACGGATGCGCGCGCCGAACGCATCACGTTCTCGGGGCGGCGCGCGACGGGGATCATGTTCGTGCGCAATGGCGTCCAGCACACGGCGCGCGCGCGTCGCGAGCTGATCCTGGCCAGCGGCTCGATCGGCTCGGCGCAGCTGTTGCAGGTGTCGGGCATCGGCCCGGGACCGCGGCTGCATGCGCTGGGCATCCCCGTAGTGCATGATCTGCCCGGTGTGGGTGAAAACCTCCAGGATCACCTGCAACTGCGCATGATCTTCCGGGTCCGGGGCGCGCGCACGCTCAATACGCTGGCGAACTCCTGGCTGGGCAAGGGCTGGATGGGGGTGCAGTATGCCTTGTGGCGCAGCGGTCCGCTGTCGATGGCGCCTTCCCAGCTCGGGGCTTTCGCGCGCTCCAGCCCGGACCAGGCGCGTGCCAACGTGGAATACCATGTGCAGCCCTTGTCCCTGGAAAAGTTCGGCGAGCCTCTGCATACCTTTCCCGCGATCACCGCGTCCGTCTGCAATCTGCGCCCGACCAGCCGCGGCTATGTGCGCATCACCTCGCCCAGTGTGGCCGAGGCGCCGGCCATCCTGTGCAATTACCTGCAGACGCCAGAGGATCGGGCGGTCGCCGCCGACAGTCTGCGTCTGACGCGGCGGATCATGGCGCAGGAGGCCCTGGCGCGCTATGCGCCCGAGGAATACAAGCCCGGCCCGGCCCTGCAGTCGCAAGAGGAGCTCGAGGCCGCCGCCGCGGACATCGGCACCACGATCTTTCATCCGGTCGGGACTTGTAAAATGGGCGTCGATCCGATGGCGGTGGTCGATCCGGCCTTGCGCGTGCATGGCATCGAGGGGTTGCGGGTGGTCGATGCGTCCATCATGCCGACCATCACATCCGGGAATACCAATTCCCCCACGATCATGATCGCCGAAAAGGGCGCCCGCATGATTCTCGCCGATGCCTGATTTGCTTTACAGCCTTATTTCCGAGGTTTCCGGATGATCAGCCACATCGAGGTCGTGGCGACCGTTCTGTTCGCGCTCGCCGTCATTCACACGTTTTCGGTGCCGGTGTTCGCGCGGCTGGCCAATCGCGGCGGCGCGCATGCCGGGCTGTGGCACCTGCTCTCCGAGGTCGAGGCGGTGTTTGGCGTCTGGGCCTGTGTGCTGTTCGTCTGGATGGCCGTGACCCTGAGCGTCGGGGATGCGGTCGAGTATCTCGATGCCCGTAATTTCACCGAACCGGCCTTTGTGTTCGTCATCATGGTGGTGGCCGCCAGCCGGCCGATCATCGAACTGGTCAATCTGTGCGTGCTCGGCCTGTCGCGCCTGCTGCCGGTGCGCCGCGAGCTGGCGCAGTTCTTCGTGATCATGTTCCTGGTGCCGCTGTCGGGGTCGCTGATCACTGAGCCGGCCGCCATGACCCTGGCCGCCTTGCTGCTGCGTCAGGCTTATTTCCGGCGTCCGGGTCAGGACGGGTTCAAGTACCTCACCGTCGGCGTGCTGTTCGTCAATGTGTCGATCGGCGGCGTGTTGACGGCCTATGCCGCGCCGCCCGTGCTGATGGTTGCGCACACCTTTGGCTGGGACACGGCCTTCATGGCCACCCATTTCGGCTGGCGCGCCGTGGCGGCGGTGTTCATCAACAGTCTGGTCCTGACCTGGGTCTGCCGATCGTTCCTGCTGGATGGCAGCATCGGCGGCCGCTCCGATGACGAGTCCGGGCAGGCGCGCCCGCCCGTGCCCGTGGCGGTCATGGCCGTGCACGTGTTGTTCCTGCTGGCAATCGTGCTGTCGGCCCATCACATCAAGGTTTTCCTCGGGCTGCTGGTGCTGTTCGTCGGTTATGCGCATGCCTACAAGCGCCATCAGTCGCCCCTGCTGATCCGCGAGGGCTTCATGGTGGGATTTTTTCTGGCCGGGCTGGTGGTGCTGGGCGGGCTGCAACAATGGTGGCTGCAGGATTTGCTGGCCGATCTGTCGCCCTTTGTGCTGTTTGTGGGCGCCACGGCGTTGACGGCGGTCACGGACAATGCGGCGCTGACCTACCTGGGGTCCCTGGTCGAGGGCACGGGCGATCTCTGGCGCTACATGCTGGTCGCCGGCGCGGTGACCGGCGGCGGGCTGACGGTCATCGCCAACGCGCCCAATCCGGCGGGCTTTTCCATTCTAAAGGGCTGCTTCTCGGACGGATCGATTTCTCCGCTGCGGCTGCTGGGGGCGGCCAGCCTGCCCACCCTGGTCGCGGCGGGCATGTTCCTGCTGCCCAATCACTTTGGCTGAGGTTTGGCTGAGGGCGTTCAGGGTGTGAAAAAGGGCTAAAATTCCACAGGAACAAGCCTACGGGATATTGTTGTGCCTATTTATGCTTATCGTTGCAGCGCCTGCGGTCATGCGCAGGACGTACTGCAGAAAATTTCCGACCCCTTGCTGACGGTCTGTCCGGAATGCGGACGCGACACCTATGAAAAACAGGTGACCGCCGCCGGATTCCGCCTCAAGGGCTCTGGCTGGTACGAGACCGACTTCCGCGGCAAGCCGTCCGCCGGCGCCAAGCCGTCCGAGCCGGCGTCTTCCGGGGCGGCGCCGTCGACATCCACGCCGACGGCGCCGTCCGCCTCGCCCGGCTGACCGCGCCGTCGGCTGCGCGCCTATGCGTTTCTTCAAGCGATACTTCGTCACCGGCCTGCTGATCTGGATTCCCCTGATCGCCACGTTCTGGGTCCTGGCCATGCTGGTCGATACCCTCGAGGGTCTGGTGCCGTCGTTTCTGTCGCCGCAGGCCCTGTTCGGCATGCGCATTCCCGGTTTCCAGTTCATCCTGGTCCTGGCGGTGATCCTGCTGACGGGGGTGCTGTGCGCCAACTTCATCGGCCGTGCCCTGCTCGACCGCTGGGAGCGCCTGCTGGGCAGGATTCCGCTGGTGCGCTCCATCTATAATGCGGTCAAGCAGGTCAGCGAGACGATGTTCGCGCCCAACGGTCAGGCATTCCGCGAGGCGGTGCTGGTGCAGTATCCGCGCCAGGGTGTGTGGACCATCGGCTTCCTCACCGGGGTGCCCTGCAACGAGGTGGCGGGCATACTGGGGGACGGCGATCACGTCAGTGTCTATGTGCCGACGACGCCGAATCCGACCTCGGGCTTTTTCCTGATGCTGCCGCGCGCCGACGTGCATGTGCTCGAGATGTCGGTCGAGGCAGCGCTCAAGCACATTATTTCCATGGGCGTGGTGGCGCCGGCCTATCCGCCGTCGCCGGTCCAGATGGAGCTGCCGGCCGTCATTCCGGCCGAACCGCCGCCACCGCAGTCCTGACCTTCGATCATTCAAAATCTACGGAGTCATTCTTGATACGCACTTGCTATACGGGCGAGGTTTCCAGAGCCCACCTCGACCAGACTGTGACCCTGTTCGGCTGGGTGCATCGTCGCCGGGACCACGGCGGCGTGATCTTCATCGACTTGCGCGACCGCGCGGGTCTGGCCCAGGTCGTGGCCGATCCCGATAATGGCGAGGTCTTTGCGACCGCCGAGCGCATTCGCAATGAATATTGCCTGCGGGTGACCGGCCTGGTGCGACTGCGCCCCGAGGGGACGGCCAATCCGGACCTGCATTCGGGCGAGATCGAAATCCTCTGCCGCGAGATCGAGATCCTCAATGCCTCGGTGACGCCGCCCTTCCAGCTCGATGATGACAATCTGTCGGAAACCACCCGGCTGACTCATCGGGTGCTGGATCTGCGCCGCCCGCAGATGCAGCGCAATCTGCTGCTGCGCCACCGGGTGTCGATGTCGGTGCGCAAGTACCTGGACGCCTTGGGTTTCATCGACATCGAAACGCCGATGCTCACGCGCAGTACGCCCGAGGGCGCGCGCGACTATCTGGTGCCTTCGCGGGTGAATCCGGGCGAATTCTTCGCCCTGCCGCAGTCGCCCCAGCTTTTCAAGCAGATGCTGATGGTCGCGGGCTTCGACCGCTATTACCAGATCACCAAGTGCTTTCGCGACGAGGATCTGCGCGCCGACCGGCAGCCCGAGTTCACCCAGATCGATTGCGAGACGTCCTTTCTGAATGAGTCCCAGATTCGCGGGATATTCGAGGGCATGGTGCGCGAGGTGTTTCGCGAGGTGCGCGGCGTCGAGCTGCCTGATCCCTTCCCCACGATGAGCTGGGGCGAGGCGATGCGCCGTTTCGGCTCGGATAAGCCCGATCTGCGCGTCAAGCTCGAATTCATCGACGTCGGCGATTTGATGCGCGACGTGGATTTCAAGGTGTTCTCCGGCCCGGCCAACGATCCCGACAGCCGGGTGGTGGCCTTGCGCGTGCCCGGCGGCGGCAGCTTGCCGCGCAGCGAGATCGATGCCTATACCAAGTTCGTCGGCATCTATGGCGCGCGCGGCCTGGCCTATATCAAGGTCAATGACGCGGCCTCGATTCCCGAGGGATTGCAGTCGCCCATCGTCAAGAACATCCATGCCGACGCGCTGCGTGCCCTGATCGAGCGCACCGGCGCGGTCGACGGCGACCTGATCTTCTTTGGCGCTGACCGGGCCAAGGTGGTCAACGACGCCATTGGCGCCCTGCGCGTCAAGCTCGGCCAGAGCGAATTTGGCCGCGAGCACGGCCTGTTCGAGCCTGGCTGGCAGCCCCTGTGGGTGATTGACTTCCCCATGTTCGAGTACGACGAGGCCGAGAACCGCTATACGGCGGCGCATCATCCATTCACCTGCCCCAAGGAGGGACACGAGGATTTCCTGGAAACCGATCCGGGTCAGGCTCTGGCGCGGGCTTACGACATGGTGCTCAACGGCTGGGAAATCGGTGGCGGTTCAGAGCGTATCCATCGCGCCGACGTCCAGCGCAAGGTCTTCAAGGCCCTGAATATCGACGAGGAGGAGGCCCGCCTGAAGTTCGGCTTCCTGCTCGATGCGCTGCAGTACGGCGCGCCGCCCCACGGCGGCCTGGCCTTCGGCCTGGACCGTCTGGTGACGCTGATGACCGGGGCCGAGTCGATCCGCGATGTGATCGCCTTCCCCAAGACGCAGCGCGCCCAGTGTCTGCTGACCCATGCGCCTTCGTCCGTGGACGAAAAGCAGCTGCGCGAGCTGCACATCCGCGTGCGCCAGGCGGAGGCCAAGTAAGGCGAGGCCCGGCATGTCGATCATCCGGGTCGTGAGCTACAACATCCACAAGGGCCGTTCCGCGACGGGCAGCCGGGAATCGCTCTCCGATCTGCGCCTGGGCCTCTATGGCCTGAGCCCGGACCTGCTGTTCCTGCAGGAGGTCCAGGGCCGCAATCAGCTGCATGGCGGCCTCCATGCGCAGCACGAATCCCTGGCGGCGGTGCTGCACATGGAGGCCGCCTACGGCTGCAACGCGGTGCGCGCCGCGACCGACCACGGCAATGCCCTGCTGTCGCGCTATCCCATCCTGCAATACGAGAACCAGGATATCTCCGATCACCGGCTGGAGCAGCGCGGCCTGCTGCATGGGGTGATCGAGGTCGAGGGCCGGCCGGTGCATTGCATCGTCGTTCACCTGGGGCTGCTGGCCCGGGGGCGCTCGCGCCAGGTTCAGGCGCTCGTCGAACGCATCGGGCGCCTGGTGCCCGCCGACGAGCCTTTGCTGATCGCCGGGGATTTCAACGATTGGGGAAACCGCCTGGCGCCCCTGTTTGTCGAGCAGCTCGGCCTGTACGAGGTGTTCGCGCAGGCGCCGCAGGGCGGGGATGACGAGAGCCGCCGCCTGCGGCGTGCCGTCGCGCGCCTGCGCGCGCACATGCCCTGGACCGCGGATCGCGATGGCGCGCCGCCCCCGCTCGAGCTCGGATTCAAGGGCGGCGCCCGGCTGGCGCCGCCGCCGCGCACGTTCCCATCGGCCTTTCCCTGGCTGCGCCTCGACCGGATCTACCAGCGGGGCTTTGCGGTGCGGCGCGCCCGCGTCCTGCATGGCGCCCCCTGGAAGCAGCTCTCGGATCATGCTCCCCTGATCGCCGAACTCGAGCTGCCCTGAGCATCCGCCGGGAGGCTGGGACAGGAGGAACTTTCCAGCCGCATGGCGGCCTAAAGGTTATTGGCCGGGGATTAGCACTCTCTGCCTTCGAGTGCTAATATGTCCCTGGGAATCCCCTTTCCGAGGACTATCCGAAACATGAGCAATTCTTCGCAATCCTTGGCGCTTGCACCGGCCAATCTGGCCGTGGCGATCTCCAATCCGGGTGCGTTGGGCACAATCGAGGCGTATATCAGTGCCGTCAATCGCTTGCCGATGCTGAGCGCCGAACAGGAGGCCGACCTGGGCCGCCGTCTGCGCGACCAGGACGACCTGGATGCCGCCCGGCAGCTCGTGATGTCGCATCTGCGGCTGGTCGTGTCGGTCGCCCGGCAATACCTGGGGTATGGTCTGGCGCATGCCGATCTCATCCAGGAGGGCAATATCGGCCTGATGAAGGCCGTGCGGCGTTTCGATCCCGACCGCGGCGTGCGGCTGGTGTCCTTCGCGGTCCACTGGATCCGCGCCGAGATCCATGAGTACGTCGTGCGCAACTGGCGGCTGGTCAAGGTTGCCACCACCAAGGCGCAACGCAAGCTGTTTTTCAATCTGCGCCGCATGCGCCCGGATGGTCAGACCCTGGCGCCGGGGCAGGTCGATGACATCGCCCGCGAGCTCAACGTGCGGCCAGAGGACGTCTCCGAGATGGAGGTGCGCCTGTCGGGTGGCGATTGCGCGCTCGAGTCGCCCCACGGTGACGAGGACGCGTTCACGCCCATTTCCTGGCTTTCCGCCGAGGGGCAGGAACCCACTCAGGTGCTGGCTCGCCGCGATCGCGATACTTTGCAGGGCACTGGCCTGGAGCAGGCGATCGATTCCCTGGACGCGCGTTCGCAGCGCATCGTGCGCTCGCGCTGGCTGCGCGACGAGGGCGGCGCCACACTGCACGAACTGGCTGCGGAGTACGGCATTTCCGCCGAGCGTGTGCGCCAGATCGAGGCGGCGGCGTTCAAAAAGCTGCGCGCAGTACTGGGCGATCGGCACGAGGCGCTGGCGTCCTGACCCCCTGTTTTTCCCCGAAACACGGTGTCGAGGCCCCCAGAATGGGGGCGGCGAAGCGCCGGCCGGAAGGCCGGCGTTTTTCATATTGGCCAATTGCTGGGTTGGTTGGGCTAGAATGCCCGAGCATCGGGAGCGCCAACCAAAAATAAAGGGGAATGTATGAGCGCGCTGGCGGCGACATATTACGACTTGCTCGGGGTCAACCCGCAAGCCACATTGGCCGAAATCAAAGCGGCTTACCAAGAGCGTATCGAAGCCTTTCACCGGCATCAGCATCCGTCAAAAGAGGCGCAATTGGACTCGCTGCGCGAGGCCATCGACGCACTCGGCGATCCGCAGGCCCGCGCCGCTTACGATGCGCAGTTGCAATCGCTGACGGCCGGGACACATGCCGCCGGCGATGCGCCGCCGGCAGTACCGCAGATCCCTGCCGCGGCGGGGGTCGATGCCGGGCGCAGGCGCATGGCGAATTTCAGCTTTACCGGCGACGGCGGCGAATATTTCCGCATCTGGATCGTCAACCTGCTGCTGAGTATTGTCACCCTCGGCATCTATTCGGCCTGGGCCAAGGTGCGGCGCGAGCAGTATTTCCATCGCAATCTGATGCTCGATGGTTCGGGATTCGATTACCACGGCCGGCCGTTCGCCATCCTCAAGGGACGGATCATCGCCTTGCTGCTGCTGATCGGCCTGTCGCTGGCCGAGAGGGCCGGCCTGGCGGTCTACGGCCTGGCTCTGCTGGTTCTGGGGCTGATCGCGCCCTGGCTGACGGTCAAGGCCCTCCGTTTTCGCGCCTACAACACCAGTTATCGCGGTCTGCGGTTTTCTTTCCACGGCACCTATGGCCAGGCGGCCAAGGTCATTATCGGCTACGGCCTGCTGGCCCTGCTGACGTTCTGGCTGGCTTTTCCGCTGTATTACCGGCAACTGCGCAAGTTCGTGCTCGACAATACCCATTTCGGCGCCACGCCGCTCGCATGCATGGTCGGCATTGGTCAGATTTACCGCATTTTCCTGATGCCGGTGCTGCTGGTGGGCTTGCTGGTGGTCGGCGTGCTTGGCGTCACCATGTTCATGGTTCTGCAAGAACATGAAGATCCATTTCTGTTGATACTCGCATACGGCGGCACCGTCGTGATCCCCATCCTGCTGCTGCTCCAGCTTTTGATGGTGCCCTACCTCCAGTGCCGTACGATCAACGCCGTGTGGGGCAGTACTCGTCTGGGTCCGCATGCTTTCGTCAGCCGCCTGCCAGTCGGCGGCTATATTTTGCTGACATGGGCGAATTGGCTGGGCATCTTCGCCACCCTCGGCCTGTTCATCCCCTGGGCCCGCGTGCGCGTTGCCCGCTATCGCGCCATGTACATGGGATTGTTGGTCACCGGCAGCCTCGATGATTTCGTGGCCGCCGAGGCCACCACCGCCTCGGCGGTCGGCGACGAGACGGCGGGGATATTCGATCTGGACATCGGGCTGTGAACAGTCTGCCGGCCAGCTTCTTCGATGGGCGCACGCCGCGGCGGCAGGCAGTCGAACTACTGGCCGAGGGTGATGAGATCGTCGTTCGCGGCGATTTCGGCGAGCTGCGGACGCCGCGCGCGCAGGTAGAGATTTCCGAGCCGCTGGGCCGCGCGCCGCGCCTGCTGCGCCTGCCCGGCGGGGCCGTATGCGAAATTGCCGACCACCAAGCCTTCGCCGGCTGGCTGGCGTCGGCAGGCTTCGTCAATTCTACGGTGGTGCGGATACAAGCGCGCTGGTCGTGGGCGGTTGCGGCCCTGGCGGGCGCCGTGCTGGCGCTGCTGGCCGCCTATTTCTGGGGGCTGCCGGCTGCCAGCAAGGCGTTGGCCCCGAACATTCCCCAGCCCGTGGTCCAGTCCCTGTCGGAGTACACCCTGGATTTTCTCGATCAGCACTTGTTGCGGCCGTCGCTCTTGTCGCAGGAGCGTCAGGACGCGCTGCGGGCACATATCGCGGGCGTGTTGCCGGCCCGGCCCGGACAGCCGGCTTACCGTCTGGTTTTCCGTTCGTCGCCGATAGGCCCGAATGCGTTCGCGCTGCCCAACGGCGATCTGGTGGTGCTCGACGAACTGGTCGCCCTGGCCGGGAACGACGACGAGGTGGCCGGCGTGGTCGCCCACGAGCTTGGGCACGTCGCTTATCGTCATGGGTTGCGTCAGATGATTCAGTCTTCGGTCGTCTCTTTTGCCGCCGGCCTTTATCTCGGCGATCTGTCCTCACTGGCCAGCGGTCTTGCCGCGCTGGCGCTGGAATCGCGCTACTCGCGCGATTTCGAACTCGAGGCGGACGCCTATGCGGCGGCGGCGCTGCAGGCGGCGGGACTGGGGGCCGAGCCGCTGGCGACGATGCTCGGCCGCCTGGAAGCCAGCACCGGGCGCGAGGACGGGCAAGGCTGGCGCGGACTATCGAGCCATCCCGACACGGTCGAACGCATCCGCCGCCTGCGCGCCTACAGCGGGCCGGGTGCCTGAGCGGCGAGCCGCTGGGCGGAAGGCCCGGGGTCTTTACCGCACGGCCTCTCAGCAATACCGCGGAACGTTGTAGAAATATTTTGTTTCATTATGGTGGTGTATGAGTGGAACCTTTGGTTCGCCTGGGCGACTAATCCGTCATGGGCTTGGCAGCGGCCCCACGGGTCGCGCGAGTCTTGTCGTCCGCTTCTGCTTCTCCTCTTCCCCTCCCTATCGAAGCGGATGTTTACGGGATACCCGCATGGGTATCCCTTTTTTTACGCCACAAATTGCGTCGGCGGCGCAGAGGCGCCGATCGTGGCATCGCCGGTGATTCACCGCCCCAGCGCGGCATCCCGGATGATGCTGACGTTATGCCGCATCATATCGATGTAGGTTGAGGCGGGGCCGTCTGCGGTTGACAGGGCATCGGAGTACAGTTCGCCGCCAATCTTCATGCCTGTTTCATTGGCGATTTGCTGGATCAGCCGGGGATTGCTGATGTTTTCGATAAAGATGGCCGATGCTTTCTGGTCCTTGATCTGCTGAATCAGTGAGGCCACGTTGGCGGCCGAGGCCTCCGACTCGGTGCTCACGCCTTGCGGGGACAGGAACTGCAGGCCGTATTCGCGTCCCAGATAGCCGAAGGCATCGTGGGATGTGATGATCGTGCGCTGGGCGGCCGGGATCTGGGCCACCATGGCTTTCAGTTCGTTATCCAGCGCTTGCAGCTTCTCGTCATAGGATTTGGCGTTGGCCTGATAGCCTGGGCAGCCGGTGGCGTCGGCGGCGCAAAAAGCCTTGGCGATGTTGTTCACGTATACCCGAGCGTTAGCCACTGACTGCCATGCGTGCGGGTCATATTTGCCGTGATGATGGTGGCGGGCATGTTCCTTGGCGTGATCATGATCGTGCGCGCCAGCCTGTTCCTTTGCATGGTCATGCTCATCGTGATCGTCATGGCTCTGGTGGTCGTCATCGTCATGGTCTTCGTGATCGTGGTCCTCATCGGCATTGCGCAACAGCTCGACGCCCTGGGTGAGCGCGACCACCGGGGCCTTGGCGCCCGATGCTTGAACGAGCCGATCCAGAAAACCTTCCAGGTGCAGGCCATTGGCCAGCACGACGTCGGCCTGGCCCACGGCAACTGCATCGGTCGGCTTGGGTTCATAGGAATGGGTGTCTCCATTGGGCGGAACCAACGTGGTCAGCGCGATTCGGTCGCCGCCGACGTTCCTGGCGAAATCGCTGATGATGGAAAACGTAGAAACGACTTGCAGTTCGTGGGCATGGGCCTGTGACCACGCCAGCAAGATTGCCGCGGCGATGCCGGCCATGGAGACAAATTTTCGGGATTTGGACATGGATGGGGTGCCTCCCAATCATCGGTTATGAAATGGATATATGCTATGTTATAACATAACGTTTATGGCGTGCTTGATCTGCTTGCGCGCAGGCGCAGTCCAAGCCGGCTTCGGTATTCAAGGTTTTTGTCGTGCGGTATTGTTCGTCGTTGACCCAGACGCCAGGAAGCCTGCCGCGTTGTAAACTATGCCAATGGTCAAGCCGCATAAATCTTCCGCTAAAACAACAGCTTCGGCGATCGCCTCACAGCTTGAGGCGGCCCAGGCGCATTGCCGCGCCCAGGGTGGCCGGCTGACGGCCCAGCGCAAAGAGGTTCTGGAGCTGCTGCTGCGGCGTGGCGGGTTGGCCAAAGCCTATGATCTGCAGGACGATATGCGCGCGCGCCACGGGCGCGTGGCGCCCTCGACAGTGTATCGGGCGCTGGAATTCCTGATGGACCAGCATCTGGTGCATCGGGTCGATGCCTTGAATACCTTCATCGTATGCAATGCCGAGCACACGGCGCATCATCCGCTGCTGCTGGTGTGCTCCAGTTGCGAGGCCGTCACCGAACTGCACGACGACCAGGCCTACGACGCCGTGCAGAGAACCTTGCGCCAGGCGGGGGGCGGCTTTGTGGAGGCCGAGATCGAGGTGAAGGGCACTTGCGGCAAATGCCGGGCACAGGTTTAGAACTCCACCCGCAGGTTTGCCGAGACCGTGCGCCCGGCGCGATCTTGCTCGGGTAGACGTTGCCGTCGATCACGCGGGTGGCGGATGCGTGTAGACGGATTGCCGATCTCAGGGATTGGGGCGGACAGCGCAATATCCGGTTCCCAAAGGGTTTCCGCCTCACGACACGGGCACGGCGGCCAGCCCTGTGCTGTGGATCCAGCCCAGGCTGTGGCCGACCAGCACGAACAGGAACAGCAGGATGGACAGACCGATGCGCCAAGTCAGCGCCCAGGCCATGCGGTCGCTGCGGCTATGATCCTGTATAAGGTATACCAGGGCGGAGGCCAGGCTGGCCACCACCCCCAGGAACAGCAGGACGATCAGGATTTTCATGGGGTCTCCATGACTGGGCCGTTGGCATGACGCCAGCGGACTCCCATTGAAATTATCGCAAGACATGAATGCATCGAAATTTTCCCTCCGGCAAGTGACGGCCCTGGTGCTGTTGGCGGCAGTGGCCATCACCTGCGTGCTGGCCGGCCAGTGGCAGCTGCGCCGTGGCGCTGCGCGCGAGGCTCTGAGCGCCGCGATACAGGCGGGCCGCGCGGCGCCGCCGATCACTCTGGATGCGGTCACTCAGGATGGCCCGGACTGGCATCCGGCGCGTGTCCAGGGCATCTGGCTACCCACTTTCACTGTACTCCTGGATAATCGCAATCTCAAAGGCAAGCCGGGCCTGTGGGTGGCGACGCCCCTGCGCCTGCGGGACGATCCGGACCGCGCCGTGCTGGTCCTGCGCGGCTGGCTGCCCCGGCCCTTGATGCCCGATCCACTGCCCGACCTCGAGCCGCCCGCGGGCACGGTCGAGGTCAGTGGCACTCTGCTGCATCGGGTGCCGCGGCTCTTTGATCTGGGTGAAATCACCGGCCGTGCCGAGGCGTCGATCGTCCTGCCGGCGACCGGGGAGCCACCGCGAGTGCAAAATCTGGCATTATCCGATCTGGCCCGGGCCACGGGCCTGACGCTGCTGCCGGTCGTCCTCGAGCAGGCGCCTGTGAAAGACACGATCCTGCGCCAGGAATGGCCGGGCCCGTCCCTGGACGCCGGACAGAACTACGGTTATGCGCTGCAATGGTTCGGCTTTGCCGCCATTGCCCTGATTGCCGCCCTGGCGCTGGTCTGGCGCGCCTGGATCCGTCCGCGTCGCCCGGGGCATCATTCTGTCCATGAGAATCATCACGCACCATGACAACCCCTGTACGCCGCCCCCGATCCCGTCTGCCGCTGCTGGCCATCCTGGCCGTTTGCCTTGCGCCGGTGGTGTTCGCGGTGCTGGCCTATTATGTGCCCGCCCTCGGATTGCGGCCTGACGGCACCTCCAATCATGGGCGCCTGATCGATCCGCAACGGCCCATGCCGGCCGCTGCGGATCTGGTCCTCACGGACGTCAGTGGCCGGACCTTCGATCTGAACAGTCTCAAGGGCCAGTGGCTGCTGATCAGCGCCGGCCCCGGCGCCTGCCCGGAAAACTGCGTGCGCAGACTCTTTATCCTGCGCAACTCGCATGCCAGCCAGGGCAAGGAGGTCGAGCGCCTGAACCGGATCTGGTTCGTCACCGATACGGCGCCGCTGAACCCCGTTGTTGATGCTGCGTATCAGGGTACGATCGTCCTGCGCGCCGATCCCGCGCAGCTCGCCGCCTGGCTGACCGTGGACGAGGCCGATCCTCAAGCCGCCCTGTCCGGGCACATGTGGGTGGTCGATCCGCTGGGCAACCTGATGATGGCCTTTCCCGACGCCAGCGAACCCGAGCATGTGCGCGACGACATCCGCACGTTATTGAAAAATTCCCATATCGGTTGATCCCACAGAGCTGCCATGACCGCGACATCCCTTTCCCATGCCCGCTATCGCAAGCTGGTTTTCCTGACCTGGTTCCTGACGCTGGATCTCATCATGTTCGGCGCCTTCGTGCGCCTGACCGACTCCGGCCTGGGCTGTCCCGACTGGCCGGGCTGCTACGGACACTTCAGCCCGTTGGGCGCCAGCGGGCACATCGAGGATGCCCTCGAGGCCATGCCCTACGGGCCGGTCAGCGTGGGCAAGGCCTGGATCGAGATGATCCACCGCTATGTCGGCACGATCCTCGGAATGCTCATCATTGGCATCGTTTTCATGGCCTGGCGTCATCGCCGCACCCTGCTGCGCTCCCCCCGGCTGGCCACGGCGATCCTGGTCGCGGTGTGCGTGCAGGGCGCATTTGGCGCCTGGACGGTGACCCATCGTCTCATGCCGCTGGTCGTGACGACCCATCTGCTCCTGGGAATGGGCCTGCTGGCCTTGATGACCTGGCTTGCTGCGCGCGAAAAGGCGCATGCGGCGGTCCCCGCCGATGCTGCACGCTGGCGGCCCTGGATGATCCTGGGCCTGTGCCTCCTGTTCGTGCAGCTCGCGCTGGGCGGTTGGGTCAGCACCAACTATGCGGCCCTGGCCTGTATGGACTTCCCGACCTGTCATGGCGAATGGCTCCCGCCCATGGACTTCCACGGCGGCTACTCGCTGGTGCGCGGTCTGGGCTACCTGCCTTCGGGCGAGATGATTTCCCAGGAGGCGCTGACGGCGATCCACTGGGCGCATCGGAATTTCGCGCTGGCGGTCTTCGTCCTGCTGGGGTTCCTGGGGTGGCGCCTGCGCGCGGTGCCCGGCGTTTCCGGCCCGGCCCGCCTGTTGCTGGCCTTGCTCGCCCTGCAACTCCTGACGGGCCTGACGACGATCTTTTTCCAGTGGCCGTTGCTGATCGCCGTCCTGCATAACGGCGGCGGCGCCGGCTTGGTGCTGGTCGGCGTCACGCTGCTGCTGCGCTTATGGCAGGCGGGCAAACCGTCTAGAATGGCCGCATGAGTACCATGATCGCCTCGCGCCAATCGCTGCTGCGCCAGTATCTGGCGCTGACCAAGCCGCGCATCACGCAATTGGCTGTTTTTTGCGCGGTCATTGGCATGTTCCTGGCGACGCCGGGAATGCCTGACCCGTTGCGCCTGGCGGCGGCGACGGTGGGGATCTGGTTATTGTCGGCCGCAGCCTTCTCGATCAATTGCCTGATCGAGCGCGAGACGGATGCGCTCATGCTGCGCACAGCTCGCCGGGGCACGGCCAGCGGTGTGATCTCCAGCCAGCAGGTGCTGCTGATGGCCGGTATCCTGGGCGGCATCGGCATGTTGATCCTGTACTGGTGGGTCAATGCGCTGACCATGTGGCTGACCTTTGCCACCTTCGTCGGCTACGCGCTGATCTACACCGCCATCCTCAAGCCCCTCACTCCACAGAATATCGTCATCGGCGGACTTTCCGGCGCAATGCCGCCGGCGCTGGGCTGGGCGGCCATGGCCGACGCCGTGCCCGCCGAGGCGTGGATTCTGGTGCTGATCATTTTTCTCTGGACGCCGCCCCACTTCTGGGCCCTGGCCCTGTACCGCAGCAAGGACTACATCGAATCCGGACTGCCCATGCTGCCTGTGACCCACGGCAAGCATTTCACGCGGCTGCATATCCTGCTCTACAGCATCGTGCTGTTCGCAGCCACGATGCTGCCCTTCGCCATCCGGATGAGCGGTCCCGTCTATCTGCTGGCCGCCTGTGTGCTCAGCGGCCGCTTTGTGTGGCAATCCTTTGCGCTATATCGAAACTACAGTGACGTCCGGTCGCGTAAACTGTTCCTTTATTCGATCATGTACCTGACCTTGCTGTTCGCTGCATTGCTCGTGGACCATTGGATCGGCCTACTCATCTACTGACTGGGTTAAGCCAGAGAGAGGATGTCATGAAGCCTTCATTTTCCCCCCATCGGCGCCTTCTGGTTGCCGGCGCCGTCGGCGGGCTGCCCGTCGCCTTGTTCGGATGCTCTCCGGGCGCATCCAGCCAGCCCCTCGATTTCCAGGGCAGCGACATTACCGGCACACACCTCGGGCGTGATCTCGACATGATCGACACCGAGGGCAACCCCCGCACGCTGGACGACTATCGGGGCAAGGTTCTGATGGTGTTCTTCGGCTATACGCAATGCCCGGATGTGTGTCCCACCGCGATGGCGCAGGTGTCGCAGGCGATGGAGCTCCTGGGCGAGCAGGCCGACGATGTCCGCGTGATCATGATCTCGGTCGATCCGATGCGTGACACGCCCACGATCCTGAAAGCCTACGTTCAGGTGTTCAATCCGTCGTTCATTGGCTTGACCGGCTCTCTCGAGCAGCTCGACAAGACCGCGAAATCGTTCAAGGCTTTCTACGCCAAGGAACCAGGCCCCACGCCCGAGCAATATGCGATGAACCACTCCTCGTCGTTCTACCTGATGGATCGCGAGGGCGAGGCGCGCGCCCTGATTCGCTCGGACAGCACGCCCGAGGACATGGTGCACGACATCCGCCTGCTGCTGTAGGGCTTTCTTCGGAACGAATCCCCGTGCCCTCGCGGGCGCTCTGTCCGTGATCGACGGCGCAGGGCGCGCGCATGGCCGTCTACGGTTCGGTGGACTCCGGCGCGGCAGGTCCGAGCTCGGGCAGGGGTTCGTACTGGCGTTCGCCAGACTGAAACTGCTGCCAGACTTCGACGGCGCGCATGCGCTGGCGCACCACGGTTTCGATTTTTTCGCGCAGGGCCGGATGGCCCGCCAGCAGTGTATTGAAGTCCTTTTCCTGCAAGAGCAGCAGGCGGCTGTAGCCCAGGGAGCGCGCCCGCGCCTCGAAGTCCACGCCTTCGGCCAGCGCCATCTCGCCAAAGATCTGCCCGCTGCCGAGCTCTGCCGTGGTCCCATCCGGCAGGTCCAGGACGACCGCGCCCGAGGCGACGAAATACATGGCCCGCATGCGCCCCACTTTCATGGGAATTTCCTGGCCCGGCAGGATCAGGCGAGGCTTGAGCAGGCGGCCGATGGCGGTCAGGGTGGTCTCATCCAGCCCTTCGAATAGTGATACCCGCTGGATCAGCGCCTCGGCGCCCAGCGCAACGTCCAGCACCCCGCGATCATCCAGGTAACCCCAGCGCTGCTCGGCCTGGTCGATCAGGTCGGAATAGGTCTCGCCGCTGATGAGGTTCTCGGCCAGCATTTCGCGATAGCGCAGGCGTTCCATCGAGCGCGCCATCCGCGTCAGATAGACCTCCTGGAGCCATTGCGCATAGGCCGGGTATTGCAGGGCCAGGGCCTGTAGCGCGGTATCCAGGCGTTCGAGGCGCTGCCTGTGCGCGGCGACGATGGCTTGCGTGACTTCGGCGCCCAGCAAGGGCTGCACATCCGTTTCGGCGAAACGGATCAGGCGGCGCGCCACCGACCATTTGCACATCAGGTTGTTGAAGCGGCGGGCCAGTTCGCGCTCGAGCCAGCGCTGGCCGCCCGGCAGGTCGTGCAGGCGCAGCGCCAGGCGCAGGCCCAGCGAATAATGCAGGTCGCGGTCGATCGCATCCTCGAAGCCGCGCAGGCCGCCGGTGCGCACGGCGTCGCCCAGGCGCTCGGCGCGCGCCAGCAGGGATTCGGCGGTCCGCCAGTCGACCACCCGCGCCTTGAGGGTCTCGAAGAACATTTCCTCCTCGCGCCCCGCCAGGATTCCCATCCCCACGGTGATTTTCTGTGCCAGCGTCAACTGCTGCACCTGGGCTGCGGCCACCCCCGTCTGGCTGGCATCGAACACATGGTGGATACGCGCCATCACCTCATGCGCCACGTGCTCGTTGCGGGCGATCTCGTCGGTCTTGTCGCGCAGCGCCTCGAGCTCGACGGCCTGCGCCTGGTCGCGCAGCGCGCGGTCCACCGGCGAGAGTTGGTTCAGGCCGAGGCGGAAGATCAGAGGGCGCAGGGTCAGACCGTTGATGAACAGGGTCATCAACACAAAGCCCGTGGTCGCCACCGCGATGAACTGGCGGGCGTCGTGCGGCACGGCCGGCTGCTCGGTCACGGCCAGCGCCAGCGCCAGCGACACCGCGCCGCGCAGGCCGCCGACCAGCATGACATCCCGGTATGGGCGGCTGACGCGCGTGCTCAGGCGCAGCCACCCCAGCAGCGGCAGCAGACCGTGGACGATCACTGCGCGCGAGAGCAGCGTGACGATGAACAGCGCGAGGATCAGCAGGACCTCGATCCAGGTGATCTCGGCCATCATGCGCGGGATCAGCATCGCGGCGAACACGAAGATCAGCGAATTCGCCCAGAAACCGAACTGTGCCCAGGCGCTGGACAGTTGTTCGAAGGTGGTGGGCGACATGCGGGTGCGCCCGGTCGCGTTCACGACCAGCCCGGCGATGACCGTGGCCACCACGCCCGAGACGCCCAGGTAATGCTCCGAGACGAAGAACGTCAGGTAGGCCAGCGCCACGGTCAGGGTGACCTCGGCGGCGGGCCAGCCCCGCAGCCAGATGAACAGGCTGGTCGTGACCTTGCCGATCACGAAGCCCGCCAGCCCGCCGCCCAGGAAGCTGATCAGGAAGTTCTGAAGCACCGCCGTGGCCGACGGCGTCCCGCCCTGGAACATGACGGTCAGCAGGACCGAGTACAGGGCGATCGAGGCCGCGTCGTTGAACAGCGCCTCGCCCTCGACCAGGTTCATGAGGCGCCGTGGCGCGCCGACCTCGCGGAAGATGCCGACCACGGCGACCGGATCGGTGGTCGCCACGATGGCGCCCAGCATCAGGCACACGACCAGGCTGTACGGCGAAATGGCCGCCAGGGAGAACCCGACCGCCAGCGTACAGACCACCACGGCGACGATCGCCATCACCAGGATCGGGCTGATGTCGTCCATCAGGCGGCGCACGTTCATGGCCAGGGCGGTTTCGAACAGCAGCACCGGCAGGAACACGTACAGGAAGGTTTCGGACGAGATCTCGAAGTGTTCGAGCGTATCGAGGAAATCCACCATCACCGCTGGCGCCCAGTCGTGCACGTGGATGATGACCCCGAGGATGAAGCCGACGATGGCCAGCAGCACCGAATACGGCAGGCGCAGGCGGCCCGCCAGCGGTGGCATGAAGGAAATCAGGGCCAACAGACCCGCAAGGCCGAAGACCAGGAGGCCTACTTTCATGAGCGGTGGTCGATGATGATGTGGAGGAATGCCTTACAAGGATAGCGGTTTTGCGGGCGGTCGGGCGCGGTGGCCGTAAAAAAATTGCAGACGGGCGATGCGCGCGGCGCGCACCTTCATGTCTCCGGCGGGGCGGTTTCCGGCCGCGCCCGATTCTCTGCGTCTGTTTTCAGAACCAGTAGACGAACAGATACAGCCCCAGCCACACGACATCGACGAAATGCCAGTACCAGGCGGCGCCTTCGAAGCCGAAATGATGGTCGGCCGTGAAGTGCCCGCGCACCAGGCGCAGCAGGATGATGGTCAGCATGGAGGCGCCCAGGATCACGTGGAAGCCGTGAAAGCCCGTCAGCATGTAGAACAGCGCCCCATACGCGCCCGAGGTGAAGCGCAGGTTCAGCACCGTATAGGCGTGGTGGTATTCATAGGCCTGGCAGGCCACGAACGAAAAGCCCAGGATGATGGTCAGTGCCAGCCAGAAGATCGCCTTGCCGCGATGCGCGGCGCGCAGCGCATGGTGGGCGACGGTCAGGGTCACGGCGGAGCTGAGCAGCAGGGCGGTGTTGATGGTTGGCAGCCAGAACGGGCCGACGGTCTCGAACGGCTCGATCGTGCCGGCGGGGCCGAGGTTGGGCCAGGCGCCCGTGAAGTTCGGCCACAGCAGCGTCTGGTGTTCGAGGTTGCTGAGCCAGGGCGTGGTGACCTCGCGGATGTACCACAGCGAACCAAAGAACGCCGCAAAGAACATGACCTCGGAGAAAATGAACCAGGCCATGCTCCAGCGGTACGAGACATCGACGCGCTGGCTGTTGACGCCGCGCTCGGATTCGCCGATGGCATCGCCGAACCAACCGTACAGCACGATGAGCATGCACAGGATGCCGGCAAGGCATAGCCAGGGGCCGATGGGATAGCCGTTGACCCAAAGGGCCGCTCCCGCCAGGGTGGCCAGCATACTGACGCTGGCGCGGATGGGATGGACCGAGTTGTGCGGCACGTAATAGTAGGGCGTCTTGCCGCCGTGCGCCATTTGACCTGCGCTCATCGCATTCTCCTATGTCACCAGACTGACTGCCAGCACCAGCAGCAGCACGAATACCAATCCGCCCAGCAGGCCCGCGACGATCACGTGTGCGGGACGCAGCTGGGACATGTCGTTGCGGTGTCCCGAGCGATTGCGCAGGCCCAGGAATCCCCAGGCCACGGTGCGCAGAGTACCCAGGAAAGTCGATCGGCCCGTGGGCGCGCTCATGACATGCCTCCCAGGAAATCGCCGCGCACGAAGGTCCAGATCAGGATGGCCAGGACGCACACGGCGAGGATGAGGCCGGTGCGGCGGTTGCGGCGGCGTTGTTCGGGAGTCATGGATCGCATGCCGCGCGGGAACTCAGCCCTTACCGTCCAGGACCGGCGGCGTTTCGAATGTATGGTACGGGGCGGGCGAGGGGATGCTCCATTCCAGGCCCTCGGCGCCTTCCCAGGGGTTGGCCGGCGCGGGTTCGCCACGGCCCGAATAGGCCTTCAGGACGATGTAGAGGAACAGCAGCTGCGACAGGCCGAACCAGAAGGCGCCGATCGTGACTATCTGGTGGAAGTCGGTGAACTGCGCCGCGTAGTCGGCGTAGCGGCGCGGCATCCCGGCCAGACCGAGGAAGTGCATCGGGAAGAACGTCACGTTGAACGAGATCATCGTCAGCCAGAAGTGCCACTTGCCCAGGCGCTCGTCATACATATGGCCGCACCATTTCGGCAGCCAGTAGTAGGTGGCGCCGAACAGGGCGAACAGCGAGCCGGCCACGAGCACGTAGTGGAAGTGCGCCACCACGTAATAGGTGTCCTGCACCTGGATGTCGATGGGGGCGAGAGACACCACCAAGCCAGTGAAGCCACCGATCGTGAACACGAAAATGAAGCCGATGGCGAACAGCATCGGCGTCTCGAAGGTCAGCGAGCCGCGCCACATGGTGGCCGTCCAGTTGAACACCTTGACCCCCGTGGGGATCGAGATCAGCATCGTGCTGTACATGAAGAACAGCTGCGCGGTCACCGGCATGCCGGTGGTGAACATGTGGTGCGCCCAGACCAGGAACGACAGGATGGCGATGGCGCAGATGGCGTAGACCATCGAGGTGTAGCCGAACAGGCGCTTGCGGGCGAAGGTCGGCACGATCTGCGAGATGATCCCGAAGGCAGGCAGGATCATGATGTAGACCTCGGGGTGGCCGAAGAACCAGAATACGTGCTGGAACAGCACCGGGTCGCCGCCGGCGGCGGCATTGAAAAAGTGCGTGCCGAAGTGCCGGTCGGTCAGCAGCATGGTGACCGCCGCGGCGAGCACCGGCATCACGGCCAGCAGCAGGTAGGCGGTGACCAGCCAGGACCAGCAGAACAGCGGCATTTTCATGAGGGTCATGCCCGGCGCGCGCATGTTCAGGATGGTCACGATGATGTTGATCGCGCCCATGATCGAGGAGGCGCCCAGGATGTGCACCGCGAAGATCGCGAAGTCCATGCCTGGGCCCATTTGCAGCGAGAGTGGCGCGTACATGGTCCAGCCCGAGGCGTTCGCCCCGCCGGGCACGAAGAACGAGGCCGTCAGCAGGATGCCGCCCACGGGCAGCAGCCAGAAGCTGAAGTTGTTCATGCGCGCGAAGGCCATGTCCGAGGCGCCGATCTGCAGTGGGACCATCCAGTTGGCGAAGCCCACGAACGCTGGCATGATGGCCCCGAAGATCATGATCAGGCCGTGCATGGTGGTGAACTGGTTGAACAGCTCGGGTTGGAAGAACTGGATGCCCGGCTCGAACAGCTCGGTGCGCAGCAGCAAGGCGAGTGTGCCGCCCTCGAGCAGCATTGCAAACGAAAAGATCAGGTACATCGTGCCGATGTCTTTGTGGTTGGTCGCAAAGACCCAGCGGCGCCAACCCCGCGGCACGGCATGCCCGTGGTCCTTGTGACTGGCATGGGGTGGAATGTGATCGGCGGTGACGCTGCTCATGGTGGACTCCCTCCTGCTGGTGCGCGGCGCCGCTTCGGGTGTCGCGAGGATATCGTGGTCTGAGGTCGAATGGGCGCGCCTTTAGCGCAGCGCCTTGACGTCAGAAGGTTGCACGACCGGGTCCGGTCCCTTGCCGGCATTGTCCCAGGCGTTGCGCGTATAAGTGATGACCGCGGCGAGCTGCGTGTCGCTGAGCTGGTCACGGAAGGCGGCCATCGCGGTGCCGGGATGGCCGTTGAGTTCGGTCAGGATCTGGCCTTTCATCGGCGCCAGGACGTACTTGGTATCGCCGTTGAGCGCGGGGAAGGTGCCCGGGATGCCCTCGCCATTGGCCTGATGACAGGCCGCGCAGGTCGACGTGAAGACCTCCTTGCCCTGGGCGATCAGGTCTTCTTTGGACCAGATCTTGTTCGGGTCCTCGGTGGCGGCCGCCATTTTGGTTTGTTGTTCCCCGGCCCACTTGGCATAGTCCTCGTCGGACACGACCTGCACCACGATGGGCATGAAAGCGTGATCCTTGCCGCAGAGCTCGGCGCACTGGCCCCGGTAAGTGCCGATCTTTTCGGCGCGGAACCAGGTGTCTCGCAGGAAGCCCGGCACGGCATCCTGCTTGACGCCGAACTCGGGCACCATCCATGAGTGGATCACATCCGAAGCCGTCAGCACGACGCGGACTTTCTTGTTGACCGGCACCACCAGGGGACGGTCGACCTCCATCAGATAGGTGTTGCTGCGCGGGGCCTGGCCGTGGATCTGCTCGCTGGGGGTGGCCAGCGTCGACAGGAAGCGCACGCCGGAGGCCGGGCCGTCCAGGTATTCATAGCCCCAGCGCCATTGGTAACCGGTGACTTTGACCGTCAGGTCGGCGCTGCTGGTGTCTTTCATGGCGACCACGGTGCGTGTGGCGGGGATGGCCATGCCGATGATGATCAGGAAGGGAATGATGGTCCACGTGAGTTCGAGGCCGATGTGCTCGTCGAACTTGGCGGCGGCGTGTCCGCGCGACTTGCGGTGCATGATGATCGAATACAGCATCACGCCAAATACGCCGATGAAGATCACGATACAGATGATCATGATCATCCAGTGCAGGGAGTAGATCTCCTGGGCGATCGGTGTCACGCCGCGGTGCAGGTTGAGCTGATTGACTGCCGGCCCCCCTGGCATGTCCTTGACCTGAGCGCAGGCCATGGTCGCCCAGAACAGCGCCGATATGCCGAGTAAACCTCTCACCTTGTTCATGCGGACCCTTTGGTTGTTTTCGTGCCTTTTCATGTTTGTTTGACCTTAATCAAAGAACCTGTTCGGGGTGATTGGGTCTGGAAACAATGATTGGATTGCAGACGATAGAATGGGGCGCGGAGGTTATGGCCTGCAAAATTCCCTGACACGGAATGCAGGAATTATAACGAAGGCATGTCGCTTGTGTGGGATTGTCCATGCGGGTCCGCATGGTTTTTAGTTTAGGCTTCGGGTTTCCACCGATGCCTCCGCGGCATCCTCTACAATGACTCGATGACCTTCCCATCCATCGTCCCCGCGCCGCATGAGCTCGACGCGCGATTCACGCGACTGTTGCGCCGGGCGCAGCAATTGCCGCCGCCCGGCTCGCGGCCCCTGACCGTTGCGGCGCGTGTGGCTGGCTGGGTCGCGCCGCGTGCCGTCGAGGCCGTTGCCGGATTGCCGGGCGTGCATGTCGAGGACGAGGCGGTGCATATCACCGCCGCCTTGCGGCAGGGACTGAATCTCGATGCGGTGCTGCGCGGGATCGCCGAGGCCTTGCGCGCGGCGCAATGTTTGCGCGCCTGGCGTGACGAATTGCTGGACGTGATCGGCGAGGGCCGCGTGCTGGCGCGCATCGAGCGCGCGGCTGTGCGGCCCCTGGGTTTGCTGACGCAGGCCGTGCATCTGAATGCATGGGCGCCGGACGGCCGGCTGTGGATCGCGCGCCGCGCCCTCGACAAGTCCACCGACCCAGGCCTGTGGGACACGCTGTCCGGCGGCCTGGTGGCGGCCGGCGAGGACCACGAAACCGCGCTGTTGCGCGAAAGCCGCGAGGAGGCTGGCCTGCGCGCCGTCGAGATCGCGGGGCACGGGCCGCTGCGCATGGTTCTGCGGATGCATCGTCGCCTGCCCGAGGGCTACCAGGTTGAGAACCTGTTGCTGTGCGATTGTGTGCTCGATGCCGCGGTGACCCCGGTCAATATGGATGGCGAGGTCTGCGAGATCCGCTGTGTCGCCGTGGCCGAACTCTGGGAGATGCTCGGCCACGGTGCGTTCACGCTCGAGGCCGAACTCGCCATCCTGGACAGCCTGCGCATGCGCACGGCTGGCGCGAGTCCGGCCGCCCCCCTAAAATGAAGCGTCCGGCACGGGGCCGGCAGGAGGCGGGCATCATGTCAAAAGAATCCAGCAATCCCTTTGTGCTGCCGGGTTTCGGGCAGGACGGCGAGGCTGCGCGCAATCCCTTGTTCGCAGGTCTCGAAATGATGCGGCAGGCCTGGCAGGGCATGGCAGGCGGCAGTTTCGAGTCTGCGGGATTGCCGCTGATGTCGATCGAGGATCTGGATCGGCGCATCGGCGAACTGCGCAGTGTCCAGAACTGGCTGCAATTGAATGCCTCGATCCTGGGCAATACGATCCAGGGGCTTGAGATCCAGCGGGCCACGCTCTCGACCCTGCGCGCGTTTGCCGACCAGGGTATGCCGGGTGCGTTTGCGTCCGGTGCGGATCATGCGGCAGCCGCCGCGGACGCTCCCGCGGCCCCGGACAGCGCCGCGCAGGAATCGGATTCCGCGCGCCGTGCCGCGCAACAGGACACCGCCGAGGCGGCACCGGACTCAGCCCACGACACGGCGGCGACCCAGGCCTATGCCCAGGTTGCGGGCGAGTGGTGGAATCTGCTGCAGCGGCAGTTCCAGACGCTTGCCGATGCCACGGCGGCCACCCTTCAAGGGGCGCCGGAATCCGCGACCGATACCGATTCGGCGCCCGCCGCGAAACCTCCCCGGCGTCAGGCCGCCAAGGCCGCCGCGGCAACCAAGGCTCCCGAGGCGCCCAAGACCGCCAGAGCTTCCAAGACTTCCAGGACATCAGGGTCCGGCGCGAACGCCAGGCGCGGCAAGCCGCGTACCTGATCTCCAGATATTCATCAGCCATCAGCGATTCGTCATTTCTATGCTCAACGTCATCATCCTGGCCGCCGGCCTGGGCAAACGCATGCAATCCGATCTGCCCAAGGTATTGCATCCGATCGCCGGGCGCCCCATGCTCAGTCATGTGCTCGAGCAGGCGCGTACCCTCGATCCCGACCGGATCGTGGTGGTGGTTGGGCATGGCGCCGACCGGGTGCGCGCAGCCTACGCGGGCGAGGATCTGCATTTCGCCCTGCAGCAACCTCAGTGCGGAACGGGCCATGCCGTCATGCAGGCGCTGCCGCTGCTGCTCGAAGGCGATCCGGACGACGCCTGCCTGGTGCTGTATGGTGATGTGCCCCTGGTGCAATCGGCAACGCTGGCGGCTCTGCTGGCCGCTCGTGGCAATGGCCTGGCGCTGCTGACCGAGATCGCCGAAGACCCCACGGGCTACGGGCGCATCGTGCGCGGTGCCGATGGCCACATCGCGCGTATCGTCGAGCACAAGGATGCGAGCGAAGCCGAGCGGGCCATCACAGAAATCAATACCGGAATCCTGGCCGCGCCCACCGCAGCGCTGCGCGATTGGCTGGGTCGCATCGACAATCGCAATGCGCAAGGCGAATACTATCTGACCGATATCGTCGGGCTGGCGGTTGCCGACGGCATCGCCGTCGGTCATGCACGGCCTGCGGCGTCCTGGGAGACTCTCGGGGTCAACAGCCGCATCCAGCAGGCGACGCTCGAACGCATCTGGCAGGCCGAGCAGGCCCGCCGCCTGCTCGAACAGGGCGTGACGCTGGCCGATCCCGCTCGTTTCGACCTGCGTGGACGGCTGCATTGCGGACGCGACGTGTTCATCGATGTCGGCTGTGTATTCGAGGGCGAGGTGAGACTGGACGACGGGGTGAGCATCGGCCCCTGCTGCGTGATCCGCGATGCCGGGATCGGGGCGGGCACGCGGCTCGAGGCCTATACCCACGTCGAGGGCGCGCGCGTGGCCGAGGAGGCGCGCATCGGGCCCTATGCGCGCCTGCGCCCCGGCGCCGACATCGGCCCGCAGGCGCATGTCGGCAACTTCGTCGAGCTCAAGAAAACCCGCCTCGGGCGCGCCTCAAAGGCCAATCATCTGGCCTATCTGGGCGATGCCTCGATCGGTGAGCGGGTCAACATCGGGGCGGGAACCATCACCTGCAACTACGATGGCGTCAACAAATTCCAGACGGTGATCGAGGACGACGCCTTCATCGGTTCGGATACTCAGCTCGTGGCGCCGGTGCGCGTGGGGCAGGGCGCCACCCTGGGGGCGGGGACGACGCTGACGCGCGATGCGCCCGCGCAGGCGCTGACCCTGTCGCGGCCCGAGCAGCGGACCGTCGCGGGCTGGAAGCGCCCGGTGCGCAAATCCTAGGGCCTGTTCATGCACACTGTCTTTCGTGTGAACGGATTCTAGTGTCCAGCCCTCCGTCCGCCCAACAGGACTCGCGCGCCGTGCCGCCCATGCGCATTCTGCAACTCAACCTGGAACGCGGCTGGCGCGGCGGCGAGCGCCAGACCCTGCTGACGCTGCGCGGCCTGCGCGCCGCGGGCCATGAGGCCGAGCTGTTGGCGCGCACCGGCGGCCCCCTGGCGCAGCGCGCGCGCGCCGAGGGGTTCAAGGTCCATGAGGTCGCGGGGGCGATCGGGATGGCGGTCTGGCTGTTGCGCCATGCGCGCCGCTGCGATGTGCTGCATGCCCAGACCGCGCAGGCCATGAGCTTGCTCGCGCTGCTGCGTCCCTGCCTGCGCCGTCCCGTGGTCTTTACCCGCCGCACCGCCTTCGGCCCCCGGCGTCATCCGGGCCGTGCGCGCTGGAAGTGGGCGCGGGCCGATGCCTTCGTCGCCATCAGCGAGGCGGCTGCCCAGGCGCCGCGTGCCCTGGGGCTGGACGTCCAGGTGATTCCCAGCGCCGTGGAGGCGCGGCCGGCGGATGCGCAGGCAGTCGATGTTTTGCGCGAACGCCACGCGTTACGCGGCCGCACGGTGCTGCTGACGGCGGCGGCGCTTAGTCCCGAGAAAGACCCCGGCACCCTGATCGAGGCGGTGGCGATCCTGGCGGCCGCGCGGCCCGGTCTGGTCTGCCTGCATTGCGGCGCCGATGGCGCGGCGGGCGAGGCGGCGCGCGCGCGCGTCCGGGCGCTGGGCCTGGAGGATGTCTATCTTTTTACCGGGTTCCAGCCGCGCATCGAGGATTTCCTGGCTCTGGCGCAGGTCTATGTGTCGAGTTCGCGTTTCGAGGCCCTGGGCACCAGTGTGCTGGATGCCTGTCTGGCGGGCGTGCCGGTGGTGGCGACGGCGGTCGGCGGTCACCTCGAAACCCTGGCCGGGGGTCGCGGCCTGTTGTGCGAGCCGGGGGATGCCGAGGGGATGGCCGGGCAGATCGCCCGGGTGCTGGACTGTCCCGAGGAAACTGCCGCCATGGTCGAGCGCGCGCGCGCGCATGTGGCGCATGCGTATTCGGCGCCCGCGATGGTGGCGAGTTATCTGGCGGTGTATCAGAGTTCGCGCAGGCTCTCGCGAAACAGCGCGGCGCGTTCGCGGTAGGATTGGGCGCTGCGTTCGAGGGCGGCGACCTCCTCGTCGCTGAGTGTGCGCACGGCCTTGGCCGGCGAGCCGATGATCAGCGAGCGTTCCGGGAATACCTTGCCTTCGGTGACCAGCGCTCCCGCGCCCACGAGGCTGTGGCGGCCGATCACGGCGTGGTTCAGGACGATGGCCTGGATGCCGATGAGACAGCCATCCTCGATGGTGCAGCCGTGCAGCATGGCCTGATGGCCGATGGTGACGTGGCGCCCGATGCGCAGGGGACAGCCCGGATCGACGTGCAGGACGGCGTTTTCCTGGATGTTCGAGCCTTCGCCGATGTGGATGGGTTCGTTGTCCGCCCGGATCACTGCGCCCGGCCAGATGCTGCTGTGGGCGTCCAGTGAGGCGGCGCCGATCAGTGTGGCGCCGGGGGCTGCATAGGCCGATGGATCGAGCTGCGGGGTGAGGTCCCCAAAGGCATAACAGGGCATGGCGCCTCCCTTTGTGCGGGCCGTGTGTTGCCGACCCTGTTCGTTTCGTCTGATCGTAGCATAAGGGGTTTGTTGGGTTGCTTGCCGGTTCTTGTGTGAGGGTTGCCTCGTTTGGATTTCTGGAATTGGCCTCCAGACGCATCTCAAGAACTCAACATCCCCCCTGTTTTCGCCCGCATATAATTCCGCCATGACCACGCGCATCCTCATTGTCCGCACGTCCTCGCTGGGGGATCTGGTGCATATGCTGCCCGCCATCTCGGACATCGCCCGGCATGTCCCGGATGCCTGTATCGACTGGATCGCCGAGGAGGGTTTCGCCGAGATCCCGTCGTGGCATCCGGCGGTGAACGAGGTCATCCGCGTGGCGCATCGCCGCTGGCGCAAGCACTGGTGGGCCGCCGATACGCGCCGCGAGCGTGCCGCTTTGCGGGCCGATCTCGGGGCGCGCCGCTACGATGTCATTCTCGACATGCAGGCCCTGATGAAATCGGTCTGGCTGGTGCGCCAGGCGCATGGGGTGCGTCATGGCCTGGACTGGAAATCCGCGCGCGAGCCGCTGGCCTCGCTGTTCTACGATGTGCGCCATCGGATCGAGTTCTGGCAGCCCGCCGTTTTGCGGCAGCGCAGTCTGGCCGCGGCGGCCTTTGGCTATGCGTTCGAGGGGCCGCCCGATTTCGGCCTGTCCGCCTTCACCGATGGGGTATCGATCGACGATGCCGTCGTGATCATGCCTTCGGCCAGCCGGGATGACAAGCTCTGGCCCGAGGCAGATTGGCAGCGGGTCTTCGATGTGTTGCAGGCGCGCGGTCTGGTGTTGCGTTTGCTGGCGGGCAACGAGAACGAGCGCGCGCGGGCCGAGGCGCTGGTGCGGGGGCGGGAAGGTGCCGTCGTGTTGCCGCGGATGAGTCTGCGCGAGGTGGCGGGGCAGCTTGCCCGCGCACGCTTGATGGTGGGGCTGGACAGCGGGTTGACGCATCTGAGTGCCGGCCTCGGCCGTCCGACCATCGGTATCTACAGGGCTTCGACTCCTGTGCGCACGCCGCTCGAGGGGGCCGCCTACACCGCAAGCCTGGGCGAACGCGGCCAGGCTCCCACGGCGGTTCAGGTGCTCGGTGCGATCGATCAGGCCCTGGGGCCCGCGCACCTCGGGAAAACCCCATAAAATGAAGCGCACGATCTTTCGACGGTTGGACGCTTGAACCGATTTTTCTATTCCGTGCTGATCCGCGCTCTGTCGCCGGCCTTGCTGGTGTGGATGGCCTTGCGTGCGCGCAAGGCGGGCGGACATTGGGAGGCTTGCGGCGCGGCGCGTTTCGGCCATTATGCGGGGGCCGCGCCAGCGCCCGGCGCGATCTGGATCCATGCGGTCAGCTTGGGCGAAACCCGCGCGGCGCAGCCTTTTGTGCGCGCCGTTCTGGATCGGGGCCATCGTGTTCTGCTCACGCATCTGACCGCCACGGGCCGGGCCGAGGGCGCGCGCGCCTTCAGCGAGGATATCGCCCAGGGCCGGCTGATCCAGGAATGGCTGCCTTATGATTTCCCGGGCGCCACGCGCCGCTTCATTGCGCGCCATCGGCCGCTGGCGGGGGTGCTGATCGAGCGTGAGGTCTGGCCCAACCTGATTCATGCGGCCAGCCGTGCTGGCGTGCCGATGATTCTGGCCAGCGCGCGCATGTCCAATGCTTCCCTGCGCCAGAGTCTGCGGATGGGGCGGATCATGCGCGAGGCCTATGGCCGGTTCCAGGGGGTCTATGCGCAATCCCTGCTCGACGCCCGGCGCCTGGAGCGGGCGGGGGCGGTGGCCGTGCGCGTATCGGGCAATTTCAAGTTCGACCTTCGCCTGGACCGCGAGCGCGTTGCCCGCGGCGGCGACTTCGCGGCACGCCTGGGCCGCAAGACGGTCGCGATCGCCAGTACGCGCGAGGGCGAGGACGCCTTGTTCATCCAGGCCATGCGCCATCAGATCGAACGGGTGCGTCAACATGGGATCGAGCCAGGTGACGAGGCGCTGTTCTATCTGATCCCGCGCCATCCGGCGCGCTTTGACGAGGCGGCGGAGATCTTGCGGCAGGCCGGGTTGCCGTTCGTCCGGCGTTCCGAGTTGATCCAACTGGGCGATGGCGGAACCTCGGCCATACAGGCTTGCCAGGGAATATCAGTGGTGCTGGGCGACACCCTGGGCGAGATGGCCTGGTACTACGCGGCTTGTCAGGTCGCCATCGTCGGCGGCAGCTTCGTGCCCCTGGGGGGGCAGAATTTCATCGAGGCCAGCGCGCTGGGAAAACCGGTGCTGGTCGGCCCCCACACCGCCAATTTCGAGCAGGCGGTAGCCGATGCCCTGAAGGCCGGCGCCATCGAGTGTGCGGCGGACGCGGACCAGGCCGTGCAGCGTGCGCTGCAATGGCTCGAGGACCCTCGCTGCCTTGCGCGCATGGGCGAGGCCGGCAGCCACTGGGTCCGCCAGCATACCGGCGCGGTCGATCGGGTCGTCAATGGCCTGGAGGATATGCTGCGGGTTTGACCGGGTGCTGTATTAAGGAACCTCATATGGACGTCTGAATCAGTCCTGCACCTCAGACGCAGCACAACGGCTGGTATACCCTGCCGTCAGAAACAAAGGACCTGTGCGACCTGTGCGAATATAACTGCCGGTTGATCACTTCACTGCAGGATGGCGGGAGAAAATAAGTTATGGTACGCAATTGTTCAGGCCGGCACTCCGGCTGCGCATCTTTGTCCGAGAGAAGGCAGTTGCTCAGATTCCGAAGCGGAAGCGTGGTGCTGTTCATTCTGGTGGCAATATTCGGCTGCTACGTGTTGCTAACTTCCTACAAGAGCAGGCCACGACCCGGGGCAACCATTTTGGCAAATTTTGATCGCTCATTCGGACGCGAGGACGTATCCTCCCCAATGATTTCCGGGCCCTTGACTGCCGACAACGACGGCAATCTGTACTGGACATCCCCGACTGTGGGAGCCGAGCACGGTGGCGTGATATTCCGGATGACAGCGGATGGTCGCGTCTCACCTGCTTACACGTTTGATCGGCCAGACGTTGACGCCGTCGAACCTATCAACGGTGTCATTCAGGCGTCGGATGGAAACTTCTATGGTACGACGCGATCCAACAGGCCTGGCACGGTTACTGGTACCTTGTATCGGTTGACTCTTCGGGGAGAGGTTACAGTTCTGCATACGTTCGGCGTGGAGAAAGCCGATCCGCAATTGCCCAACAGTCTACTCGTCGAGGATCAGGACGGGATGTTCTACGGCACCACGGCAGTCGGAGGTTTAACCGGAGATGGTGCCGTATACCGGATGACCCGTGCAGGCAAATTCTCGGTGCTGCACTTTTTCGGAGACGATGAGATAGACGGGAAAACACCGTCGGGCGGTCTTACGCTTGGAGCCGACGGAAATCTATACGGCACGACGGAGTTTGGGGGCCGTGATAACAGGGGAATCGTTTATCAGTTGACCCCGACCGGGAAGCTCACAGTTCTTCACTCGTTTGGAAGTGTTAGTGACGATGGCGAGAATCCAAAAAATGGCGTAGTGCAGGACAATGACGGTAATCTGTATGGCACGACTGGCGCCGGCGGACGCGCTGGTGTCGGGGCGATTTTCAAGATTTCCCCCAATGGTGATTACGCGCTCCTTTATTCATTTCCACGTTCGGTGCAAGGTGACGGTGTCGGTCAATCTTCGATCATCGCAGGAAGCGACGGTTTCCTGTACGGAACCACATGTTCGGCGGGAGCTAACAGGATCGGAAACGATTTCGCGGGCCAATTCTTCCGTCTGAGCAAGCAAGGCGAGATGACTTCTCTGTACTCATTCGGCGCGACACCGGGTGATGGCGTCTGCCCCGAAGATGAGCGCCTTGTTGCCGGAACTAACGGTATCTTTTATGGGAGCACCTTTGCCGGCGGCACGCATGGCCTGGGGACGATTTACCGGATGGTGGTTCCTAAGTGATCCTGAATGCAGGATGTCGTGAATGAGCGGCTTAATCGTAAATCTGTCAACTTTCTTCGAGGGGCAGTGAATGGTGGTGCATGACATCACGTTTTACAGCCAAAACTTCGGCAAGTCATGGAGCAATGTGGATGACGGTCTGATGCAGGGAGGCTGGTTTGATTCGCAGACCAACACGCAATATGCGCTCTATGCCTACACGCTCAAGGAGCGGAAATTCTGAGGTCCGCTCAGTCCGGAACCAGCCCGTGGTATTTGCGGCCCAGCGCGGTGGTCGCCTTGAAGAAGCCTTCCTTGCTGCCGCAGTCGTAGCGTTCGCCCAGGTAGGCGTGGCCGTAGACGGCGCGCGAGTCCAGCATGGCGGCGATGCCATCGGTGAGCTGGATTTCGCTGCCTACGCCGGCGCGGGTGCGGCGCAGATGGTCGAAGATCTCGGGTTCGAAGATATACCGGCCGACGACGGCCTGGTTGGAGGGGGCGTTTTCGGGCTTGGGTTTTTCCACGATGCGCGTGACGCGCGTGTTGCGCGCATCGATGGGCGTGCCGGCAATGATGCCGTACTTGTTGCTGTCCTCGGGCGCAATGGTCTGGATCGCGAGGATGCTGCCGTTGTGGCGGTGGGCCGCGTCCACGAGCTGGCGCGTCACCGAGGTCGGCGCGTCCAGCAGGTCGTCGGCCAGCAGGACCGCGAAGGGTTCGTCGCCGATGATGGGCGCGGCGCACAGCACCGCATGCCCCAGTCCCAGCGGCGCGGCCTGACGGGTGTAGATGCAGTTCACGTGCGCTGGAATGACGTTGCGCACGATGTCGAGCAGAGGCCGCTTGCCTTTGGCCTCGAGCTCGGCCTCGAGTTCTGGGGCGCGGTCGAAGTGATCCTCGATGGCCCGCTTGTTGCGGCCGGTGATGAAGATCAATTCGGTGATGCCGGCGGCCAGGGCCTCCTCGACGGCATACTGGATCAGGGGCTTGTCGACGATGGGCAGCATTTCCTTGGGCATCGCCTTGGTGGCGGGCAGGAAACGCGTTCCCAGGCCGGCGACGGGAAAGACGGCTTTGCGGATGGGTTTCATGGTTGGGTAGTATCGGCCGCGATGGGAGGACTGAGGGTGATGGCGGTCTGATTGCGTTGCGAGAGAGGGCGTGGATCGCGGCCCTGATCGACGGGCGGGATGCCGAAGAATCCGTGGCCGAAGGCGAAAAGCACGGCATTGACCAGGATGGCAAGCGTCAGGAGCAGGGGCATGGGGTCGGTGGCGGGTTTGAAAGCCTGTACTCAGTATATCAGCCGGCCTGGCACGGGATCCCTGGCCCGCGGGCCAGGAGAGCCAGGCCATCGAGCACCGGATTGGCCAGATGGCTGGCGGCCTGCGGCGGCAGGCCCAGATCGGCCTGGGCGCGCGCCAGGCCGAGTTCGACTTCGGGCCGCACCAGCGGCCAGCCGCCGCCGCTGATGAATACCCGGGCTGCCGAGCCGGGTGCTATCTGGAGGCTGTTGCGCCATTGACGCAACAGGGCGCCTGCTTGCGCGGCGGCGATTCCGCTGCTGATGGCATTGTGGGTGTCGATCGGGTAGTCGGTAGGCTCGCCTTGCGCGAAGGGGAGGTGGGCGGTGTGCTCGGCCAACATGCGCGCCATCAGCATCGGGCCGGGCAGGATCAGTCCTCCCAGAAAATGCGCCCGGGGCTGGCCCTCATCGATTTGCAGTGCGATGGTGTCCAGCGTGGTGGCGGTGCCGAAGGTCGCCAGGAGCATGGGCACGCCACAGGTCCAGTCGGCGTATTCGCGGACCCGGTGCAGCAGGCCGATCAGCCCCATCCAGCGGTCCGCGCCCAGACTGTTGGCATTGCGGTAGTGATTGTGCAGCAGGTCTTGTCCGTGGCGGCCATCGAGCCATTGCACCGGCAGGTTGAACAGGCGCTGGCAGAGGGCGTCCAGCGCCTGTCCGATGGCGGGCCCCGCCACGTTGGTGGCGAGGATGCGCGTTGGCCGCAGGTCCAGGGCCTCGAGCCGCGGCGCCAGGTCGTCGATCCGGCTGTGATCCAGGGCGAGGGCCTGGCTTTCGCGCGCGTCGTTCCCAAGATCGATCCAGCCGAACTTGGCGCGGGTATTGCCCGCATCGATCAACAGGACCACGGAGGGCTTGTTGTTCATGGGCGTGCCCTGACGGAGACTTCGCCGACCGATACGGCAATCTCGCCTTGGGCGTTGCGCAGCAGCAGCCGCCCCTCGGCATCGATGCCGCAGGCGATGCCGGTGTACAGCAGGCGGCCGTCATCCAGGACGTCCAGATGCTGGCCTTCCAGGGCGTCGACCTTGGCATAGCGCGTCGCCAGGCCTTTGAAGCCGCGCGCGGTCACGCGGTTGAGATCGTCGTACCAGGCGCGCGCCAGGCGCGCGACCAGGGTGACCGCGTCGATCTGGCCCGCGAGGGGATCGGCTGCGGCGATGCCGGCCCAGTCCGAGACCTGGCGGCTCAGGGACTGGCTCAGGGCGCGGGCGTCGCGCAGGTTCAGGCCCAGTCCGATGATGACGATGAAATGATCGGGCGCCGTGGCGGTGCCCGCGCGCGTGGTTTCGATCAGGATGCCGACGAGCTTTCCCTGATCCCATAGCAGGTCGTTGGGCCATTTCATCAGCAGGCGCTTGCGGGTGTCCTGCCCGAGCAGGCCGCGCAGGGTTTCACAGGAAGATGTGCCGATGAGGGGCGCCAGCGTGGGCAGTTGCCGGGCCGGCAGGAAGATGTCGAAGGCGCACGAGAACATCAAATTGGCTCCCCGCCGGTTTTGCCAGGTGCGTCCGGCGCGTCCGCGCCCCTGTTCCTGCAGGTGGCAGCCCAGCAGCCAGGGGCGCGCGGGAATGCCGGCGTTATGCCGGGCCTGCGCCAGCAGGTCGGCGTTGGTGGATCCAGTGCGCTCGACCCAATCGATGCGCCAGGCGCCGGGAAGCGCTGTCCGCAACCCTTCGGCCATGGCCTCTGGCGTGGGCGGGAATTCGAAGTTTTCATGGTCCATCCGGTCGCCTGTCATATAGAATGGGACGCTTTGCGTATCGTATGCCGGTCGGTGTAAAGGATTCTTGACAAAATGTTGTTGCGTACCCAGAAAGCGACATTCCAGGGCGCGGTCGGTGCCATCGACTGCATCCTGGACCTGCCGGAGGATGAGCCTTCGGGCTGGGCTTTGGTCCTGCACCCCCATCCCCTGCATGGCGGTGCGCGCGACAACAAGATCGTCACCACCGTGGCCCGGGCCTGCGTACAGCATGGGTTGATGGCGTTGCGGCCTGATTTCCGCGGCGTGGGGGCCTCGGCGGGGGTTTTCGACCGCGCTGTAGGCGAAACCACGGATATGCGTCTGTTGGTCGAGCAGTTCATCGAGGCCTGGCCCCAGGTTGCCAGCGGTCCCTGGGTGCTGGCCGGGTTCTCTTTCGGCACGGCTGTCGCCGCCCAATTGTATGCCGAGCTTGCGGATCGCGGGATGCCCTTGCCCGATCGCCTGATCCTGATCGGTTGCGCCGTCGAGCGCTTTCGTTTTCGCACGGTCACGGTGCCGGGCGACACGCTGCTGGTGCACGGCGAGCACGATGAGGTCATTGCGCTGGCCGAGGGGATGGATTTCGCCAGGGCCCGGCAGTTGCCGGTGACGGTGGTGCCCGATGCCGGCCATTTCTTTCATGGCAAGCTCCTGATCCTGAGGGGAATTGTGGAATCCAGTCTGTATGGCCTAGCCGGACGTCGCTAGCTCAATCAGGCGTTCCGTCCTTGCGGGCGGTTCCGGGCGTCCTTCGGGGGTTGCCAATGTCGAGGCGGCGAGCCCCGTTGCAGTTTTTTGCTTTTTGTCTCGATTTCGAGGGCCGTCGTGCCATAGGCCCGGGAATGCCGCTGCCTATAATGGCCGGTGTTCCATCACCTGACCGAAGATCTCATTTCATGTTCATGATGACGCTTTCGCCCCTGCCGACATTCCGTTCTTCATTCGCGCGTTTCGCCCTTGCGTGCGCCCTGCTCGCCCCCGCCCTGGCGCCCGCCCAGGGAACGGGCGAGGCGCCACCCGCGGACCGGGTGGCGACCATCAGCGAGCTCTCGAACATTCCCGCTCCCACGCTGGGCGCCAAGGCCTGGATCACGCTCGATGCGACCAGTGGTCAGGTAATCGCCGCCCAGAGTCCCGATGAGCCGGTCGAGCCCGCTTCGCTGACCAAGCTGATGTCGGCCTATGTGATCTTCGAGGCCTTGGACGGCGGCCGTCTGAAACTGGACCAGAAGGTGCACGTGTCCGAGAAGGCCTGGAAGACCGAGGGGTCGCGGATGTTCATCGATCCGAACACGGATGTGACGGTCGACGAGCTGTTGCAGGGCCTGATCGTGCAGTCGGGCAACGACGCCACCGTGGCCCTGGCCGAGGCGGTCGCCGGCAGCGAATCGGCCTTCGCGGCCATGATGAACGAGCAGGCGGCGCGTATCGGCCTGAAGCACACGCACTTCACCAATTCCACCGGGCTGCCCGATCCGGACCACATGACGACGGTCGGGGACTTGGCAAGCCTGGCCCGCGAGCTGGTCAGCCGCTTTCCCCAATACACGCACTATTACAGCCAGCGTGAGTTCACCTACAACAAGATCAAGCAGAGCAACCGCAACCGCCTGCTGTGGGCTGATGAGACGGTCGATGGCCTGAAGACCGGCCATACCCAGTCCGCTGGTTATTGCCTGGTATCCACCGCGCTGCGCGACGGCCGCCGGGTGGTGGCGGTGGTGGTGGGGGCGGCCAGTGATGCCGCGCGTACCGAGAGCAGCCTCAAGTTGCTGAACTGGAGCTTCAAGAATTTCGACACCGTGCAGCTGCTGGCCCCGGGACAGGCGGCGGTCCAGGCCCGGGTCTGGGAAGGCGAAGCCGATACCGTCGGGTTGGGCGTGCGGGATACCTTGTGGGTGACCGTGCCGCGCGGGCGCGCCGATGCCATTCAGTCGGTGGCTCATTACACCCAGCCCCTGCTGGCGCCGCTGGCCAAAGGCGACGAAATGGGCAGCCTGCGGGTGTCCCTGGACGACAAGACGCTCAAGATCATCCCCCTGCAGGTCGAGACGGCGGTTGCCGAGGCGGGGTTCTTCGGGCGGCTGACCGACAAGGTTCGGCTGATGTTCCAGTGATTTCCATCGATCTGTGCGCCTGAAACCCGAGCCATGATTCCGGACGTCGACAACGACAGCATCGTTTATTTGAACGGTGAGTACATCCGCCTGGGGGATGCCAGGATCTCTGTGCTCGATCGGGGGTTCATCTTCGGCGACGGTATCTATGAGGTCGTGCCGGCCTATCGGGGCAGGCCGTTTCGCATGGCGGGCCATCTGGCCCGCCTGCTGCGCAGCCTGAAGGCAGTCAGTCTGGAGACGGGCTGGTCCCGGGGTGACTGGGAACGCTTGATCCTCGATATGCTGGCGCGCGAGGGCCGCGACCGCGACGTCATGGTTTATCTGCAGGTGACGCGGGGCGTGGCCCGGCGCGACCATCCTTTCCCTGCGGGCGTGCGGCCGACAATCTTTTGCATGGTGGCGCCGTTCGAGCGCGTCGGCGAGGTCCGCGAAACCGGCCTGCGCACGATCAGCCTCGAGGACATCCGCTGGCATCGCTGCGATATCAAATCCGTGTCGTTGCTGGGCAATGTGCTCGCCAAACAGGCGGCCGTCGAGGCGGGCGTCGATGATGTGATTCAGTTCCGCGATGGTCTGCTCAGCGAGGCCTCGGCGGCCAATATCTGGGTGGTGCGCCAGGGGGTATTGCTGGGGCCGGTCCTCGATCATCACATCCTCGAAGGCGTGCGCTACGGCTTGCTCGCGGAGCTCGCCCAGGCTTGCGGCATTCCTTTCGAGGCCCGTTCAATTACGCGTGATGAGGTGGCGGGCGCGGATGAATTGATGTTGACCTCGGCCACCAAAGAGGTCGTGCCCATCCTGTGGCACGACGGGCGTCCCGTCGGCACGGGCCGGCCGGGGCCCGTCTATCGTGCGCTGCGCGCTGCTTATGACGAGGCGATCGCCGTTTTATGAAATCGATCCCACCCGAAGAATCTCTGATCGTCTATCCCTGTGATTTTCCCATCAAGGTGATGGGGCGCGCGCATGAGGATTTCGCCCGCGTCATGGCCGAAGTGGCGCGGACTTTCGATCCGGGCTTCGACCCTGGCACCATCGAGATTCGGCCCAGCGGCCGCGGCAATTACGTCGGCCTGACGCTGCTTGTGCGAGTCGAGTCGCGCGAGCAGCTCGATGCGCTGTACCAGGCGCTGCACGGGCACGAGATGGTGTCCGTAGTCCTCTGACGGGGCCCGGGCCGCAATGTCATCCCAAATCAAGATCCGGCGCCTGCCGCGCCCCGCCGAGTACGAGCCCGTATGGCATGCGATGCAGGCTTTCACCGAGTCGCGCGGGCCGTCGACGCCGGACGAGCTCTGGCTGGTCGAACATGCGCCGGTCTACACGCTGGGGCAGGCCGGCCGGCCGGAACACGTGCTCAACCCCGGGAACATCCCGGTCGTGCATTGCAATCGCGGTGGTCAGGTGACCTATCACGGCCCGGGGCAGGCCGTCCTGTACACGCTGGTCGATTTACGCCGGCGGCATGTGTTCGTCAAGGAATTCGTCGCCTTGCTCGAGGATGTCGTGTTGGAATTGCTTGCAGAGTACGGGGTGGCCGGCGCCTGCCGCAAGGCGGGCGCGCCGGGAATCTACGTGCCCGCGCAGGCGCTGCTCGAGCCTTGCGGCCCGGATCTCGCCAAGATCGCGGCCCTGGGCATCAAGGTGCGCAACGGCTGCGCCTATCATGGCGTGGCCCTGAACGTCGACATGGACCTGCGGCCTTTCCTGGGCATCAATCCCTGCGGCTACGAGGGATTGCGGACGGTGGACATGGCGGCTTGCGGGGTGGCGGCCGATCCGGCCGAGGTCGGCGAGCGGCTGGCAACCGGGTTTGCACGCGCCTGGGAGCGTATTTCCGTCGAGGCGGGACGCTGATATCCTGCATGGACTCACACTAATATAGGGATGGGCATCGGCCCGTCGAGACCATTCGAGGAGGGCCAAGAGCATGAGTCAAGCGATCGAGAACAGCGGGAATCCGGACGCGCAGCACCCCATCCTGGCGGATCGCCAGGATGGGGTGCTGACCCTGACGCTGAACCGGCCCGAGCAGTTCAATGCGCTGTCCGAGGAGGTCCTCGCGGCCCTGCGGGCGGCGTTCGAGGATTGCGCGCATGACGAGGCCTTGCGGGCCATCGTGGTGGCGGCGCGCGGCCGCGCGTTCTGCGCCGGACATGACCTCAAGCAAATGCGCAGCCATGCCGGCGACCGGGATTACTACCTGTCGCTGTTTCGCCAGTGTGGCGGTCTGATGCAGGCGATCGTGCAGTGCCCGGTGCCGGTCATCGCGCGCGTCCATGGCACGGCCACCGCGGCCGGTTGCCAGCTCGTGGCGAGCTGCGATCTGGCCGTGGCCTCGGCCAGCGCCCGTTTCGCGGTGTCCGGAATCAACGTCGGCTTGTTCTGCTCGACGCCCGCCGTGGCGCTGACGCGCAATGTTTCCTTGAAAAATGCCTTCGAGATGCTGGTGACGGGGCGTTTCGTCAGCGCCGGGCAGGCCCAGGCCTATGGCCTGGTGAATCAGGTCGTGCCTGATGACGAACTGGATGCCGCCGTCGGCGGCCTGGTCGATGCGATCAAGGCCAAGAGCCCTCTGGCGGTACGCATCGGCAAGTCCATGGTGCGGCGCCAGCTCGGCATGGGCCTCGAGCAGGCCTACGAGTATGCCGCCGAGGTCATGGCTGGCAACATGATGGCCGAGGACGTGGGCGAGGGCATCGATGCCTTCATCGAAAAGCGGCCGCCGCAATGGCGGGGGTGTTGACCACGCGCTGATTGAGTGCGCATTTGCGCTAGCACAAGGTATTCGCGGGTGAAAGCGTGTCCAATGGGGCGATACCGATAATGGATTGCCCTATGAAGACCTTGATGCGCGCGCGAGGATTGCTCGGACGCTGGACGCTGGCCGGCCTGGCCGTCGCGGTGATATTCCCGGCGGCGGCTGCCGGAAAATCTCCCCTGCCCGAGGTGGCGGGAGGGGATGCTGCTCCCGGGATGCCGATCGTTTCGGCCGACCTGCGCATGATTCCCATTCCCGCAAGTACGTTCAAGCTGCAGGTGCCCGGTGAGTTCCTGGATCGGGGCACGCCGGTCGATCCTCCCATCGTCGATGCCACGGCACCGTCCGGGCGGGTCATCATGAGCCGCCAGGTCAGCCAGGCCGAATACGCCCGCTGCGTGCAGGCGGCCGCTTGCAAACGTCTGGATAAGGGTTTCCGCGATCTCCAGGCCCCGGATCTGCCGGCCATCGGTGTGAGCTGGGCCGATGCCACCGCCTATGCGGCCTGGCTGTCGGCCGCGACCGGCCAGACCTGGCGCCTGCCCGACTATACCGAGTGGGTGGGTGCTGCCGCCGATCGTTATCGCATGGATGGCCCCCTGCCTTCCGATCCCGATGATCCCGCCGTGCGCTGGCTTGCCGAATACGAGCGCGAGAACTCGCGCAGCCGCGGTCGCATCAAGCAGACCCAGCCTTTCGGCCATTTCGGTGTCAATGCGCTGGGCCTGGTGGATGTTGGCGGCAATGTATGGGAATGGACCAACACCTGTTTCGCCAGCTATACGGTGGGGACCTTGCCGCTGCTGCCACGCGAAAACTGCGGTGTGCGTGTTCTGGGCGGCGCGCATGTGGCCGCCCTGCCGGATTTCATTCGTGATCCGCGCAACGGCGCTTGTTCGATCGGCCTGCCACCCAGCAATCTGGGCTTTCGCTTGGTGCGCGAAGGTCTTGAAAATTGAGTTATGTCAACCCTGTTCGCATTGAAAGACAGGGTTGGGCAATCGTTTGATCTAGTGCAACAGACATTCACCCCGCCTGTGACAAGATGCCTTGTCGAACCGAGACACAACACATTCAGGGAGTTGAATATGAAGGTTTTTCGTTTGTGCATTGCCGCTACGGCTCTCGCTTCCCTTCTCGCGGGTGGCGCAGCCCTTGCTGCCGACCCGGCGGACAAGCTCGAGCACGTCAAGGTTGATCTAGTCGCGCCTCCCCTTGTGCATGCGCACGAGCAAGCCACCAAGTCGGCTCCCAAGGTCGTCGAATTCCGGATGGTGATCGAGGAGAAAAAGGTCGTCGTCGATGAGGAAAACGGGACGACGCTGCAGGCCATGACCTTCAACGGCTCCATGCCTGGCCCGACCATGGTCGTCCATGAGGGCGATTACGTCCAGCTGACGCTGGTCAACCCCGCCACCAACACCCTTGAGCACAATGTCGACTTCCACGCGGCCACGGGCGCGCTGGGCGGCGCCAGCCTGACCAAGGTCAAGCCGGGCGAGCAGGCCGTGCTGCGCTTCAAGGCCGACCGTTCGGGTGTTTTCGTCTACCACTGCGCGCCGACGGGCATGGTTGCCTGGCACGTGGTGTCCGGCATGAGCGGCACCCTGATGGTGCTGCCGCGCGACGGCCTGAAGGACGCCGACGGCAAGCCGCTGCACTACGACAAGGTCTACACCATTGGCGAATTCGACCTGTACATTCCCAAGGACGAGAACGGCAAGTACAAGGAATACGATACGCCTCTGGCCAGCTACGGCGACACCCTCGAGGTGATGCGCGGGCTGATCCCATCGCATGTGGTGTTCAATGGCAAGGTCGGCGCCCTCACCGGCGACGGCGCCATGACGGCCAATGTTGGCGAACACGTGCTGTTCATCCACTCCTCGGCCAACCGCGATACGCGTCCCCACCTGATCGGCGGTCACGGCGACTGGGTCTGGGAGACGGGCAAGTTCGCCAATGCGCCTGAAAAGAACCTCGAAACCTGGTTCATCCGGGGCGGTTCGGCAGGTGCTGCGTTCTATACCTTCAAGCAGCCTGGGGTTTATGCCTACGTCAACCACAACCTGATCGAGGCCTTCGAATTGGGTGCCGCCGGCCACGTCAAGGTCGAAGGCAAGTGGAACGATGATCTGATGAAGCAGGTCGCCGCGCCCGGCCCCATCCCCGCGAAGTAAACCGTCGTAACCCGGAGGGCATGGCTCGAGCCATGCCCTTTTCTTTCTTTTCAGGAGACACCTACCATGTTCAAGACTTTTGGTATCGCGGCTCTCGCACTGGCCGTCCTGCCTTTCGTCGCGACGGCCGCCGACGGCGCGCCCAATCCCGCGGGCGAAAAGCTCTACAAGTCCGCGTGCATCGCCTGCCATACCACCGGAGCCGCCAATGCGCCCAAGCTCGGCAGCAAAGAAGCCTGGGCTCCCATCATCGCCACTGGCATGGATCAGATGCTCAGCGTGGTGATCAGCGGCAAGGGCGGGATGCCGCCGCGTGGCGGCACCAAGGCCGACGACGCTTCCCTGCGCGCAGCCATTGAGTACATGGTCAGCCGGGTACCCTGATTACACGCGGCTGATCCCTTCGAGGCGAAACTGGATTTCGTTCGGGGGGTCCTGCACGACCCATGACACCAGCGGGCCGTCGAGCTTGATATCGGCGGTTGCCATGGTGTTTTCGTCGTCTGTATCCGCGGCCGAGTTCCGGTAGATGGGCTCGGCCGCATCGCTTTGGTCGGCCAGAATGTCGAGGGCGTCCATGCCCGCGGCGAGCAGGGCCTCGCCGCGCGCTTGCCGGCGCCGCGATGAAGCCGTCATGATCTGGGGCAGGCCCGCCTGGCCGGTGTGGATCGCGTGATTGGCGTGGAGCCGCCTGCCGGCCGCCACGTGTTCGACTGAAACCGACCGGGCCGAGAATTCCACGCTGCATGTGGCGCCGGCGCCCGCCCTGCCGATTCCCAGGTGAAAGGCGCCCGCGCGCGGCTGGTCGCGCAACAGCGCCAGGGCGGCCGCGGGACTGTCCAGGGCGAGTATGGCGCGCGTCAGGATCATGCGCGGCACGCCTGCCGCCGAGCGGCGCGCCCGGATGTTGTTGACCGTCATCGCCAGGCCAGCATCGTTGACGGCAAACGTGTGGCCCGGGATCGATCCGGGATAGATAAAGGATACAAAGGCCGGGCCGTCGGCTGGCCGGACCTCGACCAAACCGCAACGATTGGCGAATCCTGGATCGCCGTCCTCATTGTGTGTCAGCCGCGCCGGGGCCAGCACGGTCGTGCAGCCATCGGGCGCGAACGACCAGAGGTCGCCGCGGCAGTTCCATAGAAAGACGTCCTCGGGCGGCAGCTCCAGCCCCTCGGCCAGGCCCGAGAGTTCGCTCATGATCCAGGGAAAGGCCTGTTCGGCGTGCTGGCGCATGGCCTTTGCCTCGGGGCTGCCGCGCCACTGGAGGATGCTGGCCCATGCGGGCGAGCGCAGCAGATGGTCGTGGCAGGCCTGGGCGCCCCAGCGCCCCAGGGCGACACCGATCTCGTGATGGGTGCCTTCAGTATGCAGCCATGCGAGCATGGCGGTCCTCCCGTGTCTGTGGAAATGCCGTCACCGTGCCTGTTGTTTCAAAGGTAGGCGCCGCTGTCGTGCAGATGGGCCTCGGCGTGCGCCAGGCTCTGCACGGCGCGTGTGCCGGCGCGCATGAGCAATTGCTGGGCGAGCGCCTCGACCAGGCCTTGCGCCGCCACGGTCGATGGAAAGAATGAGCTGCCGTGCGTCGCGAATGTCAGCACGACCGTGGCCTCGATCGCCACGGGCGCGAGCTGGCTGTCGCACAGGGCGATGATGGGGCAGTCCTGGCGCCGCGCGGCCTCGGTGATGTGGCGGATTTCGCGGGAGTACGGCGCAAAGCTGATGATGACGACGGCATCCTTCGAACCCAGGTGGCGCAGGTCCTGATCCAGTGTTCCGGCAGCGTTGTCCAGCAGGTAGACGTCGGGCCGGAACAGGCCGCAGAGATACCTGAAGCTGAAGGCCGCTGGATACGAGGAACGGAATCCGGCGATGTACAGGCGCCGCGCCCGGTGCAGGTGCGTCACCGCGTCGGGCATCGCCCGTGCATTGTCCGCGCCCAGGGCCAGCAGGTTGGCGGATTGCGCCTGAGTGCCGCGGACCCAGTCGGCGAGTTCGGACTGGCGGCCGTCGATCAAGGCCTGGGCGCGGTCGGCATAGCCGCCCGGGCGCATGTGCAACTGTTGATTGAACACCGATTTCAGGGATTCCCAGCCCGCATAGCCGAGGAATTGCGCGAGCCGCGTGAGGGTTGCCGGCTGGACGCCGGCCAGGGCGGAGACCTTGCGCATCGACAGGATCGAAACCTGGGTCGGGTGATCGATCAGATAGCGTGCGCCGATCTGGAATTGCGGACTCAGATCTTTGTAGCGGGACTGGATATGCTGGATCAGGGCCTCCAGGGTTTGTGGCGCTTGCATGACGGTCGGGCGAAAGAAGTCTCGATGGAATTGATTTATTTGTTCCAAGTATTATGATACTCGAAACATTTGTTGAATAATCGGCGCGCCGTCATTGTCCGGCGGGGCGCCAGGAACATACATGATGACCCATGTCTTTCATCGCAATCCGCAGCATACGCTGAAACGCGCCGTCCACGGGCAGGGGATTTCCCTGTTCGATCAGGACGGCAAGCAATACATCGACGCCTCCGGCGGCGCGGCGGTGTCCTGTCTGGGGCATGGCCATGCGGATGTGATCGCGGCGATCAAGGCGCAGCTCGATGAGCTGGCCTATGCCCATTCCTCGTTCTTCACCACACAGGCCTGCGAGGACCTGGCCGATTTCCTTGCGGCGCGCGCGCCCGGCGATCTGGATCACGTGTATTTCGTGTCCGGCGGCTCGGAGGCCGTGGAGGCCGCCTTGAAGCTGGCGCGCCAGTATTTCGTCGAACGCGGCGAGGATTCCCGCAGCCAGTTCATCGCCCGGCGCCAGAGCTACCACGGCAATACGCTGGGGGCGCTGGCAATTGGCGGCAATGCCTGGCGGCGCGCGCCGTTTCTGCCCCTGCTGGTCCCGGCCCATCATGTCTCGCCCTGCTATGCCTATCGCGACCAGCGGCCGGACGAGACCGAGGAGCAATACGCCGCGCGGCTGGCGCAGGAACTCGAACAAAAGATCCTCGAGATCGGCCCGGAAAATGTGGCGGCGTTCGTGGCTGAAACCGTCGTGGGGGCGACGGCCGGCGCGCTGCCGCCGGTGCGGACTTATCTGCGGCGCATCCGCGAGGTGTGCGAGCGCTACGGCGTGCTGTTGATCCTCGACGAGGTGATGGCGGGCATGGGTCGCACCGGTTACCTGTTCGCCTGCGCCGAGGACGAGGTGACGCCAGACATCCTCGTCATCGCCAAGGGGCTGGGCGCGGGCTATCAACCCATCGGCGCCATGCTGGCGAGCCGCAGGATCTATGACACCATTGTCCAGGGCAGCGGGTTCTTCCAGCATGGCCATACGTACATGGGTCATGCCGCTGCCTGCGCGGGCGCTCTCGCGGTGCAGCGCGTGATCGAGCGCGACGACTTGCTGACCAATGTGCGCGCCCGGGGCGAGCAGCTCAGGGCCCGGCTGCGCGAGGTCCTGGGGGATCATCCGAATGTGGGGGATGTGCGTGGCCGCGGCCTGTTCACCGGCATCGAATTCGTGCGCGACAAGGCGGACAAATCGGTGCTGGACCCCGCCCGCAAGACCCATGCCCTGCTCAAGCGCCAGGCCATGGCCAATGGGCTGATGATCTACCCGATGGGCGGGACCATCGATGGTGTGCGCGGCGATCACGTGCTGCTCGCGCCGCCGTTTATCTGCACGGCCGCCGATATCGACGGGATCGTCGAGCGTCTGGCGCGCACGGTGCGCGAGGTGTTGCCCGTCTAGCAGAAAGGAGCCGGAGGATCATCATGGCCAGAATCGAGTATGCGTCTGCCGGCGAAGGGCCGGCGCGGGCCCTGGTCGAGCGCATCGTGGCGCAGCGCGGCAGTGTGCTGCATCTGTATCAGATGCTGCTGCACAGCCCCGCCGTGGCCGAAGGCTGGCTTGCCCACCTGACCGGGATCCGCCAGCGGACCCGATTGGATGGGGCGTTGCGCGAGATGGTCATCATGCGCATCGCTTATTTGAACCGGGCGCCCTACGAGGCCGATCAGCACGCGCCGATCGCCCTGCGCGAGGGCTTGCGTCAGGCGCAACTGGATGCCTTGCGCGAGCGTGTGCCGCCTGAGGGCTTGTTCGACACGCGAGAACGCGCGGTCCTTGCCTATACCGATGCGATGACTCTGTCCGTGCAGGTGGGGGATCCGGTGTTCGACGCCCTGCGTCCGCATTTCGATGCCGTCGGGCTGGTCGAACTGACCGCGACGATCGCCACGTACAACATGGTGTCGCGTTTTCTCGAGGCGCTCGAGGTCCATTCCTCGGACGCGCGCTGAGGGCCTGTCTGCCTCGCCGCCGGCCTGTGTTCGCCCGGGCCCGGGGATGCGGCGCCGTCCGCGGGCTATTCCTTGTCCTGCCGCGTCCAGAGGGTATCGGGGACGCCGGCGGCGTGGTTCAGCACGCGCGCCAGCACGAAACACAGATCCGAGAGGCGGTTGAGATACTGGCGCACGGGCGGGTTGACGGCGTCCTGGCGGCCGAGTTCAACCACCGAGCGTTCGGCTCGCCGGGCGAGGGTGCGCGCCATGTGAGCCAGTGCCGCGGGCCTGCAGCCGCCGGGCAGGATGAATTCCTGCAGGCGGTCCAGGCCAGCGTTGTAATGGTTCAGGGCCTCGTCCAGGCGCGTGACGTGTGCCTCGGTGATGGCGGCATGGCCGGGAATGCAGAGCTCGCCGCCCAGGTCGAACAGATCGTTCTGGATGCGCCCGAGCAGGGCGTCGATGTCGGCCGGCAGGGGCTCGGTGCGCCACAGGCCGATCATGCTGTTGAGCTCGTCGACGTCACCCAGGGCGGCGATGCGCGGCGCGTCCTTGGACAGGCGTGTGCCATCCCCCAGGCTGGTGGTGCCATCGTCGCCGGTGCGGGTGCTGATGATGGAAAGGCGGATGGACATGGTGATCTCGCGTCGTGCCGGAATGGGTGTGATGTGGTCGAATATAACTCTGTGTCAGGGGGTTTGCGCGAGGCGCCGCAGGGCGTCCCCGGTCAGGCGGACCACGCGCCAGTCGTCCAGGATCTCGGCGCCGTGGTGTTGGTAGAAATCAATGGCGTTCTGGTTCCAGTCCAGCACGACCCATTCGAAGCGTCCGCAATCCAGGTCCAGCGCCAGTTTCGCCAGATGCTTGAGCACCCAGCCGCCCAGGCCGCGCCCCCGGTGTTCCGGCGTGATGTACACATCCTCGAGGTACAGGCCGCGCTTGTCCAGGAAACTGGAGTAGTTGTGAAACCACATGATGTAGGCGATCGGCGTCCGGTCATCGTCCGCGGGAACGATGACCAGGCAATGGGCTGTGGGCGCCGGGCCGAAGAAGCTGGCGCGCAGGCTGTCTTCGGTGGCTCTCAGGATTCCGGTGAGTTTCTCGAATGCCGCCATCTCGCGCATGAGGACGAGGATGCGGGGAATGTCGGATTCGATGGTGGGCCGCAGTGTGTAACCGGGGATGGGGTCGGGCAAGGTGCTTCCTTTTGGGGGTATATTGGTACGGAAAAGGAGTTTAGCGTATGCTCGGAACGATATTTTCGCGATCGGGAGCGGCGGCCTTGGCCGCGTTGGCAACGGTCGCCACATACACCGCGCCAGCCCAGGCCCAGGAGGCCCAGGCCAGCGGCGAGGTGCGGCGCGTGGACGCCGCGCAGGGCACGATCGCCATCAGACACGGCGCCATCAGTGATCTGGACTTGCCGGCCATGACGCTGGTCTACCAGATCGATCCCGCGCTGCTCAAGGGAATCCAGGCGGGTGACACGGTCAAGTTCACCGCCACCCGCCGCCAGGACAAGTACGTGATCACCAAGCTGTCCAAGTGACCACGCCGCTGGCGCCTACAGCACGTAGCGCGCCAGGTCCTGGCTGCTGGCCGTGGCCTCGAGCTTGTCGTTGACGTAGGCGGTGTCGATCACGACCTTTTGGGCACCGGGGTTGGCCGCCTCGAAGGACAGGTCCTCGAGCAGTTTCTCCATCACCGTGTACAGGCGGCGCGCGCCGATGTTCTCGGTGCGCTCGTTGACCTCGAAGGCGATTTCGGCCAGGCGCCGGATGCCTTCCGGCGTGAAGTCCAGTTCGATGTCCTCGGTGGCCAGCAGCGCATGGTATTGCTTGGTCAGCGAGGCGTCGGTCGCGTCCAGGATGCGGACGAAATCCTCGGCGCTGAGCGAGTCGAGTTCCACGCGGATGGGGAAGCGGCCCTGCAGTTCCGGGATCAGGTCCGAAGGGCGCGACAGGTGGAAGGCGCCCGAGGCGATGAACAGGATGTGGTCGGTGCGGACCATGCCGTAGCGCGTGTTGACGGTGGTGCCTTCGACCAGCGGCAGCAGGTCGCGCTGCACGCCCTGGCGCGAGACGTCGGCGCCGCCGCTTTCCTGGCGGGCCGCGATCTTGTCGATTTCGTCCAGGAAGACGATGCCGTTCTGTTCGACGTTGTTGATCGCCACGGTGCGCAGGTCTTCTTCGTTGACGCGCTTGGCGGCTTCTTCGTCGACGATCAGCTTGAAGGCTTCGCGCACCTTCATCTTCTTGGGCTTTTTCTTGTCGCGGGCCATGCCGGCGAACATGC